>CBDDRQ010000001.1:0-5404 GCA_965233125.1 uncultured bacterium
GGGCGAGCAGCAGCCCGGCGCCGCCGCCCATGGCCTTGCCCGAGGGGCCGCCGCCGCCCGGCGGCTCGTCGCCGCCGTGCCGGCGCCGCCGGCCGAACAGCTCGTTCAGCTTGCGGTTGAAGTTGCGCCACAGCTCGTCGAGGTCCGGCGGGCCCTGGTTGCCGCCGCCGGGACCTTGCGGGCCGCGGGAGCCGCGTCCCCAGTTGGGGTCGTTCAAGGACATTTGGATGTTCTAGTGAGTATGAGCCGGCTGTGCCGCCGCGCCTCTTTCAGCCGCGCGGGTTTGCGCGAACTCGGCGATTGCGCCGCGCAGCCCCTGCAGGCCGGCGCCCGTGCGCGCACTGACGAAGACGCGGGAAATCCTACCATACTGGTCTCGCTCGACCGCGGGCTCGAGCCCCGCGAGATCGATCTTGTTCCAGACCATGATGCGGGGGGCATCGCCGGCGGGAATCTCCGCCAGCACCTGGTTCACGGCCTCGATCTGCTCCTGGCGCGCCGGCGAGGACGCGTCCACGACGTGCAGCAGCAGGTCGGCGTGCACGGTCTCCTCCAGGGTGGCGCGGAAGGCGGCGACCAGCCCGTGCGGCAGGTCGCGGATGAAGCCCACCGTGTCGGAGACCACCACGTTGCCGGCGCGGGGAATCCAGACCCGGCGCGTGGTGGTGTCGAGGGTCGCGAAGAGCTGGTCGGCCTCGTAGGCCTTCGCGCCCGCCAGCGCGTTGAACAGCGTCGACTTGCCGGCGTTGGTGTAGCCCACGATCGACACCGAGAGCACCTCGCCGCGCGCCCGCGCGCGCCGCTGAACGCTTCTCTGCTTTCTCAAAACACCCAATTTCTGTTTCAAAGATCGAACCCTGTTCGCAATGTAACGCCGGTCGAGCTCGATCTGCTTCTCGCCGGGGCCGCCGGTGGCGCCCAGCCCGCCGCGCTGGCGCTCCAGGTGGCTCCAGCCGCGCACCAGCCGCGTCGACAGGTGCTCGAGCTGGGCGAGCTCGACCTGCACCTTGCCCTCGTTGGTCTTCGCGCGCTGCGCGAAGATGGCGAGGATGAGGCCGGTGCGATCCATGACGCGGCGCTTCAGCTCCCTTTCGATGTTGCGCTCCTGCGCCGGCGACAGCGCGTGGTTGAACACGACGAAGGCGGCGTTCAGCGCCTCGGCGGCGCGGCCGATCTCCTCGATCTTGCCGCGGCCGGCGTAGAACTTCGGGTCCGGCCGGCTGCGCCGTCCCTGGACGACCCTGTGGCGCCGCGCGCCGGCGCTCTCGACCAGGCGCACGACCTCCGCGACGCTCTCCTCGTGGGCGGCGTCGCCGAAGTCCAGGCAAACGATGATCGCCGCCTGCGGATCGGCGGCTGCGGCGCGTTCCTCTATCAAATGCTTCTCAGGACGGCTCTGCTTCCTTGTCCGGCCCGAGGCTGATCGGCCGCGAGGGCACGACGGTCGAGATCGCGTGCTTGTACACCATCTGCGTGACCGAGTTGCGCAGCAGCACCACGTACTGGTCGAAGGACTCGATCTGGCCCTGCAGCTTGATGCCGTTCACCAGGTAGATCGAGACCGGAACATGCTCCTTGCGCAGCGTGTTCAGAAATGGGTCTTGTAGCAACTGCCCTTTGTTGCTCATGTTCTTCTCTCTTGGGGGTTTTATGACCATACTTTAATTGATTTTCTTGGCATTTTCTACCTTGAGGGGCGTCGCGACATCGCCGCATTGCGCGCGGTGGCGCAAGGCGTGGTCCATCAGGACGCAGGCAAGCATGGCTTCGGCGATCGGCGTCGCCCGGATGCCGACGCAGGGATCGTGCCGGCCCGTGGTCTGGACCGTCGCCGGCTCGCCGCGCGCGTCGATGGTCCGGCGCGGCAGGCGGATGCTGGAGGTGGGCTTGAGCGCGATCGACACGGTGATGTCCTGGCCGCTCGAGATGCCGCCCAGGACGCCGCCGTTGTTGTTGGAGAGGAAGCCCTGCGGCGTCATCTCGTCGCCGTGCTCGCTTCCTTTCTGCGTGATGGCGCCGAAACCCGCGCCTATTTCCACGCCCTTGACCGCGTTGATCGACATCATCGCGCCGGCGATGTCGGCGTCGAGCCGGCCGTAGACCGGCTCGCCCCATCCGGGGGGCACGCCCCCCGCCACCACGTTCACGCGCGCGCCGCACGAGTCGCCGCTGCTGCGCAGCCCGTCCATGAACTTCTCGAGCTGCGTCACCATGCCGGCGTTCGCGGCAAAGAAGGGATTGGAGGAAATGGCCGCTCTCGATTCGAACGGTATTTTCATCGTTCCGAGCTCGGCCAGATAACCCCAGATCTCGACCCCGTAGCGCTCGCGCAGCCACTTCCTGGCGATCGCGCCGGCGGCGACGCGCACCACGGTCTCGCGCGCCGAGGCGCGCCCGCCGCCGCGCGCGTCGCGCAGGCCGTACTTCTGGAAGTAGGTGTAGTCGGCGTGCCCCGGGCGGAACTTCTCGGCGATTCCCGCGTAGTCCTTCGGGCGCTGGTCCTCGTTGCGGATCAGGAAACCGATCGCGGTGCCGGTGGTGCGCCCCTCGTAGACGCCCGAGAGGATCTCGACCTTGTCGGACTCCTTGCGCTGCGTGACGTGGCGCGAGCTGCCGGGCTTTCTCCTGTCCAGCTCCACTTGAATATCTCCGACGGAAAGAGCCAGCCCGGGCGGGCAACCGTCCACCACGCCGCCGTAGGCGGGCCCGTGCGACTCGCCGAACGAGGTGACGCAGTAGAGAAGGCCGAAACTATTGCCCGACATGGGGCGATGATCGCATGAAAAATGCGCGCGTCTCGAACACGCGCGGCGGCAGCGCCCGCCCGCCGGAGCGCAGCGCGCGCTTGAGCACGAAGTCGAAGAGCAGCGGATTATGGCGGCGGATCTCGGTGAGCACTTCGGAAAAGGACTGGGAAAGAAGGCCGATAGAGACGAGATGCTGCACGGAGAAGAGCGGCATCACGCCGGGCAGCGGGTAGTCCGAGCCGTTCAGGAGGCGGGCGTGCCAGCTCTCGTCCTCGATCACGCGCTTGAGCGCCGGCCCGGCGCGATTGATCTGCGTCATGGCCGAAATGTCGCCGAACAGGTTCTTCTCATGCCGGCGCTCTTCCATCATTCTCGAGAACAAGAAAAAGCTATCGACGTAAGGCCCGTTCGGGCCCCGGTCGAGGTCGCGGTCCGAGCCCATCGAGGCGCAGTGCGCGACCACCACGCGCACGCCCGCATCGAGCGCGCGGCGCAGGCGCAGCGGGTTGCCGTAGTCGTGCGCGTCGCGCCCGAGCACCGCGCGCTCCTCGCCCGCGTGGGATATCAGAGGCAGGTCAACGGTCTTCAGGGTTTCGTAATATTTTTGAATTCTTGAAGAAGCCGGATCGATCCCCATCGCTGCCGGGAGCCACTTCACAGCGCGCGCGCCCTCGCGCTTCGCCTGCTCGAGGCGCTCGAGGGCGTCGCGCGCATGCGGATGCACCGAGGCCGCCCACTCGAAGTACTGCGGGTGCGCGCGCGCCATGTCGCGCGCGTACGCGTCGGGCACGTAGAACGCGGTGTGCTCCAGGTCGGGCTCGCCGCGTTCGTCGTGCGTGCGGTCGAAGGCGAAGAGCAGGAGCTTCGTGCCGCGCATGGCATCGAGCAGGTTGTGCAGGCGCTCGACGTAGGCGCGGTCGACGCTGCCCTTCGCGTCATGCGCGCAGCCCGCGTTCAGGAAGAACAGCCGCCGCGCGTACTGCGCCGGGCTGGCGAGGCTCAGCATCGCCGGGTTGACGAAGATGCCGCTGTCGCTGTCGCCGGTGCCGACGAGATGGGCATGCGCGTCCCAGACCCGGGCGGCGTCGATGCCGCTCCAGGCCGCGCGCACCAGCTCGTGCGTCGCGAGCCGCCGCGGCAGCGGCGCGAGGCAGGGGTTCCACAGCCCCTGCTCAGGCCAGTATCGCCACGCAGCGAGTGAACCGATTCCCAAGGCACCGGCGCCGCCCCAGGCGAGGAAACTACGTCGCTTCAAGAGACTTCAGGCAGGCCAGTTCTTGATGTAGCCCTTCAACATCTTGTTCTCGAAATCCTGCTCTTCCAGCACCGCCTTGGCGACGTCGCGGAAGGAGATCACGCCCAGCAGCTTGTCGCCCTGCAGCACCGGCAGGTAGCGCGCGCCGCTCTCGAGCATGGTGCGGCGCAGGTCGTTCACTTCCATGTCGGGGGCTGCGCACACGGGGTCGCGCTCCATGAGGTCGGCTACGCGCGTGTCGTCGAGCGCGCCGCCGCGCTCGGCGAGCGCGCTCAGGATCTCGTGGAAGGTGAGGATGCCGATGAGGCGCCCGCGCTCGAGCACGACCAGCGAGCCGAGGTTCTCCTTCGCCATGGTGGACACCGCGTCCACGGCGCGGCCCGATGGCTCGATGCTCAAAAGCCGGCTACCCTTGACGCGGAGGATCTCCTTCACCTGCATGGCCTCCCCCCTTTCGAGAAAACCGATGACTTCAGAATACTCCAAAAAAGCGGCCCTGGTGACCGGCGGCGCGCAGGGCATCGGCCGCGCCATCGCGCGCCTGCTCGCCCAGCGCGGCTACCGGGTCGCGGTGGCGGACGTGAAGGCGCCGGCGGGACGCGGCGCGGATTTCGACTTCCACCGCTGCGACGTGTCGCGCGAGCCCGACGTGCGCGCCTGCGTGCGCGCCGCGGCGAGGCGCTTCGGCCGGCTCGACGCGCTCGTCAACAATGCCGGCATCACCGGGCCGGACACCGGGCCGGTGGAAAAGCTCGCCCTCGCCGAATGGAACCGGCGCATCGGCGTGAACCTGACCGGGATGTTCCTGATGGCGAAGCACGCGGTGCCGCACCTGCGCGCCGCCGGCGGGGCCATCGTCAACATCGCCTCGACGCGCGCGCTGCAATCGGAGCCCGACACCGAGGCCTACGCCGCCGCGAAGGGGGGCGTGGTCGCCCTCACCCACGCCCTCGCCCTGAGCCTCGGCCCCAAGGTGCGCGTCAACTGCATCAGCCCCGGCTGGATTGCATTTCAAAGGGTCTCCCGTCGGGACGACGCGCAGCACCCGGCGGGCCGCGTCGGGCGGGCGCAGGACATCGCCGAGCTGGTCGCCTACCTGGTCTCCGACGCCGCGGGCTTCATCACCGGTCAGAACTTCGTCGTCGACGGCGGGATGACGAAGAAGATGATCTACGTCTGATAAAAAGGGGTCAGGACCCTTTTTCCGTATAGCGGCTCCGCCTTCAATACTTCGGAAAAAGGGTCCTGACCCCTTTTTCTTCTAGATGATCAGGATCGTCGCCAGGCCGAGCAGCATGCCCATGCTCACCACGTCGGTCGCCGTGGTGAGGAAGATGCTCGAGGCGGTGGCCGGGTCGAAGCCGATGCGCTTGAGCCCGAGGGGTACCAGCGCCCCCGAGAG
>CBDDRQ010000002.1:0-4628 GCA_965233125.1 uncultured bacterium
CTGCGCGCCGCGAATCCGAGCGGCATCTTCCTCGCCTCGCGCGCGGCGATGACCGGGTTCTGATGCCCGACGCGGCCGACCTCGCGTTCGTGAACCGCTGGCAGCGCGGCTTTCCGCTCGACGCGCGGCCGTTCGCCGGGATGGGCGTTTCCGAGGACCAGGCGCTCGCGACGCTGCGCTCCCTGAAGCAGCGGGGCGTCATCGACCGGGTCGGCCCGGTCTTCCGCCCGAATACGGTCGGCGCGAGCTCGCTCGCCGCGATGAGCGTGCCGCCGGAGCGGCTCGCCGAGGTCGCGGCGTTCGTGAGCGAGCAGCCCGGCGTCAACCACAATTACGAGCGCGAGCACCGCACCAACCTGTGGTTCGTGGTGACCGGGCGCGATGCGATTACGGTGGAGGAAACGATAAGAGCATTGGAAGAGGCAACCGGGCTGCGCGTGCTGCGCCTGCCGCTCCTCGAGGAATTCCACGTCGACCTCGGCTTCGACCTGGAGAGCGGCGACGCGCCGCGCGAGGCGGCGCCGGAATCGTTTCCCCCGCTCTCGCGGGCGGAGCGCAGGCTCGTCGCCGCCACCGTCGAGGGCCTTCCCCTCATCCAGGAGCCGTATGCGGCAATCGCCATCAAGGCAGGCATGAGCGACGAAGACGTCGTTTCGCACCTGAAGGCGATGCTCGCCGACGGGCGCATCCGCCGCATCGGCGCCGTGATCCGCCACCGCCGCCTCGGGTACGAGGCGAACGCGATGGCGGTGTGGGACGTTCCCGACCAGCAGGTCGCCGCTCTCGCGCGGCGGCTCTCGGGCGACCCCGCCGTCACGCTCTGCTACCGTCGCGCGCGCGCCCTGCCCGACTGGCCCTACAACCTCTACTGCATGGTGCACGGAAAGCAGAAAGATCTTGTGACCAACGAAGTCCAGCGGCTCGGCGCCGGGTGCGGCCTGGGCGCTTTCCCGCGCGCGGTGCTCTTCAGCACCCGCTGCTTCAGCCAGCGCGCCGCCCGCTATGGATGACATCGACCGCGCCATCGTCAACGGCCTGCAGGGCGGCTTCCCGCTCTGCCCGCGGCCTTTTGCCGTTGTCTCAAAGGAATTCACCATTGGTGAAGAGGAACTGCGCGACCGTCTTCGCCGGCTCCTGGAGAAAGGCGTGCTGACGCGCTTCGGGCCGATGTACGACGCGGAGCGGCTGGGCGGTGCCTTCACGCTGTGCGCGATGCGCGTGCCGGCGGCCAATTTCGCGCGCGTCGCGGCGCTCGTCAACGCGCACCCCGAGGTCGCGCACAACTACGAGCGCGAGCATCGCTTCAACATGTGGTTCGTGCTCGCGACCCGGTCCGCCGCCGACACGCAAAGGCTCGTGGCGGCGATCGAGCAGGAAACCGGCTGCGCGGTCATGCAGCTGCCGCGACTGGAGGAGTACTTCGTCGAGCTCAGGCTGAGCGCATGAGCCCGCTCGACGAGCGCATCGTGCGCGCCACGCAGGCCGGGCTGCCGCTCGTGGAGGAGCCGTATGCGCAGATCGGCCGCGAGCTCGGGATCTCCGAGGAAGAAGTGCTTTCGCGGATGCAGGCCATGCTGGCGGACGGACGCATCCGGCGCATTGGCGCGGTGCCGAACCACTACGCGCTCGGCTATGCGGCCAACGCGATGTCGGTGTGGGACGTGGCGGACGAGGCGGTCGGGCGGCTCGGCCGCGCGGTCGGGGCGCTGGAGTTCGTCAGCCACTGCTATCGCCGGCCGCGGCGGCTGCCCGAGTGGCCCTACAACCTGTTCGCCATGGTGCATGGGCGCAGCCGCGAGGAGACGGTGCGCAAGCTCGAGGCGATCCGCGAGCTGCTCGGCGGCGCGCTGCGCGCGCACGACGTGCTCTACAGCGCGCGCATCCTCAAGAAGACCGGCCTGCGCCTTTGACCTGAATCAACCCGCCGCGATTCGGCCCGCCTAGCATCGGGCCATGTTCAGGGTCAGCCGGTTCATGCGGGAAATCCTGCAGCCCACCGCCCCCGGGCCGCGCCGCGACCCGCCCGGGCCGGTGGTGATCTGGAACCTGGTGCGCCGCTGCAACCTGACCTGCATGCACTGCTACTCGATCTCGGCCGACATCGACTTCCCGGGCGAGCTCTCGACGCCCGAGGTGCTCGGGGTGATGGAGGATCTCAAGGCCTTCGGCGTGCCGGCGCTCATCCTCTCGGGCGGCGAGCCGCTGCTGCGGCCGGATCTCTTCGAGATCGCGCAGCGCGCCAGGGCGCTCGGCTTCCACACGGCGCTTTCCACCAACGGCACGCTGATCGACCCGCTCCTCGCCGCGCGCATCGCCGCCACCGGCTTCGACTACGTCGGCATCAGCCTCGACGGCCTGGAGCAGACGCACGACCGCTTCCGCCGCAAGGCCGGGGCCTTCCTGCGCGCCCTGAACGGCATCCGCCTGTGCCGCGACACGGGCGTCAAGGTCGGCGTGCGCTTCACGCTGACGCAGGACAACGCCGCCGACCTCCCAGGGCTGCTCGACCTGGTCGAGGCCGAGCGCATCGACAAGTTCTACCTCTCGCACCTCAACTACGCCGGCCGCGGCAACGTCAACCGCCGGCGCGACGCCGAGTTCGCGACGGCGCGCGCGGCGATGGATTTGATCTTTGAAAAGGCATTCCATTACGCGCAGCGCGGCGTCGAGAAGGAGTTCGTCACCGGCAACAACGACGCCGACGGCGTGTACCTCCTGCACTGGGCGCGGCGCAACATACCCGGCGTCGACGCCAGGCATCTGCGAGCGAAGCTCGCCGAGTGGGGCGGCAATGCCTCGGGCGTCAACGTCGCCAACATCGACAACCTGGGCAACGTGCACCCCGACACCATGTGGTGGGACTGCACCCTCGGCAACGTGCGCTCGCGCGCCTTCTCCGCCATCTGGCGCGACACGCGCCACCCGGTCATGGCCGGGCTGAAAGCGCGGCCCCGGCGCATCGGCGGGCGCTGCGCAAGCTGCGCCTACTTCGACGTTTGCGGCGGCAACACGCGCGTGCGCGCCATGAAGCTCACCGGCGACCCGTGGGCAGAGGACCCGGCCTGCTACCTCGACGACGCCGAGGTCGCGGCATGAGGCGGTTTGCCTTCCTGATATTTCTACTGCCGGGAATTGCTCTCTCTGAAAATCTCTACGACACGCATTGCGCGAGCTGCCACGGCGCCGACCGCCTCGGCGGCATCGGGCCGGCGCTGCTGCCCGAGAACCTCTCGCGCCTGAAGAAGCCCGAGGCGGCCCGCATGATCCGGGACAGCCGGCCCGGCGTGCAGATGCCAGCCTTCGACGCGCTCATCACGAAGGAGGGCATCGCACAGCTCGTCGGGCTGATCTACAGCCCCGTGGTCCCGGCGCCGCAGTGGGGCGAGGCCGAGATCCGCGCCTCGCGCGTCGAGCACCACGCCCCGGGCACGCTGCCGGCGCGGCCGCGGTTCGCGGCCGACCCGATGAATCTCTTCGTCGTGGTCGAGGCGGGAGACCACCACGTCACCATCCTCGACGGCGACCGCCTCGAGCCGATCCATCGCTTCGCCTCGCGCTACGCGCTGCACGGCGGGCCGAAGTTCACGCGCGACGGCCGCTTCGTGTACTTCGCCTCGCGCGACGGCTGGATCTCGAAGTTCGACCTGTGGAACCTGAAGACGGTGGCGGAAGTGCGCGCCGGGATCAACACGCGCAACGCCGCGGTTTCTTCCGACGGGCGGCATGTCATCGCGGCGAACTACTTGCCCCATAGCCTGGTGGTCTTGAACCAGGACCTCCAGTTGGTAAAGATTCTCGAGACACCTTCCCGCGTCTCTGCCGTGTACGACGCGCCGCCGCGCGCGAGCTTCGTTGCCGCGCTGAAGGACGTCCCGGAGGTCTGGGAGATCTCCTACGACCCGAAGGCGCAGGACATTGCGGTCGGCACGGTGCACGACTTCCGGACGAGGGAAGGGAGCTTCATCCCCGGCTTCCTCAACCCGCGGCGCACCGCGCTCACCGACGTTCTCGACGACTTCTTCTTCACGCCGGACTTCTCGACGCTGTTGGGCACGAGCCGCGACGTGCGCGGCGGCCAGGTGGTGCACCTCGACGTGCGCCGGCCCATCGCCACCGTGGCGCTGCCCGGGATGCCGCACCTCGCCTCCGGCATCACCTGGGAGCGGCAGGGCCGGCGCGTCATGGCCACGCCGAACCTGCGCGAAGGCCTGGTGACGGTGATCGACATGGCGACCTGGAAGACGATCCGGCAGGTGCCCACGCCCGGACCGGGCTTTTTCCTGCGCAGCCACGAGGCGACGCCCTACGCCTGGGTGGACTCGATGATGAGCCCGGCGGCGCGCGACACGCTGCAGGTGATCGACAAGCAGACGCTGGAGGTCGTGGCGCGCCTCACGCCCGAGCCGGGCAAGACGCTCGCGCACGTGGAATTCGACCGCTACGGGCGCTACGCGCTCGCCAGCCTCTGGGAAATGGACGGCGCGCTGATCGTCTTCGACGCGCGCACGCTCGCCGAGGTGAAGCGCATCCCGATGAAGAAGCCGGTCGGCAAGTACAACGTGCACAACAAGGTCACGCGCTCGGAGGGAACCAGCCCATGAGTCCGCGCCATCCCCAGATCAAGGTCC
>CBDDRQ010000003.1:0-3506 GCA_965233125.1 uncultured bacterium
CTGCGCGACGAGCTCCGCGGGCGTATTGCGCCGCGCCACCTCGACGGTGACCGGGTCCTTCATGAACGAGCCCGCCAGCTTGCGGATCTCGTCGGGGAAGGTGGCCGAGAAGAGCAGGTTCTGCCGCTTCGCCGGCAGCAGGGCGAGAATGCGGCGGATGTCGTGGATGAAGCCCATGTCGAGCATGCGGTCGGCTTCATCCAGGACGAGGATCTCGACCTGGCGCAGGTCGACGGTCTTCTGCTGCACGTGGTCGAGCAGGCGCCCGGGCGTGGCGACGAGGATGTCGACGCCGCGGCGCAGCGCATCGACCTGGGGCTGCATGCCCACGCCGCCGTACACGAGGGAGGTCTTCACGGAAACAAACTTCCCGTACGTGCGGATGTCCTGCTCCACCTGCGCCGCGAGCTCACGCGTCGGCGTGATGATCAGCACCCGCACCGGATGCCGCGCCGGCGAGTGGCTCGCATTGGTCTTCTTCGCCAGAAGCTGAAGAATGGGTAGGGCGAAGCCGGCGGTCTTGCCGGTGCCGGTCTGCGCCGCGCCGAGCAGGTCACGGCCTGCGAGGACGACGGGGATGGCCTGCGCCTGGATGGGGGTGGGATCGGTGTAGCCCTGCTCGCGCACGGCGCGCTGCAGCTCGGCCGAGAGGCCGAGTTGATCGAATGACGACGGTGTAATGACTTTCTCCTGAGCTCGGCCTGAGAAGGAAGGATCCTTCGACCGGTTCAGGCAGATGCTTTCTAGGCTTGTTATTCGCAGTCCAGGATGGACTGGTAACGACTGAGACGCTAACCGGAAGTACGCGCAACAGAGACCTGAGCCGCATTATACATGGGTACGGCGCGCGCGGGGCGCGCGCGGTCGCAGCCCCTGCACGGAGCGCAACAGCCGGACCAGGGCCCGGGCGCCCTCCGGCGTGGCGTCCCAGGTCTTGAGCGCCGCGCGGATGACGGCCTGCTGTGCCTCGGTGTCGAGGGCCTTCTTCCTGGCCTGCGGCTTGTAGTCGAGCAGCCTGCGCACGTTCGGCGACACCCGGCGGAACTGGCCGCGCAGCAGGCGGGAGACCTGGCTCTGGTGGATGCCCGTGCCTGCCGCGATGTCCACGGTCGAGGCGCGCCGGGCGAGCGCCGCCAGGGAGCGCTTCGCCCGGGCGAGGCCGGCGGCCTGCCCTTTGACATCTTTCTGCATTTTGCATATTGTCCTGCATATGCAAACACAACTCAAGCCGGCGGAAGCGCCGGTTGTTGCGCCGCGGCAGACGGCGGTGCTGTTCGCCGGCCTGGCCGGACCCGCCGACGTGCCGTTCGGGAATAACGAGAAGCGCCTGCTCATCGACACGCTCGGGCAGGCGGTGGACCTCTCCGGCGGGCGCATCGTCGTGCGCCGCGAGGGCGAGCTGATGGCGCTCTTCGCCACCGCCGACGCCGCCGCCACGGCGGCGATGCGCATGCACGCCTACGCGGAGACGCTGCGGCAGCCGGGCGGCTTCGGGGTGCGCATCGGCTTCCACAGCGGGCCGGTGAAGCAGCGCGGCGACGACGTCTTCGGCGACACCGTGAACCTGGCGCTGCAGCTCGTCGACCGGGCGAAGACCGGGCAGATCATCACCTCGGAGAGCACCGCCGCGAGCTTGAGCCCGGCGGTGCAGGAGCGGCTGCGGCCGCTGGGGCATATCGAGCCGAAGGGGGAGGCAAAGCGCGTGCTGCTGGGCGAGCTGGTCTGGCGCAAGGGGCCGGACGATGCCGCGCCCTCCATCATCTCGGCGCCGCCGCTGCCGCGCGGCACGCTGCGGCTGCACTACCGGCAGACCACCATCACGCGGCGCCGGGAAGGCGACGCCGTCACCGTCGGCCGGGAGGACGGCTGCGACATCGTCATCACCGGCCAGGCTGCCTCGCGCCGGCATTGCACCATCGAGCGGCGCAACGCCAGGTTCTTCCTCACCGACCACAGCACCAACGGCACCTACATCGCGCCCGAGAACCAGGCGGAAACGGCGGTGCGCACCGCCACCGTCCCGCTCTCCGGCCGCGGCGGGATCGGCATCGGCCAGCCCTGCGTCGCGGCCTCGGACATCGTCACGTTCGCCTGCGAGTAAGCTCCGGGCTCTGGCGGATCATGCTGAGCTCGTTGCCCGCCAGGGCGCCGAGCACCACCAGCCCGCCCAGCAGCGTGCTCTCCGCGGGCACTTCGCCCGCGCCGAGCCAGGCCCACAGCGGCCCCAGCACCACCTCCAGCAGCCCGAGCAGCGCGATCTCCGGCGCGAGCAGCGTGCGGCTCGCGATGACGAGCAGCATGCACGGCAGCCCCAGCTGGAAGAAACCGAGGAAGGCGAGCAGGGCGATGTCCCGCCCGGAGGCCTGAAAAGGCAGCGCGAGCGGCAGGGCGATCAGGCAGGACAGCGCGCCCCCCAGCATCACCGCCGGGATGAGGTCGAGCTTCGCCGCCGCGGCGCGCAAGGTGACCACGTTGATGGCCGCCGCGACCGGAATGACGAGCGCCACCAGCATGCCGAGCAGATGATGAGATGAGAAGTTGTTGTGGAACATCCAGATGATGCCGATCGCGGCCGCCCCCGCGGCGATCCAGGTGCGCAGCGGCAGGGGATCCTTCAGGAAGAGCCAGGCGAGGAGCGCCGTGAGGAGCGGGCTCACGCTCATCATGACCAGCGTATTGGCCGTGGTGGTGAGCGACAGCGCGAAGAGGAACGCCGTGAACATGATCGCCCACATCGCGCCGGACACCAGGCCCGGCCAGCCGATGTGCAACGGATTCTTTCTTCGGAAGAGCAGCACCGCGGCGACGAAGACGAAGGCGAAGAGGCTCCTCCAGAAGACCTGCTCCGTGGGCTGGGCCCGCTCGATGTGGCGCGTGACGACGCCGGCGGTGCTCCAAAGCACCGGCGCGATCACCATGAGCGCTATTGCCGCTGGGCGAGAAATCCGGAGAGCGCCTTGCAGGTGTGGGAGCGGCCGCGCGCGGTCTTCTCGGGCGGGCCCTGGAACACGACGCGGCCCCCGGCCGAGCCGCCTTCGGGCCCGAGGTCGATGATCCAGTCGGCCTCGGCCACGACGTCGAGGTTGTGCTCGATCACCACCACGGTGTTGCCGGCGTCGACCAGGCGGTGCAGGACGCGGATCAGCTTCTCCACGTCGGCCATGTGCAGGCCGACGGTCGGTTCATCGAGCACGTACAAGGTTTCAACAGAATTTGATTTTGAAAGTTCATAAACAAGCTTGATGCGTTGGGCTTCCCCGCCGGAGAGCGTCGGGCTCTGCTGGCCGAGCGTGAGATAGCCCAGCCCCACGTCCTGCAGGAGCTGCAGGCAGCGGTGGATCGAGGAATGCGCGCCGAAGAACTCGACCGCCTCGTCGACGCTGAGCGCGAGCACCTCGCCGACGCTCTTGCCGCGCAGCCTGACGGTCAGCGTGTCGGGGTTGAAGCGCGCGCCGCCGCAGGCCTCGCAGGCCACCTTCACGTCGGGCAGGAAGGACATCTCGATC
>CBDDRQ010000004.1:0-21257 GCA_965233125.1 uncultured bacterium
GGGGATCAGGCGATCCACGGGCTCGACCATGAGGTGCACGTCGAGGGGGATCTTCACGTGCGGCCGCAGCGCCGCGCACACGAGCGGCCCGACCGTCAGGTTGGGAACATAGTGGTTGTCCATGACGTCGAAGTGAATGAGATCCGCGCCGGCGGCGGCGACCGCGCGCACTTCCTCGCCCAGACGCGCGAAGTCCGCGGAAAGAATGCTGGGCGCGATGCGAAACGTCATGGCGGGGCGCAGTTTACAATGAGCGCATGGCGCAGGAGAAACACTACGACATCGCGGTAAGCGCCGCGACCCAGTACCTCGCCGACCAGTCCGACGAGGCGAGCGGCCGCTACGTGTTCGCTTACACCATTACCATCCGCAACGCCGGGAGCGTCGCCGCGCAGCTCATCAGCCGGCACTGGATCATCACCGACGCTCAGGGGATCGTGCAGGAGGTGCGCGGGCTGGGCGTGGTCGGCGCGCAGCCGCTCTTGCAGCCGGGCGAGAGCTTCGAGTACACGAGCGGCGCTTCGATCGCCACGCCGGTGGGCACGATGAAGGGCGCCTATCAGATGGTGGCGGAGGACGGCACCCGCTTCGAGGCGCCGATCCCCGAGTTCACGCTCTCGGTTCCGCGCGTCCTCCACTAGGGCCGGCTATTTCTTCTTTCTGGGCCAGGTCCACCAGACGATCAGCGCCGCCACCGCGAGCACGACCAGCATCTCCAGGTAGATGACCCACATCGCGGCCGGCGCCCTCCTCGCCCTGATTCTACTGGCCGGCGCCTGCGCGCCGCTTCCGCCGGCGGCCGAGCCGAAGCCGGAGGCGGCGGACAAGGCCTTCTTCCTGGAGTACAGCTTCGCTGCCCTGCCGGGATGGCAGCAGACTCAGCTCGAGCCGAGCTTGCAGGCCTTCCTGCGCGGTTGTCCGGTCGTGAAAGTACTTTCCACGGCTTGTGAGCAGGCGCGCCTGGTCTCCCCGGGCGACGAGCGCGCGGCGCGCGAGTTCTTCGAAGCGAATTTCATCCCCTATGCCGTGATCGCACCGGAGGGGACCGACAGCGGCCTGGTGACCGGCTACTACGAGCCGTTCCTCGAGGGCAGCCGCTCGCGCAGCGAGCGCTACCCCTACCCGATTTTCGGCGTGCCCGAGGATCTGATCGTGGTGGATTTCCCCGAGTTCAGGCACCTGCGGCTGCGCGGCAGGCTGCAAGGACGGCGCCTCGTGCCCTATTACAGCCGCGCCGAAATCGACGCGAAGGACGACCTCAAGGCACCGGTGCTCGCCTGGACCGCCGATCCGGTGGAGCTGTTTTTCCTGCAGATCCAGGGCTCCGGGCAGCTGCGCCTAGACAGCGGAGAGCAGATCCGGCTCGGGTACGCCGATCAGAACGGCCACCCCTACCGCTCGCTCGGACGCCTGCTCGTCGAGCGCGGCGAGCTTGCGCTCGAGAACGCGTCGATGCAGGGCATCAAGGCCTGGGCGGAGGCGAATCCGCACAAGCTGCAGGAAGCGCTGAACCACAATGCGAGCTACGTGTTCTTCCGCGAGCTGCCCCCGGCCGACGGCCCGATCGGCGCGCTCGGCGTGCCGCTCGCCGCGGGCTACAGCATGGCGGTCGACCGCCGCTTCCTGCCGCTGGGCGCGCCGGTTTACCTGGCGAGCACCTACCCGATGTCGGTCGTCCCGCTCGAGCGCCTGATGGCCGCGCACGATACCGGCGGCGCGATCCGCGGCGCGGTGCGCGCGGACTTCTTCTGGGGAAGCGGCCACGAGGCGGGGGCCGCCGCCGGCCGCATGCGCCAGCCGGGCCGGCTCTGGCTGCTGTGGCCGCGGGGCGAGCCGCTGCCCGGCTAGGGCGTCTTGTCGAGCAGCTGCCGCAGATCCGAAAGCTTCAAGCCGCCGGCAACGCGCCGGTCGTTGCGGAAAACGAGTGTCGGGGTGCTGTTCACGCCGAGCCCTTGCCCGAGCTCGACGTTCTTGTCGATCGGCGTGTCGCAACCGCCCGCAGCGGCCGGCGGCTTCCCGCGCAGCGCAAGATCGAGCCAGGCCTTGGCGCGGTCGGGCGAGCACCACACGGCCTCCGAGTGCCGGGCGAGCTCGGGCCGGATCACCGGGTACATGAACACGTACACGGTGACGTCGTCCACCTGCTGCAGCGTCTGCTCGAACTGCTTGCAGGCCGGGCAGTACGGATCGGAGAACATCGCCAGCACGCGCTTGCCGTTGCCTCGCTGGATCTTCACCGCCTGATCGAGCGGCAGGGACGCGAAGCGGATCGCGTTCAGCTGCTCGAGGCGCTCCGCGGTGAGGTCGCGCTCGGTGCGCAGGTCGTGGATGCTGCCGTTGATGGCGAACCTGCCCGCGGCGTCGGTGTAGAGAACGCGTACGCCGCGCGCGGTGCGATAGCGCACCTCCCACAACCCGGCCACCGGAGCGGGAAGGATGCCCTCGATGCGCACGCCTTCGAGCTTGCCCTCCAGGGCCTGGCGGATCTTCGCCTCGTTCGCCGCCGCAGGCAGGGCCGTCGCAAAAAACAGGAAAAGGGCTAAAAACCGAAGCATTCGATTCCCTTCAGCGCATCGCCTGGCGCACCAGGACGTTCTTTAGGACCGGCATGCGCTCGGCGAGGTTCAACCCGGCGTTGCGCAGCCTCGCCGCGAGCGGATTGCCCGCGCAGAACAACGCATGGAGCCCGTCGACTGCGCTATCCATCGCCAGTATAGGCTCGGCACGACTGCGCGCGTAGCGACGCAGCAGGCGCAGGTCGCCGGGATTGCGCATCGGCTCGCGCGCCGCGAGGGTCTCGGCGAGCGCGCGCGCATCCTGCAGCCCGAGGTTCAGCCCCTGCCCCGCCAGCGGGTGAATGACATGCCCCGCGTCGCCTGCGAGCGCGACTCGCGGCCCGACCAGGCGCTGCGCCGCGAGCCGGCGCAGCGGATAGCTCTTGACGGCTGACGAGAGCTCGAGCGCTCCGAGTAGACCCTTGGAAGCACCTTCCACCTGGGCGCACAAATCCCCCGCACTCAGCTTCGAGACGCGCGACGCTTCGGCTGCCGGGAGCGACCAGACCATCGAGACCTGGTCGCCGGGCAAGGGCAGGAGCGCGAGCACCGCGCCGCCTTGAAACCACTGGAACGCGGTGTGCGCGTGCGGCTTGCCGCAGCGAAAGTTCGCGACCACCGCCGTCTGCTCATAGTCGGATTGCGCCGCCTCGATGCCGGCGGCACGGCGCACGAACGAGTTCGCGCCGTCGGCGCCGACCACCAGCCGGGCGGCGAGCGATGATCCATCTTTCAATTTCAAGACCGCCTTCTCGTCCTGGAACGCGAGCGCCTCGATCTGCGCCGGCGCGAAGACCTCGACATCGAGTCCCGCCCACAGCGCATCCTGCAGCGCGCCGTCCTCGACGATCCACGCGAGCTCGGAAACACCCGCCCGATAGGCATCGAACGCCAGGCAGGACGCGCCGTCGTCCCCGAATATGCGCATGGCGTGTACCGGCGCGATACGTTCCGCCGGCAGCGACTGCCAGGCCTTCAGCCCGCGCAGGAACTCGACGTTTCCGGGGCTGAGGGCGTAGACCCGCGCATCGAAGGCTTCGGACGCGGCCGGCGCGGCTTCCCGGCGCTCGTGCGAGACCAGCGCCACCGACGAATCGCGCAAGGCGCGCGCCAGGCTCGCGCCGACCGGGCCTGCGCCGACGACGATGACCTCGAAGGTCGCTGGTTTATAATGCGCGGGTTGAACCGTCACTTGGCGAATTAGCTCAGCTGGTTAGAGCAGCGGAATCATAATCCGTGTGTCCGGGGTTCGAGTCCCTGATTCGCCACCAAATTCCAAGGGGCCGGTGAAAAAGCTGTATCTCCGTACCTTCGGCTGCCAGATGAACGAGTACGACTCGGCGAAGATCGCCGACGTCATGCGCGCGGCCGAAGGGCTCGAGGCGGCGGCGCGGCCAGAGGACGCCGACCTCATCGTCTTCAACACCTGCTCGGTGCGCGAGAAGGCGCAGGAGAAGGTCTTCGCCGACCTCGGCCGGGTGAAGCACCTGAAGCGCGCGCGGCCCGGCCTGATGATCGCCGTGGGCGGCTGCGTGGCAAGCCAGGAAGGCGCCGGCATCGTCGCGCGCTCGCCCTTCGTCGACGTGGTGTTCGGTCCGCAGACGCTGCACCGGCTCCCGGATCTGCTCGAGCGCCGGCGGCGCACCGGCGCGGCGCAGGTCGACGTGAGCTTTCCCGAGATCGAGAAGTTCGACCACCTGCCGCCGGCGCGCGTAGCGGGTCCGCGTGCCTTCGTCTCGATCATGGAGGGCTGCAGCAAGTACTGCAGCTTCTGCGTCGTGCCGTACACGCGCGGCGAAGAAGTGTCGCGTCCCTTTGCGGACATCGTCGCCGAGATCGCCGGGCTCGCCGAGCGGGGCGTCAAGGAAGTGACGCTGCTCGGCCAGAACGTCAACGCGTGGCGGGGCGACATCGGCGGCGAGCGGGCGGACTTCGCCGAGCTTCTCCGCTACGCCTGCGAGATGCTCGACCGGGTTCGATATACCACCTCGCACCCGAAAGAGTTCACGCAACGGCTCATCGACGCGCATCGCGACCTGCCGCGGCTCGCGCCCCACGTGCACCTGCCCGTGCAGTCGGGCTCCGACCGCGTCCTCGCCGCGATGAAGCGCGGCTACACCGCGCTCGAGTACCGCTCGATCGCGCGGCGCCTGCGGCTGGCATGCCCCGGGCTCTCGCTCACCTCGGACTTCATCGTCGGCTTCCCGGGCGAGACGGAAAGCGACTTCGCGGCGACGCTGCGCCTCGCGCGCGAGGCCGGCTTCGACGACGCCTTCTCCTTCCTCTACAGCGCGCGGCCCGGCACGCCGGCGGCCGAGCTGCCCGACGAGGTGACGAAAGAGGAAAAGCTTCTGCGACTTCGGCGCCTGCAGGCGCAGCTCGAGGCGCAGGCGCGCGCCGTCGCCGAGGCCATGGTGGGCACGGTCGAGCGGGTGCTGGTCGAAGGGCCCGCGAAGAAAAGCCCCGCAGAGCTCGCCGGGCGCACCGGCAACAACCGCATCGTCAATTTCCCTGGCGAGCCCGAGCTGATCGGCCGCTGGGCCCCGGTCAGGATTACGGCTGCGAAAACCCACTCGCTGCGCGGCGAGCTCGTCCGTGCGAAGTAAGCCGGTCGAGGTCAGGCTCGAGCCGCTCGACAACCAGCGGCTCGCGCGCCTGTGCGGCGCGCTCGACGAGAACCTGCGCCAGATCGAGTCGGCGCTCGACGTCACCATCGCCCGGCGCGGCGCGCGCTTCACGGTGCGCGGCGAGCAGGCGGACCGCGCCGCGCAGGCGCTCGAGCACTTCTACGATCGCGCCACCGGCGACCTCACCGTCGAGGATGTGCAGCTCGGCCTCACGGAGCTTTCGAAAAGTGTTTCCCTGAAGGACCCGGGGCCGCCGCTGCTCACGCGGCGGCAGGACCTGCACGGGCGCACGCCGCACCAGGTGCAGTACATCGAGAACATCCTCGCGCACGACCTCACCCTCGGCATCGGGCCGGCGGGAACCGGCAAGACCTATCTCGCGGTGGCGTGCGCCGTCGACGCGCTGGAGCGCGACAAGGTGAAGCGCATCGTGCTGGTGCGCCCGGCGGTGGAGGCCGGCGAGCGGCTGGGCTTCCTGCCCGGGGACCTCGCGCAGAAGGTCGATCCGTACCTGCGCCCGCTCTACGACGCGCTCTACGACCTGATGGGCTTCGAGAAGACGGGCAAGCTGCTCGAGCGCGGAACCATCGAGCTTGCGCCTCTTGCCTACATGCGCGGGCGCACGCTCAACCACTCCTTCATCATCCTGGACGAAGCGCAGAACACCACGCCCGAGCAGATGAAGATGTTCCTCACCCGCATCGGCTTCGGCGCCAAGGCCGTGGTCAACGGCGACGTGACGCAGATCGACCTCGCGCGCGGCCAGAAGAGCGGCCTCATCGAGGCGCGGCGCATCCTCGAGGGCGTGCGCGGCATCGCCTTCACGCAGTTCGGCGCCCAGGACGTGGTGCGCCACCCGCTGGTCGCGCGCATCATCGATGCCTACGACGCGCGCGCGCAGCAGGAGTAGCGCGACCGTCCAGTATGCCGTCGCGCGCCGCGGCGTGCCGGGCGCGGCGCGCCTGCGTCGGTGGACGCTCGGGCATCCCGGAGTCACGCTGCGCATCGTCGGCGAGCGCGAAGGACGCCGCCTGAACTCGACTTACCGAAAAAGAAATTACGCTGCCAACGTGTTGTCGTTCGACACCGGCGACATCGTGCTGTGCCATCCGGTGATCGCCCGCGAGGCGCGCGCGCAGGGCAAGGCTGTTGCGGCGCACTACGCGCACCTGGTGGTGCATGGCGTGCTGCACCTGCGCGGCTATCGCCATGACAACAAACGCGAAGCGGCGCGCATGGAAAGCGCGGAACGGCGGCTGCTCGCACGGCTCGGGTTCGGCGATCCGTACGCGGTAAAATCCCCGCTCCCCCGATGAACGATCCCTCGCGACCTAGCCTGCTCGAGCGCCTTTCCGCGCTCCTGATGCGCGAGCCGGGCGACCGCGAGCAGCTGGTGGCGCTGCTGCGCTCGGCCTACTCGCGCAACCTGCTCGACGCCGACGCGCTCTCGATCATCGAGGGCGCGCTCACCGTCTCCGAGATGCAGGTGCGCGACATCATGATTCCGCGCGCGCAGGTGGATTTCATCGACATCAACGAGCCGGTGGAGAGCTTCATCCCGCAGGTGATCGCCACCGCGCACTCGCGCTTCCCCGTCATCGACCAGAACCGCGACGACGTCATCGGCGTGCTGCTGGCCAAGGATCTTCTTCGCCACTATGCCGGCCAGGAGGAGTTCAACGTGCGCGAGATGCTGCGCCCGGCGGTGTTCGTGCCCGAGGCGAAGCGCCTGAACGTGCTGCTGCGCGAGTTCCGCGCCAGCCGCAACCACATGGCCATCGTCGTCGACGAGTACGGCGGCGTGGCGGGCCTGGTGACGATCGAGGACGTGCTCGAGCAGATCGTCGGCGACATCGAGGACGAGTACGACTTCGACGAGGCCTCCGACAACATCCTGCCGGAGCCCGGCGGCCGCTGGCGCGTCAAGGCGCTCACCCAGGTGGCCGATTTCAACGTCGCCTTCGGCTCGAGCTTCTCCGACGAGGTCGCCGACACGGTCGGCGGCCTGGTGATCGCGCATCTCGGGCGCCTGCCCAAGCGCGGCGAGTCGGTGCTGATCGAGGGCCTGCGCTTCCAGGTGCTGCGCGCCGACAGCCGGCGCGTCTACACGCTGCTGGTGGACAAGCCCAAGGCTTAGAAAATGGGGACGTACCCCATTTTTCCCAGGCTGCGCGCATAGAAAAATGGGGTACGTCCCCATTTTCCTGGCCGGCGCGGCGACGGTGCTCGCTTTCGCGCCGGCGGGAATGTTCCCGCTCGCGGCGGCGACCTTCGGCGTGCTCGCGCACCTGTGGATCGCCGCGCCGCCGCGGCGCTGCTTCTGGCTCGGCTTCTCCTTCGGCATGGGTCTGTTCGGCGCGGGCGTGTCCTGGGTCTACGTCAGCCTCTCGCAATTCGGCGGCATGCCGGCGCCGCTGGCGGTGCTGGCGACGGTGCTCTTCTGCGCGCTGCTCGCGCTTTTCACCGGCGCCGCCGGGTGGCTGCAGGCGCGCATCCCCGCCGGCCCGACGCTGCGCGCCTGCCTGCTGATCCCGGCGGCGTGGACGCTCGCGGAATGGCTGCGCAGCTGGGTGCTGACGGGCTTTCCCTGGCTTTCGGCCGGGTACGCGGCCGCGGGCTGGCCGCTGCAGGGCTACGCGCCCCTCGCCGGCGTCTTCGGCGTGTCTTTCCTCACGCTCCTGCTCGCCGGGCTCGCCTGGCGCATCGCGCTCCACAACCGCAAGCTGGTCTTTTTCTCGCTGTTCTTCGCCCTGGTGGCGGGCGGGCAGGTGCTGCGCGGCGTCGAATGGACCCGAGCGGCCGGCGAGCCGGTGCGCATCGCGTTGCTGCAGGGGAACATCGCCCAGGAGCTGAAGTTCCGGCCCGAGCGCTACGCGCGCATCCTCGACACCTACGCGCGCCTCGCCGAGGAAACCGACGCGAAGCTGATCGTGCTGCCCGAGACCGCGGTGCCGCGCTTTTACGACAACGTCGACCCGGCCTATCTCGCCAGGCTGGAGGCCACCGCGCGGCGCAACGGCGGCGACCTGCTGCTCGGCGTGCCTTATCGAACTTCCGGCACTGAGTATTACAACAGCGTCATCACCCTCGGGACCGCGCCGCGCCAGCTCTATCACAAGGTGCACCTCGTGCCCTTCGGCGAGTTCGTGCCGCCCGCATTCGGCTGGACCCTGCGCCTCATCGACATTCCCCTCTCGGACTTCTCCCGCGGCGCTCCCGAGCAGCCGCCCCTCGAGGTGGCGGGCCAGCGCATCGCCATGAACATCTGCTACGAGGACGCGTTCGGCGACGAGATCGTGCGCCGCCTGCCGGAGGCGACGCTGCTCGTGAACGTGTCGAACGTCGCCTGGTTCGGCGACTCGCTCGCGCCGGCGCAGCACCTGCAGATCGCGCGGCTGCGCGCGATCGAGACCGGCCGCATGCACCTGACGGCCGCGAACACCGGCATCACCGCGGTCATCGACCGCGACGGGCGGGTCATCGACCGCCTGCCGCAGTTCGTCGAGGGCAGGCTCGACGCCTCGGCGCGGGGCTACGCGGGCAGCACGCCGTACGCGCGCTGGCGCGACTGGCCGGTGCTGATCCTCTCGCTCGTCATCCTCGCCGCGGCGACGGTGGCAGCCCGGGTCAAACGGTAGAATTTTCCCGCCGATGCTCAGCTTCCAGCAGCTCATCCTCAGACTCAACGCGTTCTGGGACCGCAGGGGCTGCGTGCTGCTGCAGCCCTACGACATGGAAATGGGCGCCGGCACCTTCCACACCGCGACGTTCCTGCGCGCCATCGGGCCCGAGCCGTGGAACGCCGCTTATGTGCAGCCCTCGCGCCGCCCGAAGGACGGCCGCTACGGCGAGAACCCGAACCGCCTGCAGCACTATTACCAGTACCAGGTGGCCCTCAAGCCCTCGCCGGCCGACATCCAGGAGATCTACCTGGCGTCGCTGCAGGATCTCGGCGTCGATCCGGCGAGCCACGACATCCGCTTCGTCGAGGACGACTGGGAATCGCCCACGCTCGGCGCCTGGGGGCTGGGCTGGGAAGTGTGGCTCGACGGCATGGAGATCACGCAGTTCACCTACTTCCAGGAGGTCGGCAGCCTGCCGTGCAAGCCGGTGCTGGGAGAGATCACCTACGGCCTGGAGCGCCTGGCGATGTACCTGCAGGACAAGCAGAGCGTCTATGACCTGGTGTGGGTCGACGGCATCAAGTATGGCGACGTCTACCACCAGAACGAGGTCGAGCAGTCGAGGTACAACTTCGAGCTCTCGAACGTCGAGCTGCAGCTCGATCTGTTCAAGAACTTCGAAAGCGAAGCAAAAAGGCTCGTCGAAGCGCAATGCGTGCTGCCGGCCTACGAGATGGTGCTGAAGTGCTCGCACAGCTTCAATCTGCTGGATGCACGGGGCGCCATCTCGGTCACCGAGCGCCAGGCCTACATCGGCCGCGTGCGCGCGCTCTCGCGCGCGGTGGCGCAGGCCTACTACGAATCGCGGGAACGCCTCGGCTTCCCCATGCAGAAACGACCGGGCCACGACGGGACCCATGCCTGACAAGAGCGCATCGCTCCTGATCGAGGTACTGACCGAGGAACTGCCTCCGAAGTCGCTGCGGCTGTTGTCCGAAGCATTCATGGATCGGGTGTTCAACGATCTCGTGAAAATGCAATTGAAGGCGCGAGATCCCCAGGGACGGCGTATTTATGCGACTCCCCGGCGTCTTGCGCTACTCATTCCCAATATCGCGGAAGCGGCGCAAGATCGGGAATCCGAGGTTGCCGGCCCGTCGACCTCGGCGCCGCCGCAGGCGGTCGCGGGATTCGCCAAGAAGCACGGCGTCGCCGTCGAGCAGCTCGAGCGCCGCGCCGGCGCGAAGGGCGAGGTCTTCGTCGCGCGCGCGAAGACGACCGGCATGCAGCTCGACAAGGTGCTCGCCTCGCTCGTGGAAGACGCGCTAAAGGCGCTGCCGATCCCGAAAGTCATGCGCTGGGGCGCGGGCGACGCGCAATTCGTTCGCCCCGTGCACGGGTTGGTGATGCTGCACGGCAAGCGGGTCGTGCCCGGGAAAGTGCTCGGCCTCGATTCGACCAACCGCACGCGCGGCCATCGCTTCATGGGCAAGGGGGAGATCGTCCTGGCGAGCGCGGAAGAGTACGGGGCAAGGCTGCGCGAGGACGGCATGGTGATCGCCGACTTCGGGGCACGGCGCGCGGAGATCGAGCGCCAGCTCAAGGCCGAGGCCGAGCGCCGGCAGGCGACGCTCGGCACCTACCAGGACCTGCTCGAGGAGGTGACGGCGCTCGTCGAATGGCCGCAGGTCTACCCCGCCGGCTTCGACGCCGCGTTCCTGGACATACCGGCGGAGTGCCTGATCCTCACGCTGCGGAAGAATCAGAAATACTTCCCGCTCTTCGAGCGCGCGGGGAAGCTGCTGCCGAGCTTCCTCATCGTCTCCAACATGAAGGTCGCCGATCCCCGCCATATCGTCGCCGGCAACGAGCGCGTGGTGCGCCCGCGGCTGGAGGACGCGCGCTTCTTCTATGAGCAGGACCGCAAGCACCGCCTGGAAGAGCGCGTGCCGCAGCTCGCCAGGGTCGTCTACCACGGCAAGCTCGGCAGCCAGCTCGAGCGCGTGGAGCGCATCCAGCTCCTCTCGGGCAGCATCGCGCGGGCGCTGGGCGCCGATGCCGCGCTCGCCGAGCGCGCGGCCTGGCTCTCCAAGGCGGATCTGCTGACCGGCATGGTGGGCGAGTTCCCGGAGCTGCAAGGCGTGATGGGGCGCTACTACGCGCTGCACGACGGCGAGCCGCCAGAGGTGGCCGATGCCATCGAGGCGCACTACCGGCCGCGCTTCGCCGGCGACACGCTTCCCGAGCATCCGGTCGCCTGCGCTGTCGCGCTCGCCAACAAGCTCGATGCGCTCGCGGGGCTCTTCGGCATCGGCCAGGCCCCCACCGGCGAGCGCGACCCTTTCGGCCTGCGCCGTGCCGCGCTGGGCGTCGTGCGCATTCTCGTCGAGCGCGGCCTGCCGCTGGACCTTCGGGAATACACGGGGAAAGACGAAGCGCTGCAGACCTTCGTTCTCGAGCGCGCGCGCGGCTACTTCGAGGAGCGCGGCTACTCCGCGAACGAGGTGGAATCGGTGCTGTGCCTGAAGCCCGCCCGGCTCGACCTGGTTCCCCGGCAGCTCGAAGCAGTGCGCGCGTTCTCGTCCCTCGCCGAGGCCGAGAGCCTCGCCGCGGCGAACAAGCGCATCGGCAACATCCTCAAGCAGGCTGGAGCCGTGCCCGACGGGTTCGATGCCGCGCTCATGACGCAGCCCGAAGAGAAGACGCTCGCGTCGACCTTCGGCTCTCTCGAGCCCCAGGTGGAGAAGGCCTTCAAGAACCTCGACTACACCGGCGCGCTCAAGGCGCTCGCCTCGCTCAAGGCGCCGGTCGACGCCTTCTTCGACAAGGTGATGGTGATGGACAAAGATCCGCGCGTGCGCGCGAACCGCATCGGCTTCCTCGGCACGCTGCACGGGACCATGAACCGCGTCGCCGACCTCTCCAAGCTCGCGAAATGAAGCTGGTCATCCTGGATCGCGACGGCACGATCAACCACGACAGCGACGACTACATCAAGTCGCCCGCGGAATGGCGCCCCATCAAGGGCAGCCTCGAGGCGATCGCGCGCCTCACGCAGGCGGGCTACCGCGTCGTCGTGGCGACGAACCAGTCGGGGATCGCGCGCGGGCTGTTCGACACGAAGACGCTGTTCGCCATCCACGACCTGCTGCAGCGCTCGGCCGGCCACGTCGGGGGCAGGATCGACGCGTTCTTCTTCTGTCCGCACGCGGCCGACGCGCGCTGCGAGTGCCGCAAGCCCCAGCCCGGCATGCTGCTCGAGGTGGCGCGCCGCTTCAACGTCTCGCTCGAGGACACCTTCATGGTCGGGGACGCGCGGCGCGACCTGGAGGCCGCGGTGGCCGCGGGGGCGAAACCGGTGCTGGTGCTCACCGGCAAGGGGCGCAAGACGCGCGACGCCGGCGACCTGCCGCGCGGCACCGAGGTCTTCGCCGACCTGGCGGCCTTCGCCGAGCGCATCGCCCCGTGATGCTCGCGCGCTCGGCGCTCTTCGCGGCAGCGCTCGTCCTCGTCACGCCGGTCTACGCGCTGATCGCGCTCGCCACCTTTCCGCTGCCGCGCATGGCGCGCTATCGCGTCATTTCCGGCTGGTCGCGCCTGATTGTCTTTCTTTCCGAGACCATCCTTGGAATTCATTGGAAAGTGGAAGGACGTGAGAACCTGCCGGGGCGGCCGGCGGTGATCCTCTCCAAGCACCAGTCGGCCTGGGAGACGATGGCCTTCCAGGTGATCTTCCCGCCGCAGGTGCACGTGCTCAAGCGCGAGCTCCTCTGGATCCCGTTCTTCGGCTGGGGCCTCGCGCTGATGAGCCCGATCGCGATCGACCGCTCGCGCGGGGTGGCGGCGCTGCGCGCGATCGCGCGCCGCGGCCGCGAGCGGCTGGCGCAGGGGTTCTGGGTCATCGTCTTCCCGGAGGGAACGCGGGTCGCGCCCGGCGAGCGGCGCGAGTACCAGCTCGGGGGCGCCTGGCTCGCCGCCGCCGCCGCCGCGCCGGTCGTGCCGGTGGCGCACAATGCTGGCCTCTTCTGGCCGCGCAACGCCTTTCTCAAGCGCCCGGGCACGGTCACCGTGCGCATCGGCCCGGCGATCGAGACCGCGCAGCGCGACCCCAAGACGATCAACTCGATGGCGGAGAAATGGATCGAAGAACAGCAGAAGGCGCTTTGCTGATCGAGCTGGCCGGGCGGCTCGTCGAGTACCGCTTCGCCCGGCGCCGGCGCCGCACCATCGGCATCAGCATCGACGGCGAGGGCCTGCGCGTCGCCGCGCCCCTGCGCGCGCCCTGGCGGGAGATCGAGGGCTTCCTGCGCGCCAAGCAGCGCTGGATCGTCGCGAAGCTCGACGAGTGGGCGGCCGCGCCGCGCCCCGCCGTGCTGCGCGTCGAGAGCGGCGAGCGCTTTCCCCTGCTCGGCGAATCGGTGGAGCTTCGGGTGCGCCCGGGCCCGGTGCACCGCCACGGCGGCACCTTGGGCGTCCCGGGCGGCAGGCACCTCGTCGCCTGGCTGAAGACCACCGCGCTGGAAGTGCTGCGCCCGCGCGCCGCGCACTACGCGGCGCGCCTCGGGCGGCCGGCGCCCCGCCTCGCGCTCTCCAACGCGCGCACCCAGTGGGGCGTGTGCAACGAGGACGGCTCCATCCGGCTCTCCTGGCGCCTGGTCCATCTCGAGCCCGCGCTCGCCGACTACGTGGTGGCGCACGAGGTGGCGCACCTCGTCGAGCTGAACCACTCGCGGCGCTTCTGGAGCCTCGTCACCTCCCTGTATCCCGACTGGCGGGCCGCGCGCGAGCGGCTCGAGCTCGCCGGCGCCGCCCTACCCATCCTGAAAGGCAGACCATGAGAATCCTCCACACCATGCTCCGCGTCGGCGACCTGCAGCGCTCGGTGAAGTTCTACACCGAGGTGCTGGGCATGAAGCTCCTGCGCACCACCGAGCGCCCGGAGCAGAAGTACTCGCTCGCCTTCGTCGGCTACGACACCGAGGACCGCGCCGCGGTGCTCGCGCTCACCTACAACCACGGCGTCGAGCGCTACGATCTCGGCAGCGCCTTCGGCCACGTGGCGATCGAGATCCCCGACGTCGCGAAGGCCTGCGAGAAGGTGAAGCAGCAGGGCGGCAAGGTGACGCGCGAGGCCGGCCCGGTAAAAGGCGGCACCACCGTGATCGCCTTCGTCGAGGACCCCGACGGCTACAAGATCGAGTTCATCGAGCGCAAGCGCGGCTAGTGCGCGGCTACCTTCGCTCGCTGCTCGCACCCGGCGCTAGCCGCTGGCAGCCGATGCTGATGGGCCTCGCCGGCCTGGCGGCGGCCGCGGGGGCCGCGGTACTCGCGCAGGAGTATTGGCTGGTCTCGCTCCTGTTCAGCGTGCTCGCCTTCGTCGCCTGGGCGGTGGGCGCCTGCGCGATGGTCGGCTACGTGCGCTGGTTCTTCGCCGCGGAAGCGCAGCGCATGAAGGCGGACCGCGACCGGTAAATGCTTCCGATCGGAAGCATTCAGGTCCTCCCGGCCCCTTTCACCATGGCCGAGATGCGCGCGAAGTCCGCGGGGGAAAGCGTTTCCGGCCGCCGCTGCGGATCGATGCCGAGCCTTTCATAGTCCCCGGGGGGGAGCGGCAGCGCGTTGCGCAGCTGCTTGCGCCGCGCCGAGAATGCCTTGCGCAGCAGGTCTGCGTCGATCTCCAGCATCTCGGCGAGCGGCTCGAGGCGCACCAGCGCCGAGCGCACCTTCGGCGGCGGCCGGAAGGCGCCGCTCGGGACGTTGAAGAGCTTCTTCATGCGAAAGCGCGCCTGCAGCGCGACCGAGAGGCGGCCGTATTCGGGCGTCGCGGGCGCCGCCACCATCCGCTCGACCACCTCGAGCTGCAGCATGAAGTGCATGTCGCGCACGCGCGAGGCATGGCGCGCCAGGTGGAAGAGGAGCGGCGTCGAGATGTTGTAGGGCAGGTTGCCGACCACGCGGAAGCCTTCGGGAAAAACGGCGAAGTCGAAGTCCAGCGCATCGCCCACATGCAGCGCCAATCCGGGAAATTCCTTCTTGAGCCCTGTGGCGAGGTCGCGATCGAGCTCGATCGCCTCGACATGCGCTGGCGTTTCGAGCAGCAGCCGGGTAAGCGAGCCTTCCCCCGGCCCGATCTCGACAACGAAGTCTTTTGCGGAAGGAGAAATCGCTTCGATGAGTCGACGCAGCACCCCCGCGTCGTGCAGGAAATGCTGACCGAATCTCTTACGCGGGCGATGCGAGCTCAATGGCGAGCTTCACCGCTTGGAGGAGGCTGCTGGCGTCGGCGCGTCCGGTGCCGGCGAGGTCGAGCGCGGTGCCGTGGTCGACCGAGGTGCGGACGAACGGCAGCCCGAGCGTGACGTTGACGCCGCGCCCGAAGCTCGCGTACTTCAGCACCGGCAGCCCCTGGTCGTGGTACATGGCGAGCGCGCAGTCGGCCTTCGCGAGGCGATCGGGCACGAACAGGGTGTCCGCCGGGATCGGGCCGCTCGCGTCGATGCCGGCGGCAACCGCCGCGGCGATGGCCGGCGCGATGACGTCCACTTCCTCGCGGCCGAGGTGGCCGGATTCGCCGCTGTGCGGATTCAGGCCCGAGACCAGGATGCGCGGGCGCGCGATGCGAAAGCGCGTGCGCAGGTCGTGGTCAAGCACCTGCATGGTTTTCAAAAGATGATTCTTGTTTATTGCATTCGGAACGTCGGAAAGAGGCAAATGCGTAGTCGCCAGGGCCACGCGCAGGCCGCCGCCAACCAGCATCATCACCACGTGCCCGGCGTGCGCGCGCTCGGCGAGGTACTCGGTGTGCCCGGTAAAGGCAATGCCGGCGTCGTTGATGACGCTCTTCTGCACCGGCGCGGTGACCATCGCGTCGTATTCGCCGCGCAAGCAGCCGTCGATCGCGCGGTCGAGCACCTCCAGCACGTAGCGGCTGTTGGCCGGATCGAGCTTTCCCGGCACGCTCGGCCGCCGTAGCGGAACATGCTCTACTTCAACAGCATTGAGGAGCGCGCGGTCGCCGATGGCGACGATGCGCGCCGGCAGGTCCTCGCGCGCGATCTTCGCGCTGAGCTCGGGCCCGATGCCCGCCGGCTCGCCCGAGGTGAGGGCGATGACGGGCCTAGCGTTCCTCAAGCCGCAGCTCGACGTAGATCTGGTCGCGCAGCTGGCGCAGCCATTCCTGGTACGCCTCCTCGGACTTCCGCTCGCGCAGCGCCATGCGCGCCTGCAGGCGCCGGCGCTCGGGGGACACGTCCGCGGAGCGACGCTCCAGCACCTGGATCAGGTGGTAGCCGAAGGGCGTGCGCACCGGCTCGCTCACCTCGCCGACCTTGAGCTCCTGGTAGGCGCGCTCGAAGTCCGGCACCGTGTCGCCGGGGTAGACCCAGTCGAGCTCGCCGCCGCGCCCGGCGGTGGCGTCGTCGGAATGCACGCGCGCCATTTCCGCGAAGTCCGCGGCGCCGCTGACGATGCGGCTGCGCAGGTCCTCGAGCCGGCGCCGCGCCTCGCTCTCGGACACCGCCTCGCTGGTGCGCACCAGGATGTGGCGCAGGCGCGTCTGCGCCACCGGCGCGTTGGCGACGGCGATGCCGCGCCGGTCGACCAGCTTGAGCAGGTGGAAGCCCGCCGGGCTCCTCAGCAGCTCGCTCACCTCGCCCGCGTTCATCTTCGCGAGCGCGCTCGCGAAGAGCTCCGGCAGGCGCTCGTGCGCGCGCCAGCCGATGGCGCCGCCGCGCATCGCGTCGGGAGCGTCGGAGTAGGCCGCCGCGAGGCGGCTGAAATCCTCGCCGGCGCGCGCCTCGGCGAGCGCCTTCGCCGCCTTGGCGCGCGCCTCCTCGACGCGCTCCGGGCTCGCCTGCTCCGGCACGCGCACCAGGATATGGGCGAGGTTGTATTCCGCGCCCTCGCCCGGGCGCGCCTTCATCTCCTCGAGGAAGAGGTCGATCTCGGTGTCGCTCACCTGGATCTTGTCGTCGACCTCGCGCTCGCGCAGGCGCGAGAGCATGATCTGCACGCGCAGGTCCTCGCGAAAGCCCTCGAAGGGCACGCCGTCGGATTCGAGCGCCTGGCGGAAGGCCGCGAGCGTCATGCGGTTGTTCCCGGCGATGCGCTGCACCGCGCGGTCGAGCTGCACCTCGTCGACGCGGATGCCGCGCTCGCGCGCGAGCTGCAGCTGCGCCTTGTCGAGGATCAGCTTCTCCAGCATCTGGCGCTCGAGCACCTCGCGCGGCGGGGCTTGCGTGTTGGCGCGGCGCAGCTGGCGCTCCGCGGTCGCGATGGTGTCGTTCAGCTCCGAGAGCGTGACGACCTCCTTGTTGACCACGGCGACGATGCGGTCGAGCAGGCTGACGCCCTGGGCGCGCGCCGCCGAGACCGCAAGAGCCACGAGAAAGAACAGCAGAAGCCTGGGCATCTAGTACACCTGTTCGAACGGCAAGCGCGGCCGCACGCTGGGCGGCGCGAGCCGCGGGTCGGCGGGATTGGTCACCGAGTAGCCCGGCACGTTGCGCTTGAGCAGCTCGACCGCCTCGTCGGTGCCGATCTGGCCCACGCCGTTGAACTCGAGCTGGAACACGAGCGCCGAGGAAGCGACCTCGGTCGCCGCCTGGACGCGCTGCACGACCGCGCGGAACACCCAGCAGCCCGCGTTGTACTCGAAGCCCGCCAGGCCCTCGAGCAGCCGGCTGTCCAGCAGGGAGTAATTGTAGCGCCCGACGCCGTACCATCCCGCCGCCACCGGCCACTGCGCGGAGATGTCGATCTGGCGGATGGTCTCGCGCTGGAAGCGGTAGCTCGCGTTGATCACCTTGGCGATCTCCGGGGAGTAGCGCGCGCCCACCGCATAGCGCTCCATGCGCTGCTGGATGCGGCTGTACTGCGTGGCGGCGTCGAAGGTCCAGTTGGTGAACAGCCGCCCGCCGATCGCCGCCAGCACGTCCGATTCGGTCGAGCTGCGCAGCGGCGAGGCCGGCGTAAGGCCGACGCGCTCGTTCTCGAAGTAGTAGCGCTGCGCGATCGTGGCGCGGAATGCCTCCTGGCCGTTCGCGTGCAGGAAGCGCGAGGTGAGCGCAGCCGTCACCTGGTTCGCGTCGCCGAAGCGATCGCCGCCGGAAAAGCGGTTCTCGGTGAACAGCTGCGGATAGCTCAAATCCCCCAGCGCCGTGTCGAACACCGGCAGCTGGTCCTGGTTGCGGTAGGGCACGTAGACGTAATAGAGCCGCGGCTCCATGGTCTGCGTCAGGCTTTCGCCGAACCAGCGTGCGTCGCGGTCGAACACGAGGCCGCTGTCGAGCGAAAACCACGGGATCGACACGCTGGGCGAGGCGGGCTGCACCCCCGGGGCCAGGTCGAGGTCGTACCCGACGTGGCGCACGCCGGCCTTTGGCGTCACGAACCATCCGGGCGCGAGAAAGGGCACCGAGAGCGTCGGGCTGAGCGCGTGGCGCGCGCCCTCGAGCAGCGTCGGATGCGTGAAGCGCACGTACTCCAGGGGCAGCGTGGCGTCGGCAAAGCCGCCCATGTCGTAGCCCGCGGTGCTGAAGTTGAGCTGCGGCACGCGGTGATACGGCGGCACGATGATCGCCAGCGGGTCCTGCAGGGTCTGGAAGCGGTTGACGCGCGCCTGCAGGCTGTAGGGCGTCGAGCCGAAGGCGCCGCCATAGGTGAGCACCGCGTCCTGGGGCAGGTTGACGACCGAGACCTGCTTCACCTGGCTGGCGAGGTCGACGAAGTAGCGGTCGTCGGAGACCTTGTTGTAGTCCACCTGGGCGGAGAGGCCGGGCCGCAGCGTCTGCGCGTGCTGCCACGACACCCCGGTGCGCGAGTCGCCGAAGGCCTTGTCGTCGGGCAGCAGCTCCAGCCTGAGCTCGCCGGCGTAGCGCGAGTCCAGGTAGCGGAAGTGGTTCTTGAGCTGGAAGCCTCGCTTCGCCATGGTAACGGGCGTGAGCACGAGATCGCGCTCGGGGGCGATGTTCCAGTACCAGGGCAGGCCGAACTCGAACCCGCGCGTGCTGGTCTGCGCGTAGTAGGGCGTGAGCAGGCCGCTCTTGCGCCGGTCCTCGAGCGGAAAGGTGACGAAGGGCGCGCCGAGGATCGGCAGGTCGAAGAAGCGCAGACGCGGGCTCGTCGCGCGCCCCTCCTCCTCGACGTAGTCGAGCTCCAGCTCCGCGGCCTCGAGCCGCCAGTCCTCCTGGCCCGGCTGGCAGGTCGTGTAGGTGGCGTTGGTGAAGCGGTAGCGGTCCTTGCCGAGGATGTCGAGCCGGTCGGCGCCGCCGCGCGCGGTGCGGTCGCGCTGCAGCAGGTAGCGCGGCTGCTCGAAAGTGCCCGTGTCGTCCAGGGTGTTGTACTGCAGGCGCGGGCCGAAAAAACGATCGGCGCCGCTTTGCAGTCGCACGCCGCCTTCGGCTTCCGCGGTGCCGAGTTCGCGGTTGTAGCGCAGGGATTCGCCGAAGATCCTCACCTCGTCGCGCCGGATCTCCGCCGCGCCGGTCGCGCTCACCTCGAGGTCGCTCACGCCCTCGATGCGCTCCGCGTCGATGGTGGTGCCTCCCTGCTCGAGCGCGCCCTGGTCTTGCGCGAGCACTGGCGCGGCGGCGACGAGCGCGGCAGCCAGCGTCGCGAAACGATACGGCATGGAGCGGCGCACAGGCTTTTTTTCGTTAGAATTTTCAATGATACACGCCGATGCACGGCGCACTGCGCTCGAGCGCTGGCTCGCCGCGCAGCTCCACGACCAGCGTTTCGGCCTCACCCCCGCTTCCGAGGACGCGAGCTTCCGCCGCTACTGGCGCGTGCAGCTCGACGACGGGCGCAGCACGGTGGCGATGGACGCGCCTCCGGAGAAGGAGGACTGCCGGCCTTTCGTGCGCGTGGCGGGGATGCTGCGCGAGGCCGGCCTGAACGCGCCGGAAGTGTTCGCGCAGGACCTCGACCAGGGCTTCCTGCTGCTTTCCGACCTGGGCAAGCGCACCTACCTGCAGGCGTTGGACGCCGCGAGCGCGCCGCAGCTTTTCGGCGACGCCACCGATGCGCTCGTGCGCTGGCAGCTCGCCACGCGCCCCGGGGCGCTGCCGCCCTACGACGAGGCGCTCCTGCGGCGGGAAATGAATCTGTTCCCGGAGTGGTATATCGGCGCGCATCTCAAGAAAGAACTGACAGAAGTGCAAAAAAATTCTCTGGAAAGCACCTTCCGCCTGCTCGTGCAGAGCGCGCTCGCGCAACCCGTGGTCTACGTCCATCGCGACTACATGCCGCGCAACCTCATGGTGTGCGAGCCCAATCCCGGCGTGCTCGACTTCCAGGATGCGGTGCTCGGGCCGATCACCTATGACGTGGTTTCGCTCTTTCGCGACGCCTTCGTCAGCTGGCAGGACGAGCAGGTGCTCGACTGGAGCGTGCGCTACTGGGAAAAGGCGAAGCGCGCCGGGCTGCCGGTCGAGCCCGACTTCGGCGAGTTCTGGCGCGCCTTCGAATGGATGGGGCTGCAGCGCCACCTCAAGGTGCTCGGCATCTTCGCGCGGATCAACTACCGCGACGGCAAGCCGAAGTACCTCGAGGACACGCCGCGCTTCATCGCCTACGCGAGGAGCGTCGCGGGGCGCTACGCCGCCCTCGCGCCGCTGCTGCGGCTGCTCGACGAGATCGAATGAAGGCGATGATCCTCGCCGCCGGGCGCGGCGAGCGGCTGCGGCCGCTCACCGAGAGGATCCCGAAGGCCCTGGTGGAAGCGGGCGGCAAGCCGCTCATCGGCTGGCACCTCGAGCGCCTCGCCGCGAGCGGCCTGCGCGAGGTGGTCATCAACGTCTCGCATCTCGCCGGGCAGATCGTCGCGGCTCTGGGCGACGGCGCGCGCTACGGCGTGCGCATCGCATGGTCGCGCGAGCCCGAGCCCCTCGAGACCGCGGGCGGCATCGCCAACGCGCGCGCGCTCCTGGGCGCCGAACCTTTCCTGCTGGTGAACGGCGATATCTACTGCGAGTATGATTTTTCGCTGCTCGAGGGTTTTTCTTTGAAAGACCGCGTAGCCCACCTCGTCCTCATCCCGAACCCGCCGCACCACCCCAAGGGCGATTTCACGCTCGAGCGCCACGTGGTCGGCAACGCGCCTGCGCCGCGCTACACTTACAGCGGCATTGCCGTGATGTCGCCGGCGCTCGTGGCGAGCGTGCCCGCGGGCGAAAAAGCACCGCTCGCGCCGCTGCTGCGCGCGGCGGCGGAGCAGGAGCACATCACGGGCGAGCTCTACACCGGCCTCTGGCAGGACGTAGGCACCGCGGAGCGGCTCGCCGAGCTGCGCGCGCATCTGGCATCGAATGATGAAAATCGCTGAGGAAGTATCGATCTACCGCAAACGCCGCGAGCGGCTCGCGCGCGCCATCGGCGAGGGCGTGGCGCTCGTGCCCACGGCGCCCGAGCGCGCGCGCAACCGCGATTCGCACTACCCCTACCGCTTCGAC
>CBDDRQ010000005.1:0-11124 GCA_965233125.1 uncultured bacterium
CTCGTCTCCTTCATCGGCCCGAAGCCGAACCTGCTCGGCATCGACGAGATGAACCCGCCGCTGCGGCTGGAGGTCACGCAGCCGGTGCTCGATTTCTACGAGATGGAGAAGGTGCGGCACATCGAGCGCTACACCGCCGGCGAGTTCAAGGCCTGCGAGCTGGACATCACCTACCCGGTGGCGTGGGGCAAGGAAGCGGTCGAGGCGCGCCTCGCCTCGCTCGCCGCGCAGGCCGAGGACGCGGTGCGCTCGGGCTACTCGATCATCGTCCTCTCCGACCGGCTGGTCGACGCCGAGCGCGTCGCGATCCCCGCGCTGCTCGCGCTCTCGGCGATCCACCAGCACCTGGTCTACAGGGGACTGCGTACCTCGACCGGCCTGGTGGTCGAGACCGGCAGCGCGCGCGAAGTGCACCATTTCGCGCTGCTCGGCGCCTACGGCGCCGAAGCGGTACACCCGTACCTCGCGCTGGAAACGCTTCTTGAAACTTCACAAGAGAGAAGCAAGGCCGTCAAGAACTACGTCAAGGCGATCGGCAAGGGGCTGAAGAAGGTGATGTCCAAGATGGGCATCTCCACCTACATGTCCTATACAGGCTCCCAGCAGTTCGAGGCGGTCGGGCTGGCGAGGTCCATCGTCGAGAAGTACTTCACCGGGACCGCCTCGAACATCGAAGGCATCGATGTCTTCGACGTCGCCGAGGAGGCGATCCGCACGCACCGCGCGGCATTCGGCGAGCGCGACCCCCTGCTTGCCACCATGCTCGACGCGGGCGGCGAGTACGCCTGGCGCGTGCGCGGCGAGGAGCATACCTGGGCACCGGACGCGATCGCCAAGCTGCAGCATGCGTCACGCGCGAACTCGTACGAGACCTACCGGGAGTACGCGGCGCTCATCAACGACCAGTCCGAGCGCCACAAGACCTTCCGCGGCCTGTTCGAGTTCCGCTTCGACGCGCGCAAGCCCGTGCCGATCGAGGAAGTCGAGCCGGCCGCCGAGATCGTCAAGCGCTTCTCCACGGGCGCCATGTCGCTTGGCTCGATCTCGACCGAGGCGCATACCATCCTCGCGATCGCGATGAACCGCATCGGCGGCAAGTCGAACACCGGCGAAGGCGGCGAGGATCGCCGCCGCTACGCGCCGGTCAAGGCGGGCGAGTCCCTGCAAAGCAGGCTGGGAAAGGGCCGGGTCGAGGTCGACCTGCCGCTGCGCGAGGGAGATTCGCTCAAGTCGAAGATCAAGCAGGTCGCCTCGGGGCGCTTCGGCGTTACCGCGGAGTACCTGGCGAGCGCCGAGATGCTGCAGATCAAGATCGCCCAGGGCGCGAAGCCCGGCGAGGGCGGGCAGCTGCCGGGAAAAAAGGTCTCCGAGTACATCGCCGAGCTGCGCTACTCGACCCCCGGCGTGGAGCTGATCTCGCCGCCCCCGCACCACGACATCTACTCGATCGAGGACCTGGCCCAGCTCATCCACGACCTGAAGAATTCCAACCCGCAGGCGGCGATCTCGGTGAAGCTCGTCTCCGAGATCGGCGTCGGCACCATCGCCGCTGGCGTGGCGAAGGGGAAGTCCGATCACGTCACCATCGCCGGCCACGACGGCGGCACCGGCGCCTCGCCGTGGTCCTCGATCAAGCACGCCGGCACGCCGTGGGAGCTGGGCCTCGCGGAAACCCAGCAGACGCTCGTCCTCAATCGCCTGAGGGGAAGGATTGCGGTCCAGGTCGACGGCCAGATGAAGACCGGCCGCGACGTGGTCATCGGCGCCATCCTCGGCGCCGACGAGTTCGGCTTCGCCACCGCGCCGCTGGTGGTCGAGGGCTGCATCATGATGCGCAAGTGCCATCTCAACACCTGCCCGGTCGGCGTCGCGACCCAGGACCCGGTGCTGCGGCGCAAGTTCGAGGGCAAGCCCGAGCACGTGGTGAACTACTTCTTCTTCGTCGCCGAGGAAGCGCGGGAGTTGATGGCCCGCCTGGGCGTTCGCACTTTGAATGAATTGATCGGCCAAACGGAATTGCTCGACGTCAAGAAGGGCATCGCGCACTGGAAGGCGAAAGGCCTGGACTTCTCGCGCGTCTTCGCCATGCCGAAGATGCCCCCCGAGGTTTCTCGCTTCAACAACGAAGCTCAGAATCATGGACTCGAAAAGGCGCTCGACAACCGGCTGATCGAGCTCGCGCAGCCGGCGCTCGAGCGCCGCGAGAAGGTGTCGATCGAGATGCCGATCCGCAACATCAACCGCACGGTCGGCACGATGCTCTCGCACGAGGTGGCGAAGCGCTACGGCCACGAGGGCCTGCCCGAGGACACCATCCGCATCCGCTTCGCCGGCTCCGCGGGGCAGAGCTTCGGCGCCTTCCTCGCGCGCGGCATCAGCCTCGAGCTGGTCGGGGACACCAACGACTACTGCGGCAAGGGACTCTCCGGCGGGCGCATCTCGGTGCAGCCCTCGCCGAAGTTCCGCGGTGAGCCGACCGAGAACATCATCACCGGCAACGTGGTGCTCTACGGCGCGATCGACGGCGAGGCGTACTTCCGCGGCGTCGCCGGAGAGCGCTTCGCGGTGAGAAATTCCGGCGCCCGCGCCGTGGTCGAGGGCGTGGGCGACCATGGCTGCGAGTACATGACCGGCGGGCTGGTGGTGGTGCTCGGCGCCACCGGCCGCAACTTCGCCGCCGGCATGTCGGGTGGCTTCGCCTACGTGCTCGACCTGGAAGGCGAGTTCGCCAAGCGCTGCAATCCCGCCATGGTCGATCTGGAGCCGGTGCTGCCCGATTCCGAGGATGACGCCACCATGAGGCGCCTGGTGGAGAACCACGTGCGCTACACCGGCTCGAAGCGCGGCAAGGAAGTACTCGAGCAGTGGGCGAGCTATCGCCCGCGGTTCGTGAAGGTATTCCCCAGAGAGTACCGGCGCGCGCTGGCCGAGCTCGCGGCGAAGACCAAGGCAGCGGCGTAGTGGGCAAGATCACAGGGTTCCTCGAGTTCGAGCGGCTCGAGGAGCCGCACGAGCCGACCGAAGCGCGCAAGAAGCATTACCGCGAGTTCTACGCGCGCCTCTCCGACGAGGCGGCCGGGATCCAGGGCGCGCGCTGCATGGACTGCGGCGTGCCCTTCTGCATGTCGGGCTGCCCGGTCAACAACATCATCCCCGACTGGAACGACCTCGTGTACCGCCAGGACTGGCAGCGGGCGATCGAGGTGCTGCACTCGACCAACAACTTCCCCGAGTTCACCGGCCGCATCTGCCCGGCGCCCTGCGAGGAATCCTGCGTGCTGCGCATCAACGAAGACGCGGTCGGCATCAAGTCGATCGAGCACGCCATCGCCGACAAGGCCTGGGAGGAAGGCTGGGTGCGGCCGCAGCCACCGGCCGCGAAGAGCGGCAAGAAAGTCGCCGTGGTCGGCTCCGGGCCAGCGGGGCTCGCCTGCGCGCAGCAGCTCGCGCGCGCCGGGCACGCCGTCACGGTCTTCGAAAAGTCGAACCGCATCGGCGGCCTGCTGCGCTATGGCATTCCCGACTTCAAGCTCGACAAGGGCGTCATCGACCGGCGCCTGGAGCAGATGCGCAGCGAAGGAGTGAAGTTCCGCAGCGCCGTCCTCGTCGGCACGCAGCCGCCGGGCAAGGGCATCGTCAGCGATGCCCGCGAGAGCATGTCCGCCGCCAAGCTGATCTCGGGGTTCGACGCCGTGGTGCTGGCCGGCGGCTCGGAGCAGCCGCGCGACCTGCCGATTCCCGGGCGCAATCTCGAAGGCGTGCATTTCGCCATGGAGTTCCTGCCCCTGCAGAATCGCCGCGTCGCCGGCGACATGGTTGCCGACGAGCTGTGGGCCACCGACAAGCACGTCGTCATCATCGGCGGCGGCGACACAGGCTCGGACTGCGTGGGTACGTCCAACCGCCACGGCGCGAAAAGCGTGTCGCAGTTCGAGCTGCTGCCGATGCCGCCCGACGTCGAGCGCAACCCGGTCTGGCCGTACTGGCCGACGCGGCTGCGCACCTCCTCCTCGCACGAAGAAGGTGCCAGCCGCGACTGGTCGGTCGCCACCAAGGAGTTCATGGGCGAGAACGGCAGGCTGAAGGCGCTGAAGGCGGTGCGGCTGGAATGGCGCGACGGCAAGCCGGTGGAGGTCGCAGGCTCCGAGTTCGAGCTGCCGGCCGACCTGGTATTGCTCGCCATGGGGTTCGTCTCGCCGCTGCAGTCGCTGCTCGCGGAGTTCGGCGTCGAGCGCGACGCTCGCGGAAACGCCAAGGCACCCACCGACGGGCACGGCGCCTACGCCACTTCGGTGCCGAAGCTCTTCGCCGCCGGCGACATGCGCCGCGGCCAGTCGCTCGTGGTGTGGGCCATTCGCGAAGGCCGCCAGTGCGCGCGCGCCGTCGACGAATTCCTGATGGGGTCCTCCGAGCTGCCGCGCTAGCCCTCGGTCAGCGCTAGGAGGGCGAAGGAGGCGAGCCAGTGGGCGCCGACGTAGTCGGCAGCCACGTGCGGCAGGGCTTCAGCCAGGTGGCGCTCCGCCGGTTCCGGGTGGTTCAGGCGGCGCAAGCACCAGGCGCGCGACAACGACAACCCGTCCAGATGCACCTGCTTGGCGTCGGCGCGATCGAATCCCCGCGGCGGTTGGGCGAGCGGTCCGACGCCCGCCGGCAGGAATCCGCTGCGCCACGCGCTGAACTCCTTGGACGGCAAGACTTCCTGCATGAGGAGCGCCTCGATGAGCGACGGCGAGAGGAAATCGTCGAGCGACGGCTCGTAGGCGAGCGGCGCCTCCCGATCCTGCAGGTACCAGGTGCGGGCAGCCCTTTCGATCGCCGCTGACAGCGCGCGATCACCGGCGGCCCGCGCGTAGTCGAGGGCGAGCACGCAGGCGAAGGCGCTGTTGCCGTGGCTCCCCGCGCGCACGGGGTACGGGGCCTGAAGGTACTGGGCGAGCCGCGTGGCGAGCTCGGCGGCGAGCGGTGAGACAGCCTTGTCCCAGCGCGTGCCGGTCAGCTCCGCCTGAAGCTTGAGCACCCAGGCCCAGCCGTACGGGCGCTCGAATGTCCGCCCCGCGGGACCGCGAAAGTACGCGAGCTCCGCCTCGATCGAGGATACAGCGAGATGCTCATCGAGCAACTCGCCGATGGCTTGCCTGTCAGGCAACTCCGGAAACGCCTTCCAGATCCTGGCGAGCGTCCAATGCATGTGCACCGCCGAATGCCAGTCGTAGCTGCCGTAGAACGCCGGGTGGATGCGGCGGTGGTCGAGCGCCTCGCCTGCCGCGGTGAGCAGGTGATCGAGCTTGTGGGGGTAAGGGCGCGCGACGTTGGCGAGCGCGATGCCGGCGAGGCGGCGGGCGGCGTCGGCGTCGATCCGGCTCAATCGCTGGTCGGCGCGATCCGGTACTCGAGCACCGCGCGGTTCGAGCGCAGGTCGTCGGACAGCGCGCGCGCGCTTTCGCGGCCCATGCTGCGCAAGACCATGCGGTACTCGAACTGCGTTCCCTCGGAGGCGAGCCGGTAGGTGAGGTTGTGCACCGAGAAGCCGTGTCGGGTGACGGCCTTGATGAGCTCCGGCTCGGGCATCGCCGCCTCGCGCGAGAAGCGCACCATGAAGTTGGCGTAGGTCTCGGTCGGCAGGCGCGCCTCGATCCAGCGGAAAAGCGACAGCGTGCCCAGCGCGAGCAGCGTGCCGATGACGGCGGCGAAGTAGAAGCCGACACCGGTCAGGATGCCGATCGCCGCCGTGACCCAGATCGAGGCCGCGGTGGTCAGGCCGCGCACCGTGAAGCCTTCCTTGATGATCGCCCCGGCGCCGACGAAGCCGATGCCGGTCATGATGCCCTGCGCCATGCGCGTCGGATCGAGCACGACCCGCGTCGAGCTGCTGTCGGGCATCCAATGCGTCTCGTACACCGTGACGAGCATCAGCAGGGTCGAGGCGAGGCAGACCAGCGCGTGCGTGCGAAAGCCCGCGGGCCGGCCGCGGTGGCTGCGCTCCAGCCCGATCAGGCTGCCGGCGCCGAGCGCCGCCACCAGGCGGAAAAGGATCTCCAAATACTCCTGGTCCATGCCGCCGAGTCTAGGCGAAAACGATAGAATCGGCACGGATTCAAACGGATGGCGCTACAAATCGTGATTCTCGCGGCGGGCGTGGGCAAGCGCATGCGCTCCAGCCTGCCCAAGGTGCTGCACCCTCTCGCCGGCCGGCCGCTGCTCGCTCACGTCCTCGACACGGCGCGTGCGCTGAATGCGCGCAGGATCGTCGTCGTCCACGGCCATGGAGCGGAAGCGGTGCGCGCCGCTTTCCCGGATCGCGGCATCGCGTGGGCGCTGCAGGCCGAGCAGCTCGGCACCGGGCACGCCGTGCAGCAGGCGATGCCCCAGCTCGAGGGCGATGGCGACGTCCTCGTGCTCTACGGCGATGTTCCGCTCGTGCGCGAGGCGACGTTGCGGCGGCTGCTCGAGGCCGCGCGCGGAGGCGTTGCGGTGCTGACCGCCGAGCCCGGCGATGCGGGCGCTTACGGCCGCATCGTGCGCGACCACGCGGGCCGCGTGGCGCGCATCGTCGAGCACAAGGACGCCTCAGCGGAGGAGCGCGCGATCCGCGAGATCAACGCCGGCTTCTTCGCGCTCGGAGCGCAGCGCCTCGCCGGCTGGCTGAAGAAGATCACCAACCGCAACGCGCAGAAGGAGTACTACCTCACCGACATCGTCGCCCTGGCGGTCGCCGAGGGCGTTCCCGTGATCGCGGTCAAGGCCGAGGATGCGTGGGAAGTGGCGGGCGTCAACTCCAAGGGCGAGCTCGCCGGGCTGGAGCGGCACTGCCAGCAGCTGGAGGCGGGGCGCCTGCTCGAGGCCGGCGTGACCCTCGCCGATCCCGCGCGCATCGACGTGCGCGGCGCGCTCGAGTGCGGCCGCGACGTCTCGATCGACGTCAATTGCGTGTTCGAGGGGCGCGTGACGCTGGGCGAGGGCGTGCGCGTAGGCGCGAATTGCGTCCTGCGCGACGTCACGGTCGGCGCCCAGAGCGAGGTTTTTCCGTTCAGCCACCTCGAGAGCGCCGCCATCGGCGCGCGCTGCCGCGTCGGCCCGTTCGCCCGCCTGCGCCCGGGCGCCGACCTCGCCGACGAGGTGCATATCGGCAACTTTGTCGAGATCAAGGCGAGCCGCCTGGGCGTGGCCTCGAAAGCGAACCACCTCGCCTACGTCGGCGATGCCGAGGTGGGCGCGCGCGTCAACGTCGGCGCCGGCACCATCACCTGCAACTACGACGGCGCCGCGAAGCACCGCACCGTCATCGAGGACGACTGCTTCATCGGCTCCGACGCCACCCTGGTCGCGCCGGTACGCATCGCGCGCGGCTCCTACATCGGCGCCGGCTCCACGATCAGCAAGGACACGCCCGCAGGGCAACTCACGCTGGCGCGCGCGAAGCAGGTGTCGGTCCCCGGCTGGAAGCCGCCGAAGAAGAAAGGCTAGCGCGTGTGCGGCATCGTCGGCGCGGCGGCCCGCCGCGACATCGTGCCCCTCCTGGTGGAGGGGCTGCGCCGGCTCGAATACCGCGGCTACGACTCCTGCGGCATCGCCTTGGTGGACAAGGACGGCATCGGCCTGGTGAGGACGGTGTCGCGCGTCGAGGATCTGGCTGCCAGGGTAAGGGACACCCGTGGCACGACCGGCGTGGCGCATACCCGCTGGGCGACGCACGGCGCGCCGGCCACGGAGAACGCCCATCCGATCGTTTCCCGCGACGAGGTCGCCGTCGTGCACAACGGCATCATCGAGAACCACGACGAGCTGCGCGCGGGGCTGCAGGCGAAAGGCTATCGATTCGCCAGCCAGACCGACACCGAGGTCATCGCCCACCTCGTGCACAGCCTCTATCAGGGCGACCTCCTCGACGCCGTGCGTCGTGCCGTGCGCGAGCTGAAGGGCGCCTATGCCATCGCGGTGGTGTCGAAGAAGGAGCCCGGCACGGTCGTCGGCGCGCGCGCCGGCAGCCCGCTGGTCGTGGGGGTGGGCGGGGGCGAGAACTTCATCGCCTCGGACGCGCTCGCGCTCGCCGGCACCACCGAGCAGATCGCCTACCTCGAGGAAGGCGACGTCGTGCGGATCGACGGCCAGGGCTGGCGCGTCGTCGACGCCGAGGGCGAACCCGTCTCGCGGGAGGTGCGGCGGGTAAAAGCCACGGGTGTCGCGGTCGAGCTCGGCCCCTACCGGCACTTCATGCAGAAGGAAATCTTCGAGCAGCCGCGCGCGGTCGCCGACACGCTGGAAGGCGTGGCCGGCATCACGCCGGAGCTGTTCGGCGCGGACGCAAAGGCGATATTCGGGAATACGAGCTCGATCCTGGTGCTCGCCTGCGGCACCAGCTACTACGCGGGCCTGGTCGCGCGCCAGTGGATCGAGGACCTTGCGGGCGTTGCCTGCAACGTCGAGATCGCGAGCGAGTACCGCTACCGCGCGAGCGTGCCGGACCCGCGCGCCCTGGTGGTGGTGATCTCCCAATCGGGCGAGACGGCGGACACGCTCTCGGCGCTCAAGCACGCGCAATCGCTCGGCCAGCAGAGCACGCTGGCGGTGTGCAACGTCGGCTCGAGCGCGCTCATGCGCCAGACCCGCCTGCAGTTCCTGACGCACGCCGGCGTGGAGATCGGGGTGGCCTCGACCAAGGCCTTTACGACGCAGCTGACGGCGCTCTTCCTGCTTGCCCTGACCCTGGCGAAGCTGCGCAAACGCCTGAGTCCCGAAAACGAGAAAATCCACATGCGGGCGCTGCGCCACCTGCCGACCGCCCTCGGCGCGGTGCTGGCGCTCGAGCCGCAGATCATCGCCTGGGCCGAGCGCTTCGCGAAGAAGGAGCACGCCCTTTTTCTCGGCCGCGGGCTGCACTACCCGATCGCGCTCGAGGGGGCGCTCAAGCTGAAGGAGATCTCCTACGTTCACGCCGAGGCCTACCCGGCGGGCGAGCTCAAGCACGGCCCGCTCGCGCTCGTCACCGGCGAGATGCCGGTGGTGACCGTGGCCCCCAACGACGCCCTGCTCGAGAAGCTCAAGTCGAACATGCAGGAAGTGCGCGCCCGCGGAGGCGAGCTGTACGTCTTCGCCGACGCCGACACGCGCATCGCGCCCTCGGCCGGGGTGAACGTGGTGCGCCTGCCGGAGCACTACGGCCTGCTTTCCCCGATCCTGCATACCGTGCCGCTGCAGCTTCTCGCCTACCACACGGCCCTTGCGAGGGGCACGGACGTCGACAAACCGAGGAATCTGGCCAAGTCTGTCACAGTAGAATAATCTTCAGGACGTGTAATTGGCGTTTCGAATCCAAGAGAGGGGAACCAATGAAGATCAGATCATCCATCGCGGCGCTCGCCGTCACGGCGGCGTTTTCGTCCGCCGCCCATGCGCAGACCGAAATCCAGTGGTGGCATTCGATGCAAGGGGCGCTGGGCGAGAGGGTCAACGACTTCGCCAACAAGTTCAACGCCAGCCAGAAGGACTACAAGGTCGTGGCCGTCTACAAAGGCCAGTACCCGGTTTCGATGACGGCGGCGATCGCGGCGTTCCGCGCCGGCAATGCGCCGCACATTCTCCAGGTCTTCGAGGTGGGCACCGCCACGATGATGGCGGCCAAGGGGGCGATCGTTCCCGTGGCGACCGTGATGCGCAACGCGAAGGAGCCCTTCAACCCGAAGGCGTACCTGCCGACCGTCGCAGGCTACTACACGGATCTGAAGGGAAATATGCTGTCGTTTCCCTTTAACAGCTCGACCGCGCTCTTCTATATCAACAAGGATGCATTCAAGAAGGCCGGCCTCGAGCCCAGGGCGCCCAAGACCTGGAAAGAGCTGCGCGCCACCGCGGAGAAGCTGAAAGCGGCAGGGCAAGAGTGCGTGTACACCACCGCCTGGCCCTCCTGGGTTCACGTGGAGAACTTCAGCGCCTGGCACAACGTGCCGATCGGCACCAAGCAGAACGGCATGGGCGGCTTCGACACCAAATTCACGGTGAACTCGCCGCTGCACGTGCGCCATATCGCGATGCTGGGCGACATGGCGAAGCAAGGCCTCTTCACGTACGCCGGGCGCACCAACCAGGGCGACGCGAAGTTCTCGAGCGGCGAGTGCGCAATGTTCACCGGCAGCGCCAGCGCGCAGGCGGGCATCAAGAAGGCCGGCAAGGTTGACTGGTCGGCGCATTTCCTTCCGTACCACGACGATGTAAAGGGCGCGCCACAGAACTCGATCATCGGCGGAGCTTCGCTGTGGGTCATGGGGGGCAAGAAGCCCGCGGAGTACAAGGGCGTGGCCAAGTTCCTGGCCTTCCTCTCGCAGCCCGAGGTGCAGATGGAATGGCACACCGGCACAGGCTATGTGCCGATTACCATGGCAGCCTACGAGTTGACCCGCAAATCGGGCTACTACCAGAAGGAGCCTGGTGCGGAGACGACGATCAAGCAATTGACCAACAAGGCGCCGACCGCGAACTCCAAGGGTCTCCGCTTTGGCAACTTCGTGCAGGGGCGCGAGGTGATCGAGGAGGAAATGGAATCCGTATTCGCCGGCAAGAAGGACGCCAAGACCGCGATGAACGATGCGGTCAGGCGCGGCAACCAGATCCTGCGCAAGTTCGAGGCGGCCAACAAACAGTAAGCAGATAGCAGGTCGCGCCGGGCGGAATGGAAAAGCGCGTCGTCTTCCGCTCGGCGTGGTTGCCCTACGCGCTGCTCGCGCCGCAAATCGCGGTAACGCTGGTTTTTTTCTTCTGGCCCGCGGCGCAGGCGGCCTGGTTTTCGCTCCAGTTGCAGGATCCGTTCGGCCTGCACACGGAGTTCGTCGGCCTGCAGAACTTCAAGGAGCTGTTCGCCGACTCCAACTATCTCGCCTCCTTTCGCACGACCGCGGTGTTTAGCGCTTTGGTCGCGTTCTCGGGCATCGCGATCTCCCTGCTCTTCGCCACCATGGCCGACCGTGTCCTGCGCGGTGCCCTCGCCTACAAGACGCTGCTGATTTGGCCGTACGCCGTCGCGCCTGCGATTGCCGGCGTGCTGTGGGCTTTCCTTTTTGCGCCCTCGATCGGGATCATCAGCTATGTACTCAAGCGAGGCGGCATCGATTGGAACTGGGTCATCGACGGCGA
>CBDDRQ010000006.1:0-4330 GCA_965233125.1 uncultured bacterium
GAACCGCTCGCTCACCTCGTAAGGGCCCGCCATGAGGTCGATGCCCTCGGCCGGATGCGCATGCTCGAAGAGCGCCCGGTAGCTTCCGTCCGCGGCCCTCTCCGCCACCAGGTGCCCGGCGACGAGCGCCCGCTGGCCTGCTGGCACCTCCACGTTGACGCGATAGGTGAAGAGCGGCGCCGGCTGCGGATACCAGCCGCTGCCCGAGCCGAGGAAGCTGCCCTCCGGCGCGGCCATCGGCGGCAGCGCCTGCAGCACGCCGCGAAAGTCGATGCCGCGGTCGAGCGCCGGCAGCACGCCGGCGTACTCGATGCGCAGCGCGCCACCGGGGAGGCGCGTCGTGCGGCGCACCTTGAGCGACTCGTGCGGCGCGAAGCGGAAGTCGAGCGGCGGCCGGGCGAGCTGTGCGGTCGCGGCGAGCTCGCGCGAGGCGGGGTCGAGGCGGACGTCGAGGACGAGGTCGGGCTCGGCGGCGGCGCAGGCGAGCGAAACCGCCGCCACGGCGCCAGCGAGCGGGCGCCTCACGAGGCCGGCGAGCCAGCGGCTCATGGCGCCGACGGGAAGCGGACGACGAGCTCGCGCGTCGCGCCGCCGCGTTCCACCTGGAGCGGCAACCAGGTGCCGGCCGGCTGCGCGCGCACGGCGGCGATCAGCTCGCCCACCTTCTTCAGGGGCTTTCCCGCGACGGCGACGACGAGGTCGCCCGCCTGCAGGCCGGTGCGCTCGGCGAGGCTGCCCGGCACCACCTCGGCGAGGCGCACCGCGTCGCCCTGCTGCTCGAGCCGCACGCCGAGCCGCGGCGGGGGCGGCTTCGCCGCCGGCCGCGGCGGCAGCACGAACGCGGCGTCGGCGAGCCCGGCGGCGAGCTTGCCGCACTGCGCCGGCTCGACGGGCAGCAGCGTGGCGACGCGGCGCACGCCGAGGTCGCGCAGCTGCAGCGCGACGCCGTGGCCGTGGCGCAGGTGGCCGCTGCCGACGATGCCGACCGCGAGCAGGCGCCGCGGCTGGCGCGCCAGCGCCTCGGCCATGGCGCGGTCCCAGGTCTGCTGCGCGTCGATGAAGTTGGCGAGCGGCGTCTTCTCGCCGTGCTCGCGGTGCGCGCGCGCGAGCTCCTCGCGGTACGCCGGCGGCGGCGGCGCCGGGCGCGACAGCCCCTCGCGCTCGGCCTCCGCCACGCCGTCCCAGCCGTTCTCGGCGACCGCCCGGGTGAGCTTCCGGTCGACGTTGAGCGCCAGCATCGGGATGCGGTGCAGCCGCGCGAACTCGAAGAGCGGCAGGTAGAGCTCGGCGCCGAGGTTCCACACCTCGTCCCAGCGCACCTCGGCGAGGAACTGCTGCGCCGTCAGCTCGCCCGCCACCCAGCGGTCGAGCACCGGCTGCGCGCGGCGCGGGAACGCCTCGAAGCCGAGCGCCATGTCGGGCCGCCGCGAATGCAGCGCCGCGAGCGTATGCAGCTGCCAGCGGTGGTGGTCGGCGTCCTCGTGCGTCTCGCCGAGCAGAACCACTTCGCGCCGCGCCGCGTCGTCGAGGAGCTCGCCGGGCGCCACCGCCGCCGGCCGCGCGCCGTCGAGGCGTAGCCAGCTCGCGGGCGCGCAATCCTGCGCCTGCGCGACCTGCGATGCGAGAATGAACGAGACGACCAGCGCGGCGGGTTTCATCCCGCCATTCTGCTTCAGTTGACGCGCAGCCTGCCGTTGCAGAGCCGCCGCAGATTGCCTTCGTAGACGGCCTCGCGCTGCGCCGCGGAGAGGTCCAGGCGGTCGATGATGCGCAGCGTCTCGCGGATGTACAGGCTCCCGCCTTCGGGGTCGAAGGGCGCGTCGGAGGCGAAGAGCGTCTTGTCGACGCCGAAGAAGTCGAGCCCGCAGCGCGTCGCTTCCAGCGCGCCGAAGAGCGCGGTGTCGGCGTAGAAATTGCGGAAGTAGTCGATTGGCCGCTTGCCCTTGGCGCGCATCGCCTCGAGGAGCGGCCCGTAGTCCTCGTCCGAGGTGCGCTTGCCGAGCTGGTCCCAGCCCGGGCCGACCCGCCCGGCGAAGTAGGGCACCATGCCGCCCATGTGGTGGGTGATGAGCTTGAAGCGCGGATGGCGGTCGAACAGGCCGCCGAACACCATGTGCGCCATCGCCACGCTCGTCTCGTAGGGCCAGCCGAAGGTCCACCAGATCTCGTAACGGCTCTTCGGCTCGCCGGCGTAGTCGGCAAAGGCGGCGCCGCGCGCCGGGTGCATCCACACGGGCAGGTCGTATCCGGCCATCAGGTCGAAAAGCGGCAGGGTCTCTTTCGTGTAGAGCGGGCGGCCGCCGATGTTCGTGAACACCTGCACCCCGAGCGCGCCGAGCTGATCGATGGTGCGGCGCGCCTCGTCGGCGGCGGCGTCGACGTCGTCCATCGGCAGCGAGGCGGCGAATCCGGCGAAGCGCTCCGGGTAGCGCCTCACCAGCTCTGCCATGCCGTCGTTCGCGATGCGCGCCAGCTCCACGGAAGAAGGGAAGTCCTCGACGGGCGGGGAGCCCAGGGTAATCACCTGCCGGTAGTCGCCGCCGAACTCGTCCATGATGCGCCAGCGCGCGTCGAGCTCGACGATGCTCGGGATGGCGCGCACGCGCTTGTGCATGTCGCGCCCATCGGGCAGCAGGCGCAGCATGCGCTCCCAGTACGCGCGCGGAAAGATGTGGGTGAAGGCGTCGATCCTCATTCCGCGGCGCGGCTCCTAGTCGCCCTCGAACTTCGGCTTCTGCTTGGCGGCGAAGGCCTGGTAGGCGCGCTCGAAGTCCTTGGTCTGCATGCAGATCGCCTGCGCCTCGGCCTCGGTCTCGAGGGCCTGCTCGATGGTCTGGTTCCATTCCTGGTGCAGGCACCTCTTCGTCATCGCGTGCGCGAACGCCGGCCCGTCGGCCAGGTTCGTTGCGACCGTCTGGGCGTGGGCGAGAACTCGATCGGCCGGAATCACTTCATTGAAGTAACCCCAGGCGAGGCCTTCGGCGGCCGTCATGGCTCTTCCCGTATACAGGAGCTCGGAGGCGCGGCCCTGGCCGATGATGCGCGGCAGGATGGCGCAGGCGCCCATGTCGCAGCCGGCGAGGCCGACCCGCACGAAGAGGAACGCGGTCTTCGCCTCCGGCGTGGCGTAGCGCAGGTCGCTCGCCATGGAGATGATGGCGCCCGCGCCGGCGCAGACGCCGTCCACCGCGGCGACCACCGGCTGCGGGCAGGTGCGCATCTCGCGCACCAGCGCCCCGGTCATGCGCGTGAAGCGCATCAGCTCCGGCATCTCCATCCTGGTGAGCGGGCCGATGATCTCGTGCACGTCGCCGCCGGAGCAGAAGTTGCCGCCCTCGCCGGTGAACACCACCGCGCGCACGTCGTCGGCGTGGTTGAGGCGCTGGAAGGTGTCGCGCAGCCCGGCGTAGCTCTCGAAGGTGAGCGGGTTCTTGCGCTCGGGGCGGTTCAGGGTGATCGTCGCGACGCGATCCTTCACTTCCCAGCGGAAGTGCTTGGGCTGCCAGTCGGCGGCTTTCAGGCTGTACATGAGGCTCCTTTCAGCCGGCCATGGTGAGCCCGCCGCTCACCGAGAGGACCTGGCCGGTGACGAAGTCCGATTGCGGGCCGGCGAAGAAGAGGATCGCGTCGGCGATCTCCGAGGGCTTGGCGAGGCGCCGCATCGGCGTCACGCGCGCGAACGCGTCCCTGATCTTGTCGGGCACCGCGGCCATGAGCGGCGTGTCGGTCGGGCCGGGGCACACGCAGTTCGCGGTGACGTCGTAGCGCGCCATCTCGCGCGCGAGCGCCTTGGTGAAGGCGATGACCCCGCCCTTGGTGCCCGAGTACACGGTCTCGCCCAGGCTGCCGACGCGGCCGGCGTCGCTCGCCACGCACACGATGCGGCCCGAGCGGCGCTGCATCATGTCCTCGACGAAGGCGCGGGTCACCATCACGGTGCCCAGGAAGTTGAGGTCGATCAGCTTCTTCCAGAACTCGGGCTTGTTCTCGACGAACGACTCGGTGCGGCCCCAGCCGGCGACGTTGGCGACGATGTCGACCTTGCCGCCGTTGGCGAGCGCCGCGGCGCGAAAGCCGTCGATCGACTTGGCGTCGGTGATGTCGACGTGGAAATACTCGGCGTCGCAGCCCTGCGCCTGGAGCGCCCCGGCAACCGCCTCGCCCGCCTCGTCGTTGATGTCCGCCAGCAGCACGCGCGCGCCCGCCTTGGCGAACGCCTCGGCGGTGGCGCGGCCGATGCCGGAGGCGGCGCCGGTGACGACCGCGGTCTTGCCATCGAATCTCATTGCAGTTCTCCTTTCAGGCGGAAGCGCTGGATCTTGCCGGTCGC
>CBDDRQ010000007.1:0-4641 GCA_965233125.1 uncultured bacterium
TGCGCCGTTCGATTCCCTGCACTACCTGATGCAGCCCTGGCATGCGCTCGAGATCGCGCTGCGCTGCGAGATCGAGGCGCAGAAGTACTACGAGGGCATCGCGGCGGAGAGCCGCGCGCCCGCGCAGGTGCGCGAGGCGGCGCGCGAGATGGCCGGGGACGAGAAGGAGCACGTGCGCCTCATCCGGGAGTGGATGAAGAAGGTGCCGAAGCCCGCCGAGGGCTGGGACGACGACCCCGACCCGCCGCGCATGAACGAATGAGGACGCTGCTCCCCCGGGGATGGAAGCCGCCGGTCGGGTATGCCAACGGCATCGAAGCGACCGGGCGCATCGTGTTCGTCGCCGGCCAGGTGGGATGGACCGCGGATCAGGTTTTTGAATCTTCAGAAATCGTTCCCCAGTTCAGGCAGGCCCTCGTGAACATTCTTGCCGTGCTCGCCGAGGCGGGCGGCAAGGCCGAGCACATCTGCCGCATCACCGCGTACTGCTGCGACAAGCCGGCCTACCTCGCCGCGCGAGCGCAGCTCGGCAGGATCTGGCGCGAGCTGATGGGCCGCCACTATCCCGCGATGAGCATGATCTTCGTCTCGGACCTGCTCGACTCTCCCGGTAAGATCGAGCTTGAGGCGACCGCCGTAATACCAATGGAGAAATGAGATGAAAGGGTTGAAGGGAAAGACCGCCATCGTCACCGGCGGCGCCGCCGGGATCGGCGCCGCGATCGTGCAGCGGTTCAGCGATGAAGGCGTGAGAACGATTGTCTTTGATATAAATTCCCCGACACCGGTGGATATCACGGACTACGCGACCGTAAAGAAGGCGGTGGACGCGGCGGGGCCGGTGGACATCCTGGTCAACAACGCCGGCTGGGACATGTTCAAGCCGTTCCTGAAGACCGACCCGGCGTTCTGGCACAAGATCATCTCGATCAACCTGCTGGGCGCCATGAACCTGATGCACTGCGTGCTCCCCGGCATGGTCGAGCGCGGCCGCGGCAAGGTGGTGAACGTCGCCTCCGACGCCGGGCGCGTCGGCTCCTCGGGCGAGGCGCCCTACTCCGCCTGCAAGGGCGGCATCATCGCGCTCACCAAGACGCTGGCGCGCGAGCTGGCGGGCAAGGGCGTGCGGCTCAACGTGGTGTGCCCCGGGCTTACCGAAACGAACATGCTCGAGCAGTTCATGCAGGGCGCGGGCAATCCGGACAAGCTGCGCGAGGCCTACCGCCGCGCCATCCCGATCGGGCGGCTGGGCAAGCCAGAAGACATCCCGGGCGCGGTGCTGTTCTTCTCGAGCGACGACGCGGATTTCATCACCGGCCAGGTGATCTCGGTCTCCGGCGGCCTGACGATGCACGGTTGACCTGCGTCAAGCCGCGGCGCGCCGGCAATGCCAGACTATCAACCATGCGCCTAGACAAGCTGATGCGCCTCCGCGGCGCCGCGTTCGCGGAACCGATGGAGCTCGCCGAGGCGCGCGACGCCACGCTGGCCGCGCAGCGCTGTCTCGAGTGCCGCAGCACCGCGCTTTGCGACGAAGCGTTCTCCGGCGGCGGGCTCCCGCACCGGCTTTTCTGCCCGAACAGCCACTACATCGAGCAGCTGCGCGGCCGCAGCCTCAAGTTCACCTGATCCAGGGTCAGTGCAGGTAGCCGCCGCCGTCGGCGAGCATGAACTGGCCGGTGATCATCTCGGCTTCGTCGCTCGCGAGGAAGGCAATGAGGTTCGCCAGGTGCTCGGGCTTGCCGCGCTTCTTGATGGCCTGGTTCTGCATGACGCGCTCGAAGGCCTCTTCCTTGGAATGCGCCTGCGTGCCCGGCGTGGCGATCATGCCCGGCGCCACCGCGTTGACGGTGATGTTCTCCTCGCCGAGCTCCCTGGCGAGCACGCGCGTCATGCCCCAGACCGCGCCCTTCGCGGCGACATAAGCCATCTGCCCTGGGTTGGCGAGGAAGAAGGTGCGCGAGGCGACGTTGATGACCCGCCCCGCCTTGCTTTTCTTCAGCAGCGGGTAGAGCTCCTTGGTGGTCAGGAAGTAGCCCATGAAGTTGACCTGCAGGAAGCGGTTCATCTCGCCGCGAGAGATGCTGTGCCAGGGCACGCGCCCCTGCAGGATGCCGGCGTTGTTGACCAGGATGTCGACGCGGCCATGCCGGTCCTCGATCGTCTTCGCTGCGCGTGCGAGCGCCGCCTCGTCGGTGATGTCGCACTGCGTGGCGTGCGCCGTTCCCCCCGCCTTGCGGATCTCCTCGCACACCGCGCCCGCGTCCTGCAGATCGAGGATCTCCACCGCCGCGCCCTCGGCGGCGAGCTTCAGCGCGGCGCCGCGGCCCATGCCGGTGGCCCCGCCCGTGACCACTGCGATCCTGTTTTTCAAGCGCATGTTTCGAGCACCATCAGTCCGGATGCCGTGTTGGAAATGGGAATGTGGTAGTTGCTGTGGACCTTCTCGACGCGGCCCGGCAGCGCCGCGCGCGCGATGAGCCAGTTGAGCACTTCGACGCCCTGCGTGCCGGCAGCCTCGACCAGCTGGTGGATCGAGTAGCGGGCGAGCGCACCCGGCTCGTCCACCATCGCCGCCATGCACATCTCGTCGAAGCCGCGGTTGATGAAGCCGGCGCGCGTGCCGTCGAGCTGGTGCGAGAGCCCGCCGGTGCCCAGCAGCAGCACCTTCAGGTCCTGCGGATAGCTGGCGATGGCGCGGCCGAGCGCGCGGCCGAGCTTCAGGCAGCGCGCGGGCGTGGGCAGCGGGTGCTGGATCGTGTTCACCGCCATCGGCACCGTCGCCACCGGGCAGGCCGGCGCGCCGGGCCACAGCAGCTTGAGCGGCACGGTGAAGGCGTGGTCGACGAGCATCTCCTGGCAGGTGGTGAGGTCGAACTCCTCCGCCACCAGCGATTCGACGAGGTGCCACGAGAGCGCCGCGTCGCCGCGGTACGGCGGCTGCGTCGGCAGGCCCCAGCCTTCGTCGGCGTTGCGGTACACGTCGGCGGCACCGATGGCGAAGGTCGGCATCTTGTCGAGGAAGAACTGCAGCCCGTGGTCGTTGTAGACGACCACCACGACGTCGGGGCGCACCCGGTCGAGCCAGGCATGCACCGCACCGAAGGCGCCGAAAAAAGGCTTCCAGTAGGGCTCTTCCTGCAGCCCCCTGGCGATGGCCGAGCCGATCGCCGGGATGTGCGAGGTGGTGACCGCGCCGACGATCCTCGCCATGGCTAGCGGCCCCTCGCGGCGAGCATCGCCTTGAACTTCTCCACCGGCATGCCGGTCTGCTGCGCGCCCACGTCCTGCACGCTCAGGCCGAAGATGCCGGCGAACTTCGCCAGGTAGTAGATGTTGCCGCCCGCCTCGATCAGGTCGAGGACGTTGCGGCGGCGGATCGCGGCCTGCTGCGCGTCGTTCAGCCCGTACTTGCGGCAGTAGGCGTCCTCGTCGCGCAGGAACTCGGCGCGATTGTCCGCGGCGTTGAAGGAGAAGCACATCTTGTTGAGGGCGTAGCCCTTGCGCGCCTGCGCGCCGTCGAAGAGCGTCGTGCCCGGGATCGGGGCGTTCATGGCGCCACGCTATCGCGCCGGCGCCGGCACCCCTTTGATGCAGATCAAAGCAGCAGTGACGATGAAAAGCGCGACCGCCGCGGCGTTGCCCCAGGCGCCGGCCGCGGTGGAGAGCGCGACCCGCACGGCGAGCGAGGCATGCAGGAGCATCAACGGGAAATAGAACCAGCTGCTGTACGGCAGGCGTACCCGCAGCACCGCAGGCAGGATCACCGGCGCGTGGCCGAAGACCATCGAGAACACGAAGCCGACGAAGATCGCGTGCAGCGCCGCATCGTAGGCGACCGACAGCGCCATCAGCGCGCCGCCCACGGCCAGCCAGAAATAGCCTGCCAGCAGGCACACCGCGACATAGCGCGGCAGGCCGGACTGGCGCACCGTGACGCGCGCCAGGTCGAAGGCCGACAGCCACAGCGCGACCAGCACCAGCGCCGCGCCCAGGGCGGCCGGAAAGGGCGGCAGGACCAGGATCGCCGCGGCGAGCAGCATGAAGGCGACCCGCACCGCCGGGGGGCGCTTGAGGTAGCGGGAGAGCTCCAGGCGCTCGGCGCCGATGGTCAGCGCGAAGAAGGCGATCCACCAGGGCACGGCGGCCTGGCCGTAGAACACCATCAGGTTTCCGGCGAGCCACGCCGCCGCCCCGGCGAGCAGCGTCGCGGTCTCGAGGGAGCGCTGGCGCTGCAGGACCACGACGTTCGAGACGAAGAACAGCGCCGCGGCGAGGGCCATCAGCGCCATGCCGGCGACGCCGAAGCCCGCCAGAAGCACGATGCCGCTCAGGCCGGCGCAAAGCGGCGCCGCGTAGGCCCAGGGCCGCTCGAGCGCCACGGCGCGCTCGAGCGAGATCACGGTGCCGAAAAACGCCGACACCATCAGCGCGCCATGCAGCGAGATCGCCGCGGGCAGGAAGCCGAACGGGGTGAGCCGCGCGAGCCCCCCCGCGATCCCCAGCGCCAGCGAGACGAAGCCGAGCGCGAGCAGCGGCAGGCGCCAGCGCGGCGGCACTAGGGCGCGCTCATCCGGACCAGCCGAAGCGGCTCTGCGCCTCCGCGCTCATGCGATCGGGCGTCCACGGCGGCTCCCAGAC
>CBDDRQ010000008.1:0-10462 GCA_965233125.1 uncultured bacterium
GCGCCCTTCAGGCGGAAGTGCCAGATCTCGGTGAGGGTGCGGTCGACGCCGAGCGGGCGCACCGCGCGCAGCTGCTGCAGCGGCGACTGCACCGAGAGCCCCGGGTAGATGAGCACGTGGTGGATGTTGACGCCGACGATCTCCTCGAAGCGCTTCTGCCCGTAGGCCTTGATCATGACCTTGTCATAGGCGAGGGTGTCGGGGTCCTGCGGCCGCAGGCCCATGTAGCCCGTCAGGATGCAGTGGCCGTGCGGATAGTTGAGCGTCTGGAAGTTGTCCCACTTGTCGATCGTCACCGTCGCGAAGGCCGAAAGCATGTGGTAGGAGATCGGCGCTTTCCCGGTTTTTCTCTCGATGAGTTTCTCCACATCGTGCGCCGCTCGCCCGGTGGACTGGTGCGTGACGGAGGGGTGCAGCGCGTCGAGCTGGTTCTCGAGAAAGATCTTCCAGTTCGAGTGCTGGATCACGCGGAAGCAGTTGGGCACGATCTCGACCTCGCCCTCGGGAGCGCGGTCGCACATGTCGTCGAAGGCGACCTTGGATTCGCCCAGAAATTCGAGGAGGCTTTCCCCGTCGGAAGACAAGCTTGCAAAAACGAAGCCGCGGTAGCTCTCGACGCGCGCGGCGCGCTTCATGCTGCAGTCGGGGTTGTCGCGGCCGTAGCGCGTGCCGGCATAGCCCGACTCCATCATCGGGATGCTCTTCAGCCGCCCATCGTGATGGAAGGTCCAGGCATGGTAGGAGCAGCGGAAGAACTCGCCGGTGTTGCCGTGCCGGTCGCCGCACATCATGTTGCCGCGGTGGGGGCAGCGGTTGTAGAGCACCGAGATCCTGCCGTCCGAGCCGCGCACCATGATCATCGGCTGGCGGCCGATCTGCAGCGTGTAGTAGTCGCCGACCCTGGGCACCTGGCTCTCGTGCCCGCAGTAGATCCACACCGTCTCGTGGATGCGCTCCATCTCGAGCTCGAAGATGGCGGGGTCGGTGTAGACCTCCTTGCGCACGCGATCGGGCTCGACGAACTGACTCAGATCGGGAATGCGTTCTCTCAGCATGGCAATCTCCTTCTAGGCGGCGTCTTCTCCCGCGGCATCGATGTCGCGGTCCAGGTTGGTCTTCATGCGCTCCAGCGTCCAGCCGAGCATCTCTACGGCGCCCTGCGGCAGCCCTTCCACCGCGGCGCGGTTGATGCGATACACGGCCGGCCAGATGCGCGCGAAAAGGCGCTCCCCCGCAGCGGTCAGCGCGAGGCGCGTGATACGCAGATCCTTGCTGTCGGCGAGCCGTGTCACGCGCCCGGTCTGCTGCAGCCGGTCCACCGTGCGGGTGAGCGTGGTGCGGTCGATCGAAGAAAGATCGGAGAGCTCCTTCATCGACAGGCGCTTGCGGGCGAAGAGCGAGGCGAGGACGCGCCACTCGGGCACGCGCAGATCGGTCTCCTTGAGCGCCGCGGCGAGCGCCCGGTCCCGCGCGCCGATGACCTGCGTGATCCAGAAGAACGGATGGCGCTCCAGCTCGAAGGCCGGTGGCGGAAGCTGCGACATGCGGTCAACGCTAAACCCAAATACGTGCGTTCGCAAGTTGTTTTGCCGGTGTTTCCAGAGAGACGAAGGTGATGTGGCGCTGCACCACTTGCGTGAAATCGCACATAACTGCCTGGTTCGCATATCATCGCCACGAATGGCCCGCGTACCCACCCGGCTCATCGTCGCCGTCACCGGCGCAAGCGGCGCGATCTACGGCATCCGCCTGCTCGAGGCGCTGCGCGAAGCGCGCGGCGTGGAGGTGCACCTGATCCTGAGCCGCGGCGGCAAGCTCACCATCGGGGTCGAGACCGGCTGGAAGGTGAAGGACGTCGAGGCGCTGGCCGACGTGGTGCACAGCGACCAGGACCTCGCGGCGAGCATCTCGAGCGGCTCGTTCCGCACCGCCGGGATGATCGTCGCGCCCTGCTCGATCAAGACGCTCTCGGGCATCGCCCATTCGTACGCCGACTCCCTGGTGGTGCGCGCCGCCGACGTGGTGCTGAAGGAAGGCCGCAAGCTCGTGCTCATGCCGCGCGAGACGCCGCTGCATGCCGGGCACTGCCGGCTGCTGCTGCGCGCCGCCGAGATCGGCGCGGTGATCGCGCCGCCCATGCCCGCGTTCTACAACGCGCCAAAGACCCTCGACGACGTCATCAACCACAACATCGGCCGCGTGCTCGATATCTTCGACATCGACAGCGGCCTGGTGAAGCGCTGGAAGGGCGCCGGCAAGGGCGCCTAAAGCCGGGGCCTGACCTCGGCCGCGAAGAGCTCGAGCGAGCGCAGCGCCGCCGCCGGCGGCAGGCTGCCGAAGGAAAAGACGCACAACAGGTACGTCATTCCGGTTTCTTTTAAAACAGATTGAAGTTGGTTGAGAACCGTTTCCGGTGTGCCGGCGATGAGGCGCATCACCGAGTCCTCGGCGAACGGGTCGAGCGGCAGCACGTCGGGCCGGCCGTGCTTGCGCGTCAGGTGGTGAATGTGGGACTTCCAGGTCTCATAGGCGGCCACGCCAGCGTCCACGGCCTGTTTTTCCGTGTCCGCAATCACGAGATGCTGCGTACGCGCGAGGAAGGGCTCGGCGACATGGGCGTTGTGCCGGCCCGCATCGTTCTTATGACGGTTCCACACCTCCCGATACTGTGCGAACCGCGCCTTCGCCTCGGCGTGGCTGCTGATGATCGCGGTGTGGTAGCCGTGGCGCGCGGTGAACTCGATCGAGTCCTTGTTCGAGCTCGGGAACCACAGCGGCGGATAGGGCTTCTGGACGGGCTTGTTCAACAACTCCACCTTGACGCCGCGGTAGTCGACCGCCGGGGCTGCACAGGCTTGAAAGAAGAAATCGAGGGTCTCCCGGTAGCGCTGGCGCGAGGTTTCGATGTCCTGCATGCCGAAGATCTGCGCCTCGATCGGCGAGACGCCGCGCCCGACCCCGAGCTCCAGGCGCCCGCCCGAGAGCTGGTCGAGCATGCACACCTCGTTGTAGAAGCGGTAGGGGTCGTACCAGGGCAGGCAGAAGGTGAGCGCGCCCAGGCGGAGGCGCCGCGTGCGCTGGCTCATCGCCGCGAGCAGCAGGCTGGGCGAGGCGTCGATGGAAAGCGGCGTGCCCTGGTGCTCGGCGAGCAGGCAGGCGTGGAACCCGGCCCGGTCGGCGGCCGCGGCGAGCTCGAGCTTGTGCTCGAACACCTGCGCCGGCGAAAGCGTGTCCGAATGCTCGACCCAGTCGAAGACGCCGAAGCGCATGCCATGGATTCTAGCGATCCGCGCGATGAGGGAATTTCATTGGATCGCAGCACCGCCCGGCCGCATATTGCAGCCATGAGCCTCATCCGCAATCACGGCGCCCTGGCGAAGACGGTCACCTTCGCCCTGGTGCACTTCAGCGTGGCGTTCAGCATCGCCTACCTGATCACCGGCAGCATCGGCATCGCGAGCGCGCTGGCGCTGGTCGAGCCCATGGCGAACACCGTGGCCTACTACTTCCACGAGCGTGCCTGGCAGTGGCTGCGCGCCCTGCCGGGTGCTACTTCTTCTCCAGCAGCCAGTCGGGCGAGCGCTTCGGCGGGGTAGGGGGCTCCGGCGGCTCGTCGCCGCGCTCGGCGCGGTCGTGGGCCGTGTTGGCAGGCACGGACGGGGAGGTCGGGTCGCTCGCCGGGAAGGTCTCCTCCACGGCTTCGTCGACGGCTTCCTCGGTCGTGGGCTTCTTTCGCTTGACCATGGCCCGTTGGAGAGCAGGTTTCGTTCCCGGGCTACACCCCCAGGTAGCGGTGCCAGAGGTCCCGGTCGGCGTCGAGCTCGAGCGAGCTGCCCTGCCAGGCGACGCGCCCGCGCTCGATGATGGTGTGGCGGTCGGCGAGGCGCACCAGCCGCTCGAGGTACTTGTCGATCACCAGCACGGTCTGGCCGTCCGCGCGCAGGCGCCGCAGGCAGTTCCAGATCTCCTCGCGCACCAGCGGCGCGAGGCCTTCGGTGGCTTCGTCCAGGATCAGCAGGTAGGGGTTGGTCACCAGGGCGCGGCCGATGGCGAGCATCTGCTGCTCGCCCCCCGAGAGCTGGTTGCCAAGGTTGTTCGAACGACGGGAAAGCGCTGGAAAGAGTTCGAAGACCTTCTCCGGCGTCCAGGGTCCCCTGCGGCCCGAGCGGTTCGCGGCGAAGGCGACGAGGTGCTCGCGCACGCTCAGGTTGGGGAAGATCTGGCGGCCCTCGGGCACGAGCGCGATGCCGGCCCGGGCGATGCGGTCGGGCGCCTCGCGCTCGATGCGTCTGCCGCGGAAGCGGATGGTGCCGCCGCGCGCGCGCGTCAGCCCCAGGATCGAGCGCACCGTGGTGGTCTTGCCCATGCCGTTGCGGCCGAGCAGGGTCACCATTTCGCCTTCCCTGACGTGAAGGTCTATCTTGAACAGCACTTGCGAGGCGCCGTAGGCCGTCTCGAGGTTCTCAACCTGCAGCAACTTCGTCCCCCAGGTAGGCGCGCTTCACTTCCGGATCGAGGCGGATGTCGGCCGGCGCGCCGCTCGCGATGACGCGCCCGTTCACCAGCACCGAGATACGGTCGGCGAGGCGGAACACCGCGTCCATGTCGTGCTCGACCAGCAGCACCGTCACGCTGGCGCGGATGCGCTGCACGAGCCCGATCATGCGCTGCGACTCCTCCGGCCCCATGCCGGCCATGGGCTCGTCGAGCAGCACGAGCTTCGGCCGCGTCGCGAGCGCTAGGCCGACCTCCAGCGCGCGCTGCTCGCCATGCGCGAGATTTGCCGCCAGAAAACGGACTTTTTCGGAAAGGCCGATCTGTTCCGCGATCGAGGCGGCTTCGTCGAAAAGCGCTTTCTCCCCGGCCACCGGCCGCCAGAAGGACAGGCTCGAGCCGCTCCTCGCCTGCACCGCGAGCGCGAGGTTGTCGAGCACGCTGAAGCGCCGGAAGATGCTGGTGATCTGGTAGCTGCGTGCGAGCCCCGCCCGGACGCGCGCATGCTGGGCCTTGCGGGTCAGCTCCACGCCCAGGAACTCGATTTCCCCCGCGTCGGCCGCGAGGCTCCCCGCCACCTGGGCGATGAGCGTGGTCTTGCCCGCGCCGTTGGGGCCGATGAGCGCATGCACCTCGCCCGCCTGCACCGAGAGGTTCACCGCGTCGACCGCGACGACGCCGCCGAAGCGCTTGGTGAGCCCGCGAACCTCAAGCATCGCGCTTGCGCTCGAGCAGCCCGGCGATTCCCTGGGGGGCGAAGAGCACGATGGCGAGCAGGATCACGCCCACCGGCAGCTGCCAGTGGAGCGCGTACGGCCCGAGCCACTCGCTGCCGGAGATCACTTCTTCCAGCGTGAGCAGCACGGCCGCGCCGATCGGGCCGCCCCAGAAGCGTCCCACGCCGCCGAGGATCACCATGATCATCAGCGTGCCCGACTGCACCCAGTGCAGCAGGCCCGGCCCGACGTAGCCCGACTGGTTGGCGATGAGGGCGCCGGCGAGGCCGGCGATCGCGCCGGAGACGACGAAGCAGGCGAGCTTGTAGCCGTACACCGGGAAGCCGATCGCGCCGGCGCGCTGCTCGTTCTCGCGGATGGCCTCGATCACGCGGCCGAACCGTGAGCGCACGATGCGGTGAAGGCCGTAGAGGACGGCGGCGAGGAGCGCGAGCACCACGTAGTACCAGGTGATCTCGTTCCTCGGGTCGAGGCCCAGCCCGAGCGGCGAGCGGCCCGGCATCGACAGCCCGTCGTCGCCGCCGTAGGCCTTCAGCGAGACGAACACGTAGTACATCATCTGCGCGAAGGCGAGCGTGATCATGATGAAGTACACGCCGCGCGTGCGCAGCGACAGCGCCCCGATCACGCGCGCCGCCAGCGCGGCGACGGCGACCGCGGCCGGCCAGGCGAGCCACGCGCTGCGCACGCCTTCCACCGCGAGGATGCCGGTGACATAGGCGCCGGCGCCGAAGAACGCCGCGTGGCCGAAGCTCACCATGCCGCCGTAGCCGAGCACCAGGTTAAGGCTCGCCGCCGCCATGGCATAGATCAGCACCCGCGCGCCGAAGCCGATGTAGAACTGCTGGTCCGCCGCGTTCATGATCAGCGGGAAAGCGCACGCGGCAATGAAAAGGGCTAGTGCTGTCTTCATCCGCGGGCGGGGAACAGGCCTTGCGGACGGAAAAAGAGCACGCCCGCCATCAGCACGTAGATCATGATCGAGCTGAGCGAAGGGCCGAGGTTGGAGGCCACCTGCGGCGGGAACAGGGTGGCGAACACGATCGGCAGCAGGGCGCGCCCCATGGTGTCGACGAGCCCCACCAGCAGCGCGCCGACGAAAGCGCCGCGGATCGAGCCGATGCCGCCGATCACGATCACCACGAAGGCGAGGATGAGGATGTTCTCGCCCATGCCCACCTGCACCGCGAGGATCGGCCCGAGCATCGCCCCGGCGAGCCCGCACAGCGCCGCGCCGGTCGCGAACACCGCGGTGAACAGGCGCCGGATGTCCACGCCCATCGCCGCGGCCATCTCGCGGTTGGAGGCGCCGGCGCGGACCAGCATGCCCACTTTGGTTTTCGCGACCAGGAAATACAGGAGCACGGCAACGAGCAGGCCGACGCCGATGATGGCCAGCCGGTAGGAGGCGTACTGGATGCCGCCCGGGAGCTCGACCGGTCCGGTGAGCCCGGCCGGGCCGTTCAGCATGATCGGCTGCGAGCCCCAGATCATGCGCACCACCTCGTTCGCGATGAGGATGAGGGAGAAGGTGGCGAGCACCTGCGTCATGTGGTCGCGCTCGTAGAGCCTTCTCAGGACGGCGATCTCCAGGACCGCGCCGACCAGCGCCGTGGCGATGAGCGCGAGCGGCAGCGCCACCCAGAACGAGCCGGTCGCCTGCGCGATGCTCGCCATCAGGTAGGCGCCGATCATGTAGAGCGAGCCGTGCGCGAGGTTGATCATGTCCATGATGCCGAACACGAGCGTCAGGCCCGCGGCGAGCAGGAACAGCATCAGCCCGAACTGCACGCCGTTCAGGGTCTGCTCGAGAAAAAGGGTGGCGGTCATGCAAACAAAAAAGGGGTCAGGACCCTTTTCCTACGCTCGCGCTAGCGGAAAAGGGTCCTGACCCCTTTTTTTCTGACGGCTCACTTCATCTTGCAGTCTTTGGCCCAGAAGTCGACGTGGTTGGTGAGCACCGTGCCGATGCGCTTGTTCACGATGCGGCCCCTGTCGTCCTTGACGATCTGGCGCACGTAGTAGTCCTGGATCGGCGTGCCGTTGGGCGCCGACTTCCAGTCCCCGCGCGGCGACTTGATGCGCCCGGGGGCGCCCATCAGCGCGGCGCGGAAGGCCTTCTCGTCCTCGACCCTGCCCTTGGCGCTCTTCACCGCGGCGTCGATGATGAGCGCCGTGGTATAGCCCTGCTCGGCGAAAAGCGAGGGGATGCGCTTGTACTCCTTCTCGAAGGCGGCGACGAACTTGCGGTTGGCGTCGTTGTCGAGGTCGTACGCCCAGTGCGAGGTGTCGAACAGGCCCAGCATCGGCTCGCCGACCGCGGGGATGATGTCCTGGTCGGAGACGAAGCCCGGCACCACCAGCTGGATTTCCTTGGACAGGCCCGAGGCGCCGAACTGCTTGAGGAAGTTGATGCCCATGCCCCCGGGCAGGAACGCGTACAGGGTATCGGGCTTGGCGGCGCGGATCTGCGCGAGCTCGGCGGAGTAGTCGAGCTGGTTCACCTTGGTGTAGAGCTCGGCGACGATGTTGCCCTTGTAGCCGCGCTTGAAGCCGGTGAGCGCGTCCTTGCCCGCCGGGTAGTTGGGCGCGATGAGGTAGGCGTTCTTGAAGCCCTTCGAGGTGGCGAAGTGCCCCGCCGCCTCGTGGTGCCCCTCGTTCGGCCACGACGCCGAGAAGAAGTACGGGCTGCAGCCTTCGCCGGAGATGCGCGTGGGCGTGGAGTTGGGCGCGACGTAGAAGATCTTCGACTGCTCGATGGTGGGCCACACCGCGAGCATCACGTTGGAAAAGATGACGCCGGTCATCAGGTTCACGCGGTCGCGCTTGAGCAGGCGCTCGGCGTGCTGCTTGCCGACCTCGGGATTGAGCTGGTCGTCGGCGAACACCAGCTCGGTGGGCAGGCCGCCGAGCTTGCCGCCGTTCATCTTCAGCGCCAGGTTGAAGCCGTCGCGCACCTCGATGCCGATGCCGCCCGCCGGGCCCGAGAGCGTGGACAGGTAGCCGATCTTCAGCTCACTGGCGGCGTGCGCGGACGTGACGAGCGCGCTTGCGGCCAGCGCGCCGATGATGGTCTTGACCATGGGTGCCTCCTCCTCGATTGATTCTACAATAGGATAATGCCTTTCCAGCCGCGCGACGCAGCCGCTCCGCCGCTCTCCGGCAAGCCCGACGCCGCGGCGGTCAAGCGCCGCGCGCTCGAGCTCGGCGCCGACCTCGCCGGCATCGCTTCCGCCGCCACGCTCAACGCCTTTCCGCCCGACCCGCGCTGGCCGCAGACTCCCGAGCGCATCTCGCCCTACACGAAGAGCGTGGTGGTTCTGGTGCAGCGCATTCCCGCCGGCGCCTTTCGCGCGAAGACCAACGTGCCGGTGCAGTACATGGACATGCTGGTGCTGCGCAAGATGGACAAGGTCGCTTACCGCCTCGCCGGCGAGCTCGAGCGCCTCGGGCACCCGACCTTCGTCACCGCGGCGCAGGAGACCGACTGGAGCTACAAGCGCGCTTCCTACGGGCGGCTCTCCACGCGCCACCTCGGCGTCGAGGCGGGGCTGGGCACCCTCGGCCTGGAGGTCAACATCCTCACGCCCGAGTTCGGCCCGCGCGTGTACCTCACCGGCATCCTCACCGAGCTCGAGCTCGAGCCCGACCAGCGCATCACCGAGCAGGTCTGCATCGGCGAGTCCTGCAGCCGCTGCCTGCACTCGTGCCCGCCCAACGCGGTGCAGCACTGGGGCATCGACAAGCGCGCCTGCGCGAGCGAGGCGCAGGAGTTCGGCTTCATGACCATGCTGCAGTTCATGGAGCGCGTCATCGACGCGCCGGCGGGAGAGCGCGCGGCGATGCTGAAAACGCGCGACCTCTTCGGCTTCTGGCAGGGGCTGCTGCGCGTGGTCGGCTCCTTCGGCGACTGCCCGCGCTGCCTCGCGGTCTGCCCGGTCGGCAACGACTACCACATGCACCTCGCCGAGCAGCAGAAGCACATCCCGGAGAAGACTCCAGAAAAGGTTTCCATAGCCAAACGTTTTCAACAGGCAAGAAAAACCGGCGAACCGGTCGCCGGCCTTTCCGAATGGAACGTGCGCTGGGTGGGCGAGGAAGGCTACAAGGGCATCGTCGCGAAGCAGCTGCAGGAATTCAAGAAGCGCCAGAATGAAATTTCATAAGCAGCCTCTTACTTCTTCGCAGATAAAGTCCAAGGCGCTCGCCTTGGGCGCCGACCTCGCCGGCATCGCCGACGGCGCGGCGATCGACGCCTCGCACATCACCGCGCTCGACGCCGGGCGCGTCATCGTGCTCGCCAAGCGCCTGAACGAGGGCGTTGCGCGCATCCGGCGCTGGGACGACCGGCACAAGTACTACAACGACGAGCTCGCGCTCACGCACCTCGAGGAGACCTCGCTCGAGCTGGTCTACTGGCTGGAAGAGTGCGGCTACCCGGCGCTCATCGTGCCGCCGACCCATGTGGATCCGTCCGGGTATGAGAACGATCCGCAGGCGCATCTCGCGCCCCTGCTCTCCCTCCCGCACGCCGCGGTGGAAGCTGGCCTGGGCACCCTCGGGCTCAACCTGCAGCTCCTCACCCCGCAGTTCGGCCCGCGCGTCATCCTCACCGCGGTGCTGTGCTCCGTCGACGTTGAGTGCGACCGGCCGATGGCCGAGGCGCTGTGCCTCGGGCCCTCGTGCGGCCGCTGCCTGAAGACCTGCCCGGGCGACGCCGTCCAGCACTGGGGCCGCGACTGGCAGGCCTGCGACAAGCACCGCTCGCCGCACGGCTTCGCCCAACTCACGGGGCATCTCGAAAAAATCATCCAGGAAAGCGACGCGAAGAAGAGAAAAGACCTCCTGCGCTCCGAGGACAGCTTCAACCTCTGGCAGAGCATCCTGCGCGGCGCCGGCGTGGTCACCGGCTGCCGGCGCTGCGCCGACGTCTGCCCGGTGGGCGAGGACTACGAGAAGATGCTGGCGGACGCCCTCGAGGAGATCCCCGAGAACACCCCGGCGAAAGAGGCGCGCCTCGCGCAGATGCGGGGCGATCCTCCCGAGAGCCTCAAGCGCTTCGTCGGCTTCCTCAAGCAAATCTAATCAGGGACACCCATTAGCCGGCCGTAAGCAATAGGGCGAGGGTATGCCTCGCGATTTTGGCACGATAGGTCGGTGAAGCCTTCCCCTTCATCGAGTTGCAACGCGCCCGGTTCTTCGTTCATTGGCTGCGATCCGAATCGCGCCAG
>CBDDRQ010000009.1:0-2903 GCA_965233125.1 uncultured bacterium
TTCTGGGACGCGCAGGACGTGCTGCTCGAGGACGTCGAGCGCATCGAGGTCATCAGCGGCCCGGGCGCCACGCTGTGGGGCGCCAACGCCGTCAACGGCGTGATCAACGTGATCACGAAGAGCGCTCCGGCTACGCAAGGAATGCTCGCGAGCGCGGGTCTGGGCAACACCGACCGGCAACTGGCGATGCGCCACGGCGCCGCGCTGGAGGGCGGCGGCCACTACCGCCTCTACGCGAAGGCGGTGCGCCGCGACGAGACGTCGCTTCCCGGCGGGGCGTCCAACCGCGACCAGGCCGACCATGCGCAGGTCGGCTTCCGCGCCGACTGGGGAAAGGCAGCCGACGGCTTCACGCTGCAGGGCGACCTCTACGGCGGCGAGATCGACCAGGCGACGAACGCGGCACGCGACATCGACGGCCTGAACCTGCTCGGGCGCTGGGCGCGCGACTTCGGCGACGGCGGCCTGGTACGCATCCAGGGGTACTTCGACCATACGCACCGCGAGCATCCCGGCACCTTCAAGGAGGACCTCGACACCTACGACCTCGAGGTGCAGCACGGCCTGCGCGCCTACGGGCGCCATCGCCTGCTGTGGGGCATCGGCCTGCGCCGGCACGAGGACAGGATCGAGAACTCGCCCGTGCTCGCCTTCCTCCCGGCGCAGCGCATGCTGAACAGCGCGCACGTGTTCGTGCAAGACGAGATCGGCTTGCGCCCCGGGCTCGACCTCACGCTCGGCGCCAAGGCCGAGAGGAACAGCTACACCGGCACCGAGTTCCTGCCGAGCGCGCGCCTCGCCTGGCAGCCGACGGCGACCCAGCTCCTGTGGACGGCGCTCTCGCGCGCGGTGCGCGCTCCCGCACGCCTCGATCGGGAATTGTTCATTCCAGGGGTCGTGGCCGGCGGGCCCGACTTCCGCTCCGAAGTCTCGAACGTGCTCGAGGTCGGCTACCGCGCGCAGGCCGCGCAGAACCTTTCGTTCACGATCACCGCCTTCCACCACGAGCACGAGAACCTGCGCACGCTGTCGCCGTCGCCGGCGGGACCGGTCATCGCGAACGACCTCGAGGGCCGTACCTCCGGCATCGAGGCCTGGGCCACCTGGCGCGGCGCCGACTGGTGGCGCATCGACGCCGGCGCCGTGCATCTCGACCAGTCGCTCAAGCTCAAGCCGGGGGCGACCGACCTGCAGGCGCAGCTGGGAGGAGTCGCGGACCCGGAGAGCTGGGGCAAGCTGCGCGCCGCCTTCGATCTCGGCGCCTCGCGCGAGCTCGACTTCATGCTGCGGCACCAAGCCGAGATCGAGGGTCGCAGCGTTCCCTCCTATACCGCGCTCGACGTGCGCCTCGCCTGGCATCCGCGCCGCAACGTCGAGCTCTCGCTGCTGCTGCAGAACCTGCTCGACGCGCGCCACGTGGAATGGTCTCCCGGCGCCGAGTTCGAGCGCGCGGCGTTCCTCAAGGTGCGGATCGGCCTGTAGTGAGGGATCTTTTCAAAAAGCTTGTCGTTCTGGTTCTTCTCGTGCCCCTTTGCGCCTTCGGGCAGGCGCTCGAGCACGAGGTGAAGGCGGCGTATCTCTTCCGCTTCCTCGCCTTCGTCGAATGGCCGCAGTCGAGCTTCCTGCGGCCCGACTCGCCGATCGTCATCGGCGTGCTCGGCGCCGACGACGTGCTCGGCGAGTTGCGCGACATCGTCCCCGGCCGCGTCGTGCAGGGCCGCCCGGTCGCGGCGGTGCGCCTGCGCGAGGGCGCGAGCCTCGCCGGCGTGCACGTGCTCTTCGTCGGGCGCGAGTCGAGCGCGCAGCTCGCGCGGCTCGCGCCCACGCGCGGCATCCTGGTGGTGAGCGACGCGGAGCGCGGCCTCGACCAGGGCGCGGTGGTGAACTTCGTGCGCGCCGAGGGGCGCCTGCGCTTCGAGGTGGCGGTCGACGCCGCCGAGCAGCGCGAGCTGAGGATCAGCTCGCGCATGCTCGCGGTGGCGAGCAGCGTCAGACCGGGGAAATTGTGAAGCAGGGCAAGCTGTGAGCCTCGTGCGCTGGATCGGCGCTTCGGTGCGCCGCAAGACCATGGCGGTTGTGATCGCCACCACCGTGATCGCGCTGCTGGTGAGCGCCGGCACCATGCTCTTCTACGAGGTGCGCGCCTTCCGCCAGACGCACCTCGCCGACCTGCGCACCCAGGCCGAGATCGTCGGCCGGGCGAGCGGCCCGGCGCTCGCGTTCAAGGACCCCAAGGCGGCGCAGCAGGACCTGCTGATGCTGCGCGGGCGGCCCGACATCGAGCTCGCCGCGCTCTACGCGCTGGACGGGACGCTCTTCGCTTCCTACGCGCGCGCCGGGCAGAGCGGCATCCCCGAGCGCGCCGGGCCGCCGGGCTACCGCGTCGAGGGCGACTCGGTGACCATTTTCCACGCCGTCACCGACGCCGACGAGGACCTCGGCACGGTGTTCCTGCGCTCGAGCGCCGGGCTGCGCGAGCGCGTGCAGGACTACGTCCTCATCCTGGGCAGCGTGCTCGCGCTCTCGCTGGCGGTGGCGTGGCTCGTCTCGGTGTGGCTGCAGCGCGCGGTGACCGGCCCGATCCTCAACGTCGCGGGCGCGGCGCGGCAGGTATTCGAGCGGCGCGACTTCTCGGTGCGCGCGGAGAAGCGCACCGAGGACGAGATCGGCATGCTCGCCGACACGCTGAACCGCATGCTCGCCGACCTCGAGCGCGAGATGGCCGAGCGGCGCGAGGCCGAGGGCGCGATCCGCGCCGCCGACCGGCGCAAGGACGAGTTCCTCGCCACCCTCGCGCACGAGCTGCGCAACCCGCTCGCGCCGATCCGCAACGCGCTCTACATCATGCAGGCGGCGCGCGACAACCCGGGGGCGGTGGGCGAGGCGCGCGCCATCATCGAGCG
>CBDDRQ010000010.1:0-3376 GCA_965233125.1 uncultured bacterium
CGCGTAGTTCTCTTCGCGCACGATGCGCGGGGTCACTTCCCTCGGGTCGATCGTGACCGGCTGGTAGACGACGCGCTTCTGCTCCGGGTCGTAGCGCATCTCGACGTAGCCCGAGAGCGGGAAATCCTTGCGGAAGGGATGCCCGACGAAGCCGTAGTCGGTCAGGATGCGGCGCAGGTCCGGGTGGCCGTCGAAGACGATGCCGAAGAGATCGAAGGCCTCGCGCTCGTACCAGTTGACCGAAGGCCAGACTTCGACGAGCGACGGCAGCACCGGGAATTCGTCGTCGGGGCAGAAGCAGCGCACGCGCAGGCGGTAGTTGTTCTTCAGGGATAAGAGATGCAGCACGGCCGCGAAGCGAAGCCCCTCGCGCGGCCGATCGCCATAAGCGGCGTAGTCGACGCCGCAGAGGTCGATCGCCTGCTCGAAGCCGTGCTCGGCTTTCAGCTTTTCACAGACGCTCTTGTAGTCAGCCGCCTTGACCTCGACGGTGATCTCGCCCAGGCGCTCGACCGGGTGGAGATCCTGGATGGCATCGAAAAGACGCTGAAGCTTCGGTGTCATCTACCGGGCGATGGTGTTGGTTCGCTTGATCTTGTTCTGCAGCTGCACGATGCCGTAGAGCAGCGCCTCGGCGGTCGGCGGGCAGCCGGGCACGTAGATGTCGACCGGGACGATGCGGTCGCAGCCGCGCACCACCGAGTAGGAATAGTGGTAGTAGCCGCCACCGTTCGCGCACGAGCCCATCGAGATCACCCAGCGCGGCTCGGCCATCTGGTCGTAGACCTTGCGCAGCGCCGGCGCCATCTTGTTGCACAGCGTGCCGGCGACGACCATGACGTCGGACTGGCGCGGGCTGGGGCGGAACACCACGCCGAAGCGGTCGAGGTCGTAGCGCGCCGCGCCGGCGTGCATCATCTCGATGGCGCAGCAGGCGAGGCCGAAGGTCATCGGCCACAGCGACCCGGTGCGCGTCCAGTTGATCAGCTTGTCGGCCGAGGTGGTGACGAAGCCCTCGTGCAGGACGCCTTCTATTCCCACTCCAGCGCTCCTTTCATCCACTCGTAGGCGAAGCCCACGGTCAGGATGGCGAGAAACAGCATCATCGACAGGAACCCGGCGAGCCCGATGTCGTTCAGCACCACCGCCCACGGAAAGAGGAAGGCGATCTCGAGGTCGAACAGGATGAACAGGATCGCCACCAGGTAGTAGCGCACGTCGAACTTCATGCGCGCGTCCTCGAAGGCCTCGAAGCCGCACTCGTAGGGCGAGAGCTTCTCCGGGTCGGGGCGGTTCGGGCCGAGCAGCTTGCCCAAGGCGAGCGGCGCGACGCCGATGGCCAGCGCGACGATGATGAACAGCAGGATCGGAAAGTATTCTGCGAGCATAAGTCTGGTGCCCACGAGCAGACTCGAACTGCTACGGCTGTTTAGGCCACTAGCCCCTCAAGCTAGCGTGTCTACCAATTTCACCACGTGGGCGTAAACCGTTGGATTATCCCCCAAAAATTACTGCGGCACGGCCTTGTCGGTCGAACCGTCCGCGGGCGGCGCGGCGGGCTTGGCCGGCTCGGCGGCCGGCTTCTGCTCCGGTGCCGGCGCGGGCTTCTGCTGCTGGCGCACCGCGTCCATCACGCCGCCGGCCTCCGTCGTCGTGCGATGCGTCGCGAGGTACGCGAGCGCGAGGCTGAGCGCGAAGAAAATCGTCGCGAGCACGGCCGTCGCGCGCGACAGGAAGTTCGCCGAGCCCGTGGCGCCGAAGAGGCTGCCGGAGGCGCCGCCGCCGAAGCCCGAGCCCATGTCGGCGCCCTTGCCGTGCTGCAGCAGCACCAGCCCGATGATCGTCAGCGCGATCACCACGTGCATCACGATGAAAACGTTCGTCCACATGCTCATGTCTTGACCCTTTTCGATCCTGCCGCATGCAGGATCGCCACAAACTCATCCGCCACCAGCGACGCACCGCCGATCAGACCGCCGTCGATGTCCGGCATCGCGAACAGCCCTGCGGCGTTCGCGGCCTTTACGCTGCCCCCGTACAGGATGGGGGTTTCAGAAGATACCTCTCTTCTGAGGAAAGCGTGGACGGCCTGCGCCTGCTCCGGGGTGGCGTTGCGCCCGGTGCCGATCGCCCAGACCGGCTCGTAGGCGAGAACTGCATCTTCAAATGAAGAACTGTTCAAAACCGCATCCAACTGCCTGCCCACGACCTGCTCCGTCCTGCCCGCCTCGCGCTCCGCGAGGGTCTCGCCGACGCACAGGATCGGCGTGAGGCCCCCCTTGCGCGCCGCGGCGAACTTGGCCGCGACCTGCTGGTCCGTCTCGCCGAAGAGCTGGCGCCGCTCGGAATGCCCGACGATCACGTACTTGCAGCCGAAATCCGCCAGCATCGCTGCCGAGACCTCGCCGGTGTAGGCGCCTTGCGCGTGCTCGCTCAGGTTCTGAGCGCCCCACGCGAGCGCGGTTCCCCGCAAGCGCTCGGCGGCCTGCGCTAGGTACGGAAACGGCACGCAGACCGCGCATTCCGCGCCTTCGGCACCGGCCTGTCCGCGCACGATCGCGTCGAGCAAGGCCGCATTGGCCGCCCGGTTGCCGTGCATCTTCCAGTTTCCGGCGACCAGCCGGGTGCGCTTCATCGCCCAGGACCCCACCAAACCATTGAATTTTACCGTAAGTTCATCGCCGCCGCGGCTTCCTTCGCCAGGCGCGCGGAGACGGAATGCATGACGCCGACGAGGCGGCGCGCCGCGGCGTCGCGAAGCGGCTTGAGCAGCGTCGGCACGCGCACCGAGCGGCTGAGCGCGAGCGTTTCCTCGCCGTAAAGAGCGAGCAGCTCGCGCAGCAGCGCCTCGAGCTCGGTGCCCGGGAAGGCGGCGCGCAGCGCCCCGCGCGCATCGTGTTCCGGCGCCCACGCCGAGAGCACCTGCTGCGCGGCGGCGAACAGGCGCTCGATGCGCCGCCGGCGCACCGGCTCGATTTCCTCGTAGCGCACGACGACGCGGACCGGGAAGTGCGCGACGCGCTCGAGAAAGTCGCGATCGATGCTTTTCGTTCTCGCGACAAGGACATCGAGGCCCGCTGCGGCCGGCGCGGCGGCGGCGCGGATGACCATCGTGTCCTTGCGGACTTCCTTCGCGAGGTTGGCGGCCAGCACCTGCTCGAGACGCGCCGGCATGAGCTGCAGCGGCAGCGCCTCGCGCAGCGCGGCGATGGTGCGCCGGCTGAACTCGGCGAGCAGCCGGCGGTTCAGCGCGGCGAGTGCCCTCGCCCGGTTCAGGCCGGCGAGGGCTTCACGGCGCGGTGGAATCCGAGCATGCCCGAGAACACCGTCTTCGCCGTCACGTCGCGGAAGCCGACGTCCTCCAGCATGTCGCTCA
>CBDDRQ010000011.1:0-33586 GCA_965233125.1 uncultured bacterium
ATCGTCTCGGTGCCGGTGTTCTTGTCCACCACCTTCATCTTGGTGGTGATCGGCGCGATCTCGTCCTTGAACCTGCCCTCGGCGCGGGCCTTCGCCGCGCGGTTCTGGCTCTGCACGCCGAACTCGTCCTGCTTCTCGCGCGGGATCTCGTAGCGCCTCGCGACGTACTCGGCGGTCTGCAGCATCGGCCAGTACACCTCGGGCTTGTGGCGGTGCAGCCACTCGTCCTGGAAGTGGTGCTTGTTCATCTCGTTCTGCACCATCGAGATCGACTCGACGCCGCCGGCCACGAAGACCTCGCCTTCGCCGGCCATGATCCGCTGCGCGGCGAGGGCGATGGTCTGCAGGCCCGAGGAGCAGAAGCGGTTCACCGTCATGCCCGGCACCGTGTCGGGGCAGCCCGCGCGGATGGCGATCTGGCGCGCGATGTTCCAGCCGGTCGCGCCCTCGGGGTTGGCGCAGCCGATGATCACGTCCTCGACCTCGTCGGCGTCGACCCGGGCGCGCTCCATGGCGGCGTGCACCACGTGGCCGCCCATCTTCGCGCCGTGGGTCATGTTGAGGGCGCCGCGCCAGCTCTTGCACAGCGGCGTGCGGGCCGTGGAAACGATGACGGCTTCGGTCATTGGTTGAACCTCCTTCCTTCTTTCGCGAGTTTCACGAGCAGCGGCGCCGGCTTCCACTGGCTGCCTTGATAGCCCTTCTGGAAACGTTCAATGCTTTCCAGAACTTTCTTCAAACCGATCGTATCGGCGTAGAACATCGGCCCGCCGCGGTAAGGCGGGAAGCCGTAGCCGGTGAGATACACCATGTCGATGTCGGAGGCGCGCAGCGCGATGCCCTCCTCGAGGATGTGCGCGCCCTCGTTGACCAGCGCGTAGATGCAGCGCTCGACGATCTCGTCGTCGGAAACCTGCCGGGGTTTGACGTTGATTTCTTTCCGGTAGGCATTGATGATCGAATCAACGTCGGGATCGGGGATGGGCTTCCTGTTGCCCGGCTCGTACTTGTAGAAGCCCTTGCCGGTCTTCTGGCCGAAGCGGCCCTGCTCACAGACGCGGTCGGCGATGCGCGAGTAGACCAAGTCGGGGCGCTCCTGGTAGCGGCGCTTGCGGATCTCCCAGCCGATGTCGTTGCCCGCCATGTCGTACATGGTGAACGGGCCCATGGCCATGCCGAACCTGCGCAGCGCGTTGTCGACCTGCTGCGGGCTCGCGCCCTCGTCGATGAGGAACAGGCTCTGCTGACCGTACTTCTCCAGCATGCGGTTGCCGATGAAGCCGTCGCACACCCCCGAGACCACCGGCACCTTCTTCAGCTGCTTGCCGAGCTTCATGGTGGTGGCGAGCACGCCCTTGTCGGTCTGCTTGCCGCGCACCACCTCGAGCAGGCGCATCACGTTCGCCGGCGAGAAGAAGTGCGTGCCGATCACGTCCTGCGGGCGTGCCGTCGCGGCGGCGATCTCGTCGACGTCGAGGGTGGAGGTGTTGGTGGCGAGGATGGCGCCCTGCTTCACGATGCCGTCGAGCTTGCGGAACATCTCCTGCTTCACGTCCATGCGCTCGAACACCGCCTCGATCACGATGTCGGCGTCGGCCGCCTGGGCGAGGCTGATGGTGGGCGTGATGAGGCCCATGCGCTTGTCCATGTCGGCCTGGGCGAGGCGTCCCTTGGAGACGGTGGCGGCGTAGTTGCCCTTGATCCGCGACAGGCCCTTCAGGAGCGCGTCCTCGTTCATGTCGACCAGGGTCACCGGGATGCCGGCGTTGGCGAGGCTCATGGCGATGCCCCCGCCCATGGTGCCGGCGCCGATCACCGCCGCCTTCTTCAGCTCGCGCACCGGGGTGTCCTCGGGCACGTCGGGGATCTTCGCGGTCTGGCGCTCGGCGAAGAACATGTGGCGCAGCGCCTTCGATTCGGGCGAGTCGACGAGCTTGGTGAAGCCCTCGCGCTCGGACTTGCGCCCCTCGTCGAAGGGCTTGAGCGACGCCTCCGCGCAGCCGAGGATCACCAGCGGCGCCGGATAGCCGCGCGAAGCCTTCTTGACGTCTTCCCTGGCCTTGGAAAAGAACGCTTGGGGGTCGCCATCGAGCCTGGCTTTCAGGTCTCTCACGCGGCGAAACGGCTTGCCAATAATCGTTTTGGAGAATGCCAGGGCTGCATCAAGCAAATCCCCCTGCGCCACCTCGTCGATCAGGCCGAGCTCCCTCGCCTTCTCCGCCGGGATCGGGTTGCCGGTGGTCATCATCTCCACTGCCTGCGCCATCGGGACGAGGCGGGGAAGGCGCTGCGTGCCGCCCGAGCCGGGCAGGATGCCGAGCTTCACCTCGGGCAGGCCGAGCTGGGCGCGCGGCGCCGCGACGCGGTAGTGGCAGGCGAGGGCGAGCTCGAGCCCGCCGCCGAGGGCGAAGCCGCCGATCGCGGCGACCAGGGGCTTTTTCATCGCGTCCTGCCGGTCGTTGACCTCGGGGAGGTCGGGCTTGACGCGCGGCTTGTCGAACTCGCGGATGTCGGCGCCGCCGGAGAAGGCCTTCGCCGAGCCGGTGATGACCACCGCTTTCACCCCGGCGTCGGCTTCGGCCATCCGGAGGTGCTCCACGAGCGCCGCGCGCAGCGCGTTGGAGAGGCCGTTGACCGGCGGGTTGTTCATGGAGAGGACCGCGATGCCGTCGCGGACGGCGTAATGGAGTACTTCGCTCATTCGATTCGCTTTGCTGGGGGGAGAGGGGATTCTAACCGTGCAACTGCGACCCGCTAGCTGCTCTCCAGGTAAATCCGGTCGATCGGCTGGTCAAGGTCCTTCCCCGCCCGCGCGAAGCCCTTGCGCCAGTCCTCGAGGTGGCGCCGCACCCAGAGCCGCCCCGCCTCCTGGTCGCGCCGGCGGATCGCGTCGACGTACTGGCGGTGCGCTTCGAGCAGCCGCGGCGCGCCTTCCTTGACGCGCTTGAGGATCATCTCGGTGGTCGGCATGACCAGCAGCTCCGAGGGCTCGCGCGCGAGCTGCAGCACGCGGTTCTTCGAGGCCTTGCCGACCAGCGCGTGGAACTCGGCGTCGAGCTTCGCCACCGCGGTCGGGTCGTCCAGCACGCCCTCGGTGCGCCCGATGTTCGCCTCGAGCTCGGCGATCGTCCCGGGCGTCGCGCGCTCGACCGCCGCGTCCATGGTCGCGAGCTGCATCGGCAGCGCCGCCTCGTAGAGCTCGCGGAACGTGACCTCGTGCAGCACGAGCGCCCGGCTCATGCGCGAGGCGAGCCGCCCGTAGTGCGGCAGCCCGACCCATAGCCTTCGGCTCGAGTCGCGGCGCACCAGGCCGCTGTGCTCGAGCAGGCGGATGCCCTCGCGCACCGTCGAGCGGTTGACGCCGAACTGGTTGACGAGCTCGGCCTCGGTGCCGATCGGCTCGCCGGGGCGGATGCGGCCGGAGATGATCTCGCGCTCGATCGCCTCCGCGACCTGGCGGTATGCCGGGGTCGAGGCGACGCGCCGGAATCGGGTCGGAGCCTGCGCAGTCCTTGACTCCATCAAATTCATTGTCCGACAATCGGACCGAATAGACAATCCACCTGAGGAGGAGGATTGCAGCAAGCGGTCGCTTCGCAGCCTTTGCTGCGCGTGGAGGATGTTGCCGTCCATTTCGGCGGCATCGTCGCGCTCGACGGCGTGTCCTTCGACGTCGCGCGCGGGCAGATCGTCGGCCTGATCGGCCCGAACGGCGCCGGCAAGACGACGCTGTTCAACTGCCTCTCGCGCCTCTACCCGCTCGACAAGGGCGACGTACGTTTCGAAGGCGAGTCGCTGCTCGCACTGCCGATCCACCGCATCGCCGGCATCGGCATCGGCCGCACCTTCCAGAACCTGGCGCTGTTCCGCACCATGACGGTGCTCGAGAATGTCATGGCCGGCGGCCACTGCCACAGCCGCGGCGGCTTCTTCGCCAACAGCGTGCGCCTGCCGTTCGTGCGGCGCGAGGAGGCGCAGCTCCTCGCCGAGGCGATGAAGATCATCGCCTTCCTCGGGCTGGAGGCCGCGGCGCCGATGCGCGTGATGGACCTGCCCTTCGGCACGCAGAAGCGCGTCGAGCTCGGGCGGGCGCTCGCGGCCAAGCCCAAGCTGCTCCTGCTCGACGAGCCCGCCGGCGGCCTGAACCACGAGGAGGTCGCCGCGCTCGCCGCGCTCATGAAGCACGTGCGCGACGAGCTCGGGATCACCATCCTGCTGGTCGAGCACCACATGTCGCTCGTGATGAGCACCTCCGACAAGGTGGTCGCGCTCAACTTCGGGCGCAAGATCGCCGAGGGCACGCCGGCCGAGGTGCAGAGCCATCCCGACGTCGTCGGCGCGTACCTGGGGAAAGCCGACTGATGGCGGCGCTGCTCGAGGCGCGGGACCTGCACGCGTTCTACGGGCCGACGCACGTGCTGCACGGCGTGAGCTTCGCCATCGAGCCCGGCGGCATCACCACGCTCCTCGGCGCCAACGGCGCCGGCAAGACCACGGCGCTGCGCGCGCTGTGCGGCATGATCGTGACGCGCGGCGAGGTCACTTTCGACGGCGCGCCGATCCGCGGCAAGGCGACCGAGGACATCGTGCGCCGCGGCGTCGCGCACGTGCCCGAGGGCCGGGGCACTTTCGCGGCGCTGACGGTGGAGGAGAACCTGCGCCTGGGCGCCTACACGCGCAAGGACAAGGCGGCGCTCGGGGACGACCTGGAGCGCGTCTATCGCTACTTCCCCCGGCTCAAGGAGCGCTACCGCCAGCAGGCGGGGACGCTTTCCGGAGGCGAGCAGCAGATGCTCGCGGTCTCGCGCGCGCTCATGATGCGCCCGCGGCTGATGCTGCTGGATGAGCCCTCGTTCGGGCTGGCGCCGCTGCTGGTGCAGAGCATCTTCGACATCCTGCGCGCCATCAACCGCGAGGAGAAGGTGGCGATGCTCCTCGTCGAGCAGAACGCTGCGCAGGCGCTCGACATCGCCGACCATGCCTACGTGCTCGAGACCGGCCGCGTGATGATGTCGGGCACGGCGCAGGCGGTGCGCAGCGACGACGCCATCCGCCGCTCCTACCTGGGCTACTGAGACGACCATGGAAGCCCTCCTCCTCCAGGTGCTCTCGGGCCTCGCCACCGGCGGCATCTACGCCAGCCTCGCGCTCGCGGTGGTCATGATCTACAAGGCGACGCACGTGGTGAACTTCGCCCAGGGCGAGATGGCGATGTTCTCCACCTACCTCGCCTGGCAGCTGATCCAGTGGGGCCTGCCCTACTGGGGCGCCTTCTTCCTCACCATCGCGCTCTCCTTCGTCGGCGGCGTGCTGATCGAGCGCGTCATCATTCGCCCGTTCGAGGCGCACGACGCGCTGCTCGCCGTGGTCACGGTATTCATCGGGCTGTTCCTGATCCTCAACTCGCTCGCCGGCTGGACCTGGGAGTACACCCTGAAGTCCTTCCCCAGCCCGTTTCCCGCGGAAGCCTACCTGGGCGGGTACCTGTCCGGGCACCAGCTGGGCCTGTTCTTCGTGGTGCTCGCCACGCTCGCGGTGGTGTACGCGTTCTTCCGCTTCACGCCGCTCGGCCTGGCGATGCGCGCCGCCGCGGAGAACCCGGACTCGAGCCGCCTGGTCGGCATCCGCGTGAGCTGGATGCTCGCCCTCGGCTGGGGCTTCGCGGCCGCGCTGGGGGCCATCGCCGGCATCATGGTGGCGCCGCTGGTGTTCCTCGAGCCCAACATGATGGGCTTCGTGCTCATCTACGCCTTCGCCGGGGCGCTGCTGGGCGGCATCGACAACCCGTGGGGCGCGGTGATCGGCGGCTTCGCGATGGGCGTGCTGGAGAACATCATGGGGGTCTACGTGGTCGGCACCGAGCTCAAGCTCACCGTGGCGCTGGTGATCATCGTCGGGGTGCTGGTGATCCGGCCCTCGGGCATCTTCGGCAGGGCGGTGGTGACCCGCGTATGAGCGCGCACTGGCGCCTGCTCGCGCTGCTCGCCGGCCTGGCGGTGGCATGCGCGCTGCCTTTCTTCCTCAGCGACTACCGCGCCTTCCAGCTCACGCTGGTGATGGTGTACGCCATCGCGCTGCTCGGGCTGAACATCCTCACCGGCTTCAACGGGCAGTTCTCGCTCGGGCACGGCGCGTTCTACGCGATCGGCGCCTACACCGCGGCGATCCTCATGGCGCACTACGAGGTCCCCTACTGGGCCACGCTGCCGGCGGCGGCGGCGGTATGCCTCGCCGCCGGGTTCCTCTTCGGCCTGCCGGCGCTTCGCCTCGAGGGGCTGTTCCTCGCCCTCGCCACCCTCTCGCTCGCGGTGGCGATGCCCTCGATCCTCAAGTACCGCGGCATCGCCGAGCTGACCGGCGGGGTGCAGGGGCTCGTGCTCACCAAGCCGGACGCGCCTTTCGGATTGCCCCTCAACCAGGACCGCTGGCTATACTTCTTCACCCTAGCGGTGACTGTCCTCATGTTCGTGCTCGCCTGGAACCTGCTGCGCGGCCGCGTCGGCCGCGCCATCGTCGCCATCCGCGACCAGCCGATCGCGGCGCGGGCGATGGGCATCAACGCCGCGCTGTACAAGTCGCTCACCTTCGGCGTCAGCGCGATGTACGCCGGGGTGGCGGGCGCGCTGGGCGCGATCGCCATCCAGTTCGTCGCCCCCGACAGCTTTCAGGTCGGGCTGTCGTTCGTGTTCCTGATCGGCGCGGTGATCGGCGGCATCTACTCCATCAGCGGCGCCGTCTTCGGCGCGTTCTTCGTGCTGTTCGTGCCGCACATCTCGGAAGGCATCTCGCGCGCGGCGCCGCAGGCGATCTTCGGCGCCTTCCTCATCGTCTTCATGTTCGTGATGCCGGTCGGCATCGCGGGCTTCCTCCGCCTCGCCGCAGCCTGGGCGCGGCGGCGCACTCACCGCAGTTCCCACGTCACAGGAGAAGCACCATGACATCACGGAAGAAGTGGTTGGGCAGTCTCGCGGCGGCCATCGGGCTCGCGCTGGCGCTGGGACCGGTGCACGCCCAGAAGAAGTACGGTCCCGGGGCGAGCGACAGCGAGATCAAGATCGGAAACGTCAACCCCTACAGCGGCCCGGCCTCGGCCTACGGCTCGATCGGCAAGGGCATCGCGTCGTACTTCAGGCTGGTCAACGACCTGGGCGGCATCAACGGCCGCAAGATCAACTTCGTCACCCTCGACGACGCCTACAGCCCGCCGCGCACGGTGGAGCAGGTGCGCCGCCTGGTCGAGCAGGAGCAGGTGCTGCTGATGTTCCAGTCGCTGGGCACTCCCGGCAACACCGCCATCCACAAGTACATGAACGGGCGCAAGGTGCCGCAGCTCTTCGTGGCCACCGGGGCCACCAAGTGGAACGACCCCAAGGGCCACCCCTGGACCATGGGCTGGCAGCCGAACTACCAGGCCGAAGCGAAGGCCTACGCCGCGTACATCCTGAAGAACCACCCCAAGGCGAAGATCGGCGTCCTCTACCAGAACGACGACTACGGCAAGGACTACCTCAAGGGCTTCCGCGACGGGCTCGGCAGCCGCGCCTCCAGCATGATCGTGCGCGAGGTGACCTACGAGGTGACCGACCCGACGGTCGACTCGCAGATCGTGACGCTGAAGGGCTCGGGCGCCGATGTGTTCTTCAACATCACCACGCCCAAGTTCGCGGCGCAGGCGATCCGCAAGGCGCACGAGATCGACTGGAAGCCGGTGCACTTCCTGAACAACGTCTCCTCGAGCATCGACAACGTGCTCAAGCCCGCCGGCTTCGAAGCCTCCATGGGCATCATCTCCTCGCTCTACCTCAAGGATGCCGCCGACCCGCAGTGGCACAACGATGCGGACTACAAGGCCTGGCTCGCGTGGATGAAGAAGTACAACCCGGGCGTGAGCACGACCGACGCCTTCTACGTCTATGCCTACGCGGTCTCCTCGACCCTGCACCAGGTGCTCCTGCAGTGCAAGGACGAGCTCACGCGCGAGAACGTGATGCGCCAGGCGGCGAACCTGAAGAACATCAAGGTGCCGATGCTGCTGCCGGGAGTCCATCTGCACACCAGCCCGACGGACTTCGCGCCGATCGAGGCGATCCAGCTCGGGCGCTTCGACGGCAAGCGCTACGTGGAGTTCGGCGACGTGCTCGGCCAGTAGCCGCGCCCCTCGGCCCCGCGAAAGGCCGCCCCCGGGGCGGCCTTTCTTTTAAACTACCCCCGCGAGGAGGAGCCAGAGCCATGCATGGGCTGATGATGGAGCTGCCGCTGCTCGTGAGCGGCCTGATCCGGCACGCGGACCGGAACCACGGGGACACCGAGATCGTCTCGAAGACGGTCGAGGGCGAGCTGCACCGCTACACCTACCGCGAGGCGCACGCGCGCGCGCGGCGGGCGGCCAACGCGCTGCGCAAGCTCGGGGTGAAGCCGCACGACCGGGTGGCGACCCTCGCGTGGAACGGCTTCCGGCACTACGAGCTCTACTACGCGATCTCGGGCATGGGCGCGGTGATCAACACCGTCAACCCGCGGCTCTTCGGCGAGCAGATCGTCTACATCTCCAACCACGCGGAGAACGTGGCGCTCTTCTTCGACGCCACCTTCATCCCGCTGGTGGAGAAGCTCGCGCCGCAGCTCAAGAGCATCCGGCACTACGTGCTCATGACGGACAAGGCGCACATGCCGGCGACGAAGATTCCCAATCTGTTGTGTTATGAAAGTCTCTTGGAAAAAGAATCTGATGCGTACGAGTGGCCGTCGTTCGACGAGCGCACCGCGGCGGCGCTTTGCTACACCTCCGGAACGACCGGTAATCCCAAGGGCACGCTCTACTCGCATCGCTCGACCATCATCCACGCCTACGGTGCCGCGCTTCCGGACGCGCTCAGCCTGTCGGCGCGCGACTCGGTGCTGCCGGTGGTGCCGATGTTCCACGCCAACGCCTGGAGCCTGCCCTATACCTGCACCATGGTGGGCGCGAAGATGGTCTTCCCCGGGCCGCACCTCGACGGCAAATCGGTGTACGAGCTGATCGAGCAGGAGAAGGTGACGCTCTCGGCCGGGGTGCCCACGGTGTGGCTGATGCTGCTCAACCACCTGGGCGCGGGGAAGCTCAAGTTCTCCACCCTGAACCGCACCGTGATCGGCGGCTCCGCCTGCCCGCCGTCCATGATCCGCGCCTTCCAGGAGGAGTACGGCGTCAAGGTCTTCCACGCCTGGGGCATGACCGAGATGAGCCCGCTCGGCACCGTGGGCACGCTCAAGGAAAAGCAGGAGAAGCTCGGCGCCGACGCCCGTCTCGCGGTGCAGGCGAAGCAGGGCCGCGGCATCTTCGGCGTCGAGATGAAGATCGTCGACGAGGAGGGAAGCGAGCTGCCCTGGGACGGCAAGCGCTTCGGCAACCTGGTGGTGCGCGGGCCGTGGATCGCTAACGGCTACTTCAAGGGCGAGGGCGGCGATGTGCTGAAGGACGGCTGGTTCCCCACCGGCGACGTGGCGACCATCGACCCCGACGGCTACATGCAGATCACCGACCGCTCCAAGGACGTGATCAAGTCCGGCGGCGAGTGGATCAGCTCGATCGACCTCGAGAACATCGCGGTGGCGCACCCGGCGATCGCCGAGGCCGCGGTGATCGGCGTGAAGCATCCCAAGTGGGACGAGCGCCCGGTCGTGGTGGCGGTGAAGAAGGCGGGGCAGGAGGTCTCGAAGGACGACCTGCTGAAGTTCTACGAGGGCAAGATCGCCAAGTGGTGGATGCCCGACGACGTGCTGTTCGTGCCGGAGCTGCCGCACACCGCCACCGGCAAGCTCTCCAAGCTGACGCTGCGCCAGCAGCTCAAGGACTACAAGCTGCCCGCCTAGTGGCCGCGCTCGACGAGACCCTCGGGCGGGCGATCCGCGCGAAGACCGCCGAGCTGCGCGACCAGCGCTCGCGGGTGCTGTGGATCGGCGCGGCGGCGGCGAGCTACGCCCTCGACGCGATCTTCCTCGCGCTTTTCGCCGCCGCGGGAACCATCCCCTTCATCGTCTGCATCTGGTACGCGCTCGGCGCCGCGCTCATCAACGGCCTCTTCTACGCAGCGGCGGCGAGCGGCTGGAGCCAGCGCTTCTCCGATCCGGGCCTCGTGGCATGGCAGTCGCTCGCCGGCCTGGCCATGCAGATCGCGGTCGTAGTGCACGCGCCGCAGATCGCCTGGCCCTGGATCGCAAATCTCTTCACCGTCTTCGCCTTCGGAATGATCTGGATCCCGGTGGCGACTTCCATCGCCCTGTGGGCAGCGGGCGCGGCTCTTACCGGCGCCTTCCTGTACGCGTTCGCCGACCGGGCGGCCATGGCGCTCGCCACGCCCGGGGAGCTCTTCCTTTCGTGGGTCTTTTTCTCGCTGGTGCTCGGCCGCTGCGTGTTCCTCAGCGTCTACGCGGCCGGCATGCGCGCGCGACTCTCGGAGAGCCGGCGCAAGCTCGCCGAGTCGATGGCGCAGATCCAGGAACTGGTGAGCCACGACGAGCTCACCAAGACCCTGAACCGCCGCGCCCTGATGGCGCGCCTCGAGCAGGAGCGCGCGCGGGCCGAGCGCACCGGGCAGGGCTTCAGCGTGGCGCTGCTCGACCTCGACCGCTTCAAGCTGGTGAACGACACGCACGGCCACGCCGCCGGCGATGCGGTGCTGGTGCGCTTCGCGCGCACCGTCCATGACACAATGCGCGAGACCGACGTCTTCGGCCGCTACGGCGGCGAGGAATTCATGATGATCCTGACCACCACCGCCCCCGAGGCCGCGCAGGACGCCCTGGAGCGCGTTCGCGCCGCGGTGCACGCGCACGACTGGAGCACCATCGCGCCCGGCCTCGGCGTCACCGTCTCCGCCGGGGTCACCGGCTGGCGCCGCGGCGAGAACACGGCGCAGACACTGCACCGCGCCGACGGCGCGCTCTACGAGGCGAAGAACGCCGGCCGCGACCGGGTGCGCGCCGCATGAGCGGCAACGTCATCGCCAGCACCGCCGGGCGCGTGGCGCGCATCGAGCTCGCGCGGCCCGAGAAGAAGAACGCGCTCACCGCCGAGATGTACGCGCAGCTCACCGAGGCACTCGCCGCGGCGGGGCGCGACCCGCAGGTGCGCGTGGTGTTGCTGCGGGGCAGCCAGGATTGCTTCACCGCGGGCAACGACGTCTCGGACTTCCTCGCGCGCAAGCCCGGCGGGACCTCGCCCGTGTTCGGCCTGTTCCAGGTGCTGCCCGCGCTCGAGAAGCCGGTGGTCGCGGCGGTCGCCGGCCCGGCGGTGGGCATCGGCACGACGCTGCTCCTGCACTGCGACCTCGTGTACGCCGCGGCGGACGCGCGCTTCCAGCTGCCCTTCGTGCCGCTGGGCATCGTGCCGGAATTCGGCTCGACGCTCCTCCTGCCGCGGCTCTCGGGCTACCAGCGCGCGGCGAAGCTGCTGCTGCTCGGCCAGCCCTTTAGCGCGCAGGAAGCTCTCGAAGCGGGGATCGTGACCGCAGTTGTGCCAAAAGAATCCCTCTTCGGTGAAGCTGAAAGGATCGCCTCCATGTTGGCAGCGCTGCCGCCGGAGTCGCTGAGGCTCACCAAGCGGTTGATGAAGCAGGGAACGGCGAAGGAGGTCGAGGCGCGCATCGCCGAAGAGGGCCGCCTGTTCGTCGAGCGGCTCGCCTCGCCCGAGGCGAAGGAAGCGATGAGCGCCTTCCTCGAGAAGCGCAAGCCGGATTTCTCGCGGTTCTAGCCGCCATGCGGCCGCTGCTCCTGTCGATGTTTCTCTGGGCAACCGCGGCCGACGCCGACCTGTATCGCTGGATCGATCCGGAATCAGGATCGGTGAAGTACTCGAGCGTCGCGCCGTCCTGGTACGGCGAAGGCGAGCGCCAGGGACGCGCCCCCGCGGTCGAGGTGGTGCCCTACGTGCCGCAGGGCGTCTCGCCCAGGAAGCCGGAGCAAGCGCCAAGGCCGGGCGGTACGGCCGTCGCGGCGCTCGAAGCGCGCTGGCGCGCTCTCCTGCAGGGCTTCTCGAAGCTCTCGGCGAACGATTTCGAGCGTGCCGGCCCCGGCCTGGGCGAGCAGCTGAAGGCGTACCAGGGGCTCGCCGCCGAGCTCGACCGGCTCGACCCGGAGGGCCGCAGGCGGCGGCAGGCGGAAGAGGCCCTGGCAATGGAGAAGCTGAAGAAATGAGCAGCATCCGCGAGCTGCAGAGCCGCGTCGGCGAGGAGGTCGGCATCTCGCCCTGGCTCGAGGTGAGCCAGGAGCGCATCGACACCTTCGCCAAGGCGATCGAGGACTTCCAGTGGATCCACGTCGACCCGCAGCGCGCCAAAGCTTCGCCTTTCGGCGGCACCATCGCGCACGGCTTCCTGACGCTGTCGCTGCTCTCGCGGCTCTCGGAGATGACCTTCTCCTTCTCCGACCGGCGCATGGGCGTCAACTACGGCCTGAACCGCGTGCGCTTCACCTCGCCGGTGCCCAGCGGCGCGCGCGTGCGCGCGCGCTTCACGCTCGCGAAGTACGAGCCGCTCGCGCAAAACGGCGTGCAGGTCACCTGGAGCGTGACCATCGAGATCGAGGGCGCCGACAAGCCCGCGCTCGTCGCCGAGTGGATCGGCCGGCACTACTACGCATGAGGTGGAAGCAGAGACCACCCGGGTCGAACTGGGGTGAGTTCGGTCCCGACGACCAGCGCGGGCGCATGAACCTGGTGACGCGCGAGAAGGTGCTGCAGGGCGTGGCCGAGGTGAAGGAGGGCATCACCTTCTGCTGCTCGCTGCCCCTCGACTATCCCGGCGGCAATGTGCTCAATCCGCGGCGCCTGCCGCCGCGGCTCGCCGCCACCGCGCGCGAGGGCAAGCAGTTCTTCTGCCGGCCCCTCGACGACTACAACGGCGCCATGACCGACGTCATCTGCGACGACCAGGCGCTCATCACGCTGCAGTACTCGACGCAATGGGACTCGTTCGCGCACGTCGGCGGCCGCTTCGACGCCGACGGCGACGGGCGCGCGGAGCTCGTCTTCTACAACGGCTTCCGCGCCGGCGAGGACGTGGTTCCCGCCCCGGAGAACGCCGCCGCCGAGCCCTGGGCCCGGTTCGAGGGCAGCGCGGCCCGTGCGCTGGGGATCGAGCAGCTCGCCAAGCACGGCGCGCAGGGCCGCGGCGTGCTGATCGACCTGCACCATCACTTCGGCCGGGAAAGGAAGCCGGTCGGCTATGACGACCTGATGAAAGTGCTGGAGGAAGATCATGTCGAGGTGGAGCGGGGCGACATGGTCTGCCTCTACACCGGCTTCGCTGACGTGCTGCTCGAGATGCGCAGGAAGCCCGATCCCAAGCTCGTCAACGAGAGCTGCACCGGTCTCAATGGCCGGGACGAGAAGCTCCTGCAGTGGATCGGCGACAGCGGGCTCGCATGCCTGCTCGCCGACAATTACGCGGTGGAGCTGATCGCGACCGGCCTGACCGACCCGCTGCCGAAGCGGCAGGCGTGGCTGCCGCTGCACGAGTACTGCCTGTTCAAGAACGGCATCCACCTCGGCGAGCTGTGGTACTTCAGCGAGCTCGCGCGCTGGCTGCGCGAGCACCGCCGCAGCCGCTTCCTCCTCACGGCGCCGCCGCTGCGCCTGCCGGGCGCGGTCGGCTCGCCCGCGACGCCGATCGCCACGGTCTAGCTTGTACGACGCCATCATCGTCGGCGCGGGCTCGGCGGGCTGCGTGCTCGCCAACCGCCTTACGGAGGACACCGCGACGCGCGTGCTGCTGCTCGAGGCCGGGCCGCGCGACACGCACCTGTGGATCCACGTGCCGCTCGGCTACGGGCGCCTGTTCACAAAGAGCGAGGTGAACTGGGGCTACGAGTCGGAGCCCGAGCCGGCGCTCAACGGCCGGCGCGTCTTCACCCCGCGCGGCAAGGTGCTGGGCGGCTCCTCCTCGATCAACGGCCTGGTCTACATCCGCGGCCAGCCCGAGGACTTCGACGGCTGGGGCATCCCCGGCTGGGGCTTCAAGGACCTCCTGCCGTACTTCAAGAAGGCCGAGAACCAGCATCGCGGCGCCGACGACTGGCACGGCGTCGGCGGGCCGCTGGAAGTCGCCGACCTTCCCGACCGGCACGAGCTATGCGACGCGTTCATCGCCTCGGCGCAGCAGCTCGGCATCCCGCGCAACGACGACTTCAACGGTGCGCGCCAGGAAGGCGCGGGCTACTACCAGGCCACCGCGTGCCGCGGCCGGCGCTGCAGCACCGCGACCGGATACCTCCGCCCAGCCGAGAAGCGCGCGAACCTCGAGGTGCGGACGAACGCGCTGGTCACGCGCGTGGTGTTCGAGGGCAAGCGTGCGGTCGGCGTCGAATGCGGCGGGCAGGTCCTCAAGGCGAGGCAGGTCATCCTTTCCGGCGGCGCCTTCAACTCGCCGCAGCTGCTGCAGCTCTCGGGCGTGGGCCCGGGGAAGCTGCTGTCCTCGCTGGGAATCGGCGTCGTGCACGACCTTCCCGCCGTGGGCGAAGACCTGCAGGACCACTTCTACGCGCGCACCTTCTGGCGCTGCACGCGGCCGATCACCCTGAACGACGACATGCTGAGCCTGTGGCGCAAGGCCGGCATGCTCGCGAATTATGTTTTCAGAAAGAAAGGACCTTTGACGATCAGCGCGGGCTACGCCGCAGCTTTCGTGCGCACGCGGCCGGCGCTCGAGCGCCCCGACGCGCAGCTCTACTTCATCAACTTCTCCACCGCGAAGCGCGGCGGCGTGCTGCACGCGCATTCGGGCTTCACCTGCGCGGTGTCGCAGCTGCAGGTGGAATCGCGCGGCTCGGTGCACGTGAAGTCCGCCGACCCGGCCCTGCCCCCGGCGATCCGCTACAACTATCTAGCCACCGAGAACGACCGGCGCGTGATGGTCGAGGGGCTGAAGGTCGTGCGCAGGATCTGCGCCACGGCGCCGATGCGCGACTACGTGGCGGGCGAGTACTACCCCGGCGAGAAGGTGAAGAGCGACGAGGACTGGCTCGCCTTCTGCCGGGAGACGGGCGAGACGGTGTTCCATCCGACCTCGACTTGCCGCATGGGAACCGTGGTCGATGCCGGGCTCAAAGTAAAAGGAATTTCCGGTTTGCGGGTCGTGGACGCCTCGGTCATGCCGTCGGTGCCCTCGGGCAACATCAACGCCGCGGTGATCGCGGTCGCGGAGAAGGCGGCCGACCTCCTCAAGGCGGAGGCATGTGGGAAGTAGCCGCGCTGCTCGCGCTGGCCGGCTTCGTCGTGCTCGTCCTCGACAGCCTGCGCGCGCGCGAGCGCGCGGTGCGCGCCGGGCGCGATGCGTGCAGGCGCTATGAGCTGCAGTTCCTCGACGACACCGTCTCGTTCGCGCGGCTGCGGCTCGCGCGCGACGACGACGGGCGGCTGAAGCTCGTACGCACCTATACTTTCGAATTCACCGAGACCGGGAACACGCGCCGGCAGGGCGCCATCGTCATGCTGGGCCAGGAGCTGCGCGAGGTCCAGTTCGAGCCCTACACCATCCAATGACCTGGCTTGAAGGCACCGTCGTCGAGAACCGGCACTGGACAGAGGCGCTGTTCTCGCTGCGCGTGCAGGCGCCGCGCCTCGCGTTCCAGGCCGGTCAGTTCGTGCGCATCGCCCTCGACATCGGCGGCGAGCGCATCGCGAGGCCGTTCTCGTTCGTCAACCCGCCGCAGGAGCCGGTGCTCGAGTTCTACGGCATCGTGGTGCCGGAGGGGCCGCTGTCGCCGCGCCTCGAGCGGCTGCGCGCTGGCGAGCGCCTGTACGTCGCCTCCAACCCCGCGGGCTTCCTCGTGCTCTCGGAAGTGCCCGACGCCGAGACCCTGTGGCTGGTCTCCACCGGCACCGGCATCGCGCCCTACCTCTCGATCCTGCGCAGCGAAACGCCATGGCAGCGGTTCCGCAACGTCGTGCTGGTCCACGCGGTCAGGACCGCGAAGGAACTGGTCTACCAGGAGGTCATCGGCAGGATTCCGAACCTCAGATACGTGACGTTCGTCAGCCGCGAAGCCCACCCCGGCTCGCTCGCGGGCCGCATCCCGGCGGCGATCGGCGACGGCCGCCTCGAGGCGGCGGCGGGCGTCCCGCTCGACGCGGCGAGCTCGCACGTGATGCTGTGCGGGAACCCGCAGATGCTGAAGGACGCAGCCGCCGCGCTCGCCGTGCGCGGCATGCGCAAGCACCGCCGGCGCAACCCGGGCCACATCACCGTGGAGAGCTTCTGGTGAGGGCGCTCGCGGCGATCCTGGCGGCGAGCCTGCTGTGCGGCTGCAGCATGGTGCGCCTCGTCTACGAGAACGCCGATTCCTACCTGCGCTGGCGCGCGGGCAACTACCTGGACGTGCACGGCGAGGCGGTGGACGAGCTCGACGCCGCGATCGCCGATTTCCACGACTGGCATCGCGCGCAGGCGCTGCCGCAGTACGCGCGCCTCGCCGACGAGGCGGCGGATCGCGTCGACGACGGCGTTTCGCCCGAGGACCTCGTTTGGGGTTACGATTCCTTCATCGCGCAGACCCGCATCGACCTGCGCGCCGCGGCTCATCGCATCGCGCCGCTGCTGGCGAAGCTCGACGCCCAGCAGATCGCGCATTTCGAGAGCCGGCTGGCCGAGGACAACCGCAGATTCGCGAAGGAGTTCCTGCGGGGCTCGGAGGGCGAGCGCAGGGAGCGCCGCGCCCGGCGCATCGCCAAGCGACTGGAGGAATGGGTGGGGAGGCTCTCCGAAGCGCAGCTGGAGCGCGTCACGCGGTACTCCGGGCGCGCACCCCTCGTGGGCGCCCTGCGCGAGCGCGACAACCACCGCCTGCAGGCAAAGCTGCTCCACCTGCTCCGCTCGGACGAGAAAGCGACGCTGCAGGAAAGCCTGGTCGAGCTCGCCGGCGGCTGGGACCGCGGCCGCGATCCCGACTACGCCGCCGCGATCGAGACCGCGCGCCGCGAGATCACCGCGATGCTGCTCGACATCGATCGCAGCCTGAGCCCGGAGCAGCGCGCGCTGGCGGCCGCCAACCTGCGCCGCTACGCCGCGGACTTCCGGCTGCTCTCCGGGAAGAAGCGGTGAACGAGCCCGCGCCCCGGCGCGCCCTCGACGCGCTCGAGCTCGAGTCGCCGCCGGCGGGCTACGCCGGGCGCACGCGCTACACGCAGCTCGAGTACGAGGCGCTGCTCGCCAACGCTTCGATCGGCATCGCCTTCACGCGCGAGCGGCGCTTCTTCCTGTGCAACCCGAAATTCGCCGAGATGTTCGGCTGGGCGAGCGAGGAGCTGATCGGCCAGCCCGGCGAGGTCGTCTACCCGAGCCGCGAGAGCTACGCCGCGCTCGGCCAGATCGCGGTGCCGATCCTCGGCGCCGGGCGCCAGCTCGACGTCGAGTGGGAGCTGCGCCGCAGGGACGGCTCGACCTTCCTCGGCCGCCTGATCGCCAAGGCGATCGACGAGAAGAATCCGCAGCAGGCCGGCACGGTGTGGATCGTCGAGGACATCACCGAGCGCCGCCGCCAGAGCGACGACCTGCAGCGCCTGCTGCGCGAGCAGGCGGCGATCCTCGGCACCGCCTCGATCGGCGTGGTGTTCGTGAAGGACCGCAGGATCGTGCGCTGCAACCGGCGCTACGAGGAGATGTACGGCTACGGGCCGGGCGAGATGAACGGCCAGCCGGCCACGATCCTCTATGCCGACGCGGCGGACTACGCGAGCACCGAGGCGGCGTACGCCAACCTGGCGCGCGGGCAGACCGCGCGGCGCGTGGAGCTGCGCCGGCGCAAGGACGGCAGCACCTTCTGGGTGCGCGCCGACGGGCGCGCGGTCGACCCGCACGATCCGCACCGGGGCTCGGTGTGGACCGCGGAGGACGTCACCGAGCAGCGCCGCGCCGAGGACGAGCTGCAGCGCGTGCTCGCCGAGCAGCAGGCGCTGCTCGAGAACGTGGTGGTCGGCATCGCCTTCAACCTGGGGCGCAACGTCGCGCGCTGCAACCGGCGCTTCGAGGAGATGTTCGGCTTCGGCCCGGGCGAGGCGATCGGCGTCTCCTGGCGCGACATGTACTTCACCGAGGAGGAGTTTGAGCGGCGCGCCGCCACCTACCAGGAGATGGACGCCGGCCGCACGCACGCGCGCGAGAGCTGGCTGCGCCGCCAGGACGGCTCCGGGTTCTGGTGCCGCATCTCGGGACGCGCGGTGCAGGCCGGCGATCCCGCCCGGGGCTACGTGTGGCTGCTCGAGGACATCACCCAGCAGCACGCCGCCGAGGAGCGCATCGAGCGCGCCGCGGCCGAGCAGGAGCTGATCCTCGACAACGCCACGGTGGGCATCGCCTTCGTGCGCAACCGCACCATCCAGCGCTGCAACCGCTTCCTGGAGGAGATGGTGGGCGCCGGCCCGGGCGAGCTGGTCGGGGCGAGCTCGGCGACGCTGTTCGAGGCCGAGCAGGAGTGGCGCGAGGCCGGGCGCCTCGCCTACGAGAGCACCGCCCCGGGCGAGCGCCACGACAGCGAATGGCGCTTCAAGCGCCGCGACGGCTCGACCTTCCCCTGCCGCACGCGCGGCCGGCGCATCGACGCGGGCGAGGCCGAGCAGGAGTGGATCTGGAGCTTCGAGGACGTGACCCCCGAGCGCGAGGCCGACTCGCGCGTGCAAGCTGCCCTCGGCGCGCTGGAGCGCATGGTCACCGAGCGCACCGCCGAGCTGCAGGACGCGCAGGCGCGCGCGCAGCACCTCGCCGACCACGATCCGCTCACGGGACTGCCCAACCGCCGGCTGCTGGAAGACCGCCTGACGCAGGCGATCGCGCTCGGCCAGAGGAACCGCCAGCAGACCGCGGTCATGTTCGTGGACCTCGACCGCTTCAAGACCATCAACGACTCGCTCGGCCACGCCGTGGGCGACGCGCTGCTGAAGGAGGTGGCGAACCGCCTGGTCGCGCAGCTGCGCACCGGCGACACCATCTGCCGCATCGGCGGCGACGAGTTCGTGGTGGTGCTGCCCGAGATCAAGCGCTCTTCCGACCTCGCGCAGGTGGCGCAGAAGGTGATCGAGCAGCTCTCGCAGCCGGTCACCATCGAGGAGCGCGAGCTGATCGTCACGCCCTCGATCGGCATCGCCGTCTTCCCCGACGACGGGCGCGACGCCGAAACCCTGATCCGCAACGCCGACGCGGCCATGTACCACGCCAAGGAGCTCGGCCGCGCCAACTACCAGTTCTTCACCGAGCAGATGAACCAGGCGGCCTCGCGCCGGCTGGCGCTGGAAAGCGACCTGCGCCGGGCGCTGGGCAAGGACGAGCTGCGCGTGCACTACCAGCGCATCGTCGAGGCGAAGACCGGCCGCGTGGTCGCGCACGAGGCGCTGGTGCGCTGGCAGCATCCGCAGAGCGGCCTGGTGCTGCCCGGGGATTTCATCCAGCTCGCCGAGGAGACCGGGCTCATCCTGCGCATCGGCGAGTGGGTGCTGCGCGAGGCCTGCCGCTGGGCCACCTTCATCGGCGCGGAGCGGGGCCTGCAGGTCGCGGTCAACCTCTCGCCGCGCCAGTTCAACGACCCGCGCCTGCCCGACATGGTGGCGCGCGCGCTGCGCGAGACCGGCCTGCCGCCCGCCCTGCTCGAGCTCGAGATCACCGAGTCGACCGCGATGCGCGAGACCGACGCCACGCTGGGCACGCTCAAGCGCCTGAAGCAGCTCGGGGTGTCGATCGCGATCGACGACTTCGGCACCGGCTACTCGAGCCTCGCCTACCTCAAGCGCTTCCCGGTGGACAAGGTGAAGATCGACCGCGCCTTCGTCGGCGACGCGCCCGGCGACCGCGACCAGGGCGCCATCGTCACGGCGATCGTGGCGCTCGCGCACGCGCTGGGCATCCGCGTCATCGCCGAGGGCGTGGAGAGCGAGGCGCAGCGCGCCTTCCTCGAGGGCTGCGGCTGCGACTTCATCCAGGGCTACCTCGCCGGCCGCCCGCTCGACGCCGACGCCGCCGCCAAAGACTACGTCTAGGGCACCGCTCCACTTCTCGCACGCCAACGGCTTCCCGGCGCGCTGCTACTCGGCGATGCTCGGCGAGCTCGGCCGGCACTACCGCCTCTCCTGGATCGAGGCCATCGGTACCGACCCGCGGTACCCGGTCACGGAAGGCTGGGGGCACCTGGTCGAGCAGCTGATCGATTCCATCCAGGAGCCGGTGTTCGCCGTCGGCCATTCGCTCGGCGGCTATCTGAGCTTCCTCGCGGCGGTGCGCCGCCCCGAGCTTTTCCGCGCCATCGTGCTGCTCGACGCGCCGATCATCGGCCCCTTCCGCGGCAGCATGCTGGGCGCGACCAAGCGGCTCGGCATCGTCGACCGCGTGACGCCCGCGGGCGCCACGCGCGACCGGCGCAGCCACTGGGCGAGCGAGGAGGAGGCCGAAACGCACTTTCGCTCGCGGCGCCTGTTCCGGCACTTCGCCGACGAGTGCCTCGAGGACTACGTGCGCCATGGCACGGTGCGCGACCCCGGAGGGGCGCTGCGCCTGCGCATCGATCCGCTGGTCGAGACGCAGATCTACCGCACCATTCCGCACGGCATGATGCAGCATCTGCGCGAGCTGCGGGTGCCCGCGGGCTTCATCGGCGGCGCCGACTCTGACGTGGTGCGGCGCGTGCGGATCGCGGGGATGCGCCCCAAGTTCCGCCTGTGCAAGGTGCCAGGCGGGCACCTGTTTCCGCTGGAGCGCCCGCGCGAGGCCGCGCAGGCGGTGGCGCAGCTCCTCGACGAGCTAGGTTGAGCGGCCGCGCTTCTCGCGCATCAGCTCCTCGATGTTCTTGATGTTGATCTCGACCCCGACCATGTTGGGATTCACCTCGAGCGCGCGGTGGAACCACAGCAGCGCCTGGTCGTACTCGCCGAGCTGGACATGGATCTGGCCCAGGCCCGAGAGCGCGCCGAAATGCCGCGGGTTGCGCTTGAGCACCTCGGCGCAGTCGGCGATGGAGCGCGTCAGGTCCCCGGCGAGGTAGTACACCGTGGCGCGCCGGTTCCAGGCCTCCGCGAAATCGGGCTTTGCTCTTATCACGGAGGTGAATGTTTCGATGGCTTTCGCATGCTCGCCCGCCTGCATCTCTTCGATGCCGCGCGCGAGCTGCCGGTCGATCCCGGCGTCCCCCGAGCGCGCCCACAGCAGCCACAGCCCCTGCTCGGCGAAGCCGCGCACGAACGGGCTCTCGTCGCGCAGCCGCTCGTGCAGCAGCTGCGCGTCGGCGGGCTCGCCGCGGTTGGCGATCCACACCACCGCCTCCGCGCGCGTCGCCGCGTCCGCGTGCTTCAGGGCGGCGAGCGCCTGCTCGCGCGTCTGCGGTCCCTTCGCCTGCGGGAATGCCGGCGCCGCGGCGCCTGTTAGCAACGCGGCAAGTAGTACCATTCGCACTATCGAGGGACAAAACATGCGCGCCTTCCTCCTGTTTTCGATCTTATCGCTTTCCGCCTACGCCGCCGACGACCCGCCCTCGCCCCCGGAGAAGAAGAAGGACGCCGTGATCGAGGGCTACGAGGCCGCCGCGGCGCGCCAGGACTGGCCGGCCGCCGCCGCGAGCCTGAAGGAGGGCCTGGCGAAGGACCCGGGCAACGCCCGCTACCACAATCTCTTCGCCTACTCGCTGCGCAAGGGACCCGACCCCGACCTGGGGCTGGTGTTCAAGCACTACAACGAGGCGCTGAGGATCGACCCGCAGCACCGCGGCGCGCACGAGTACATCGGCGAGGCCTATCTCCTGGTGGGCAACCTCGCCAAGGCGAAGGAGCACCTGGGCGCGCTCGACAAGCTCTGCTTCCTGCCCTGCGACGAGTACAGCCAGCTCAAGAAGGCGATCGCCGCCCACGAGAAGAAGTGAAGGCCTGGCAGCTCGACGGCTGGTCGATCGACAACCTCGCCCTCGTCGAGCGGCCGCGGCCGCGGCCGGGCGCGGGCCAGGTGCTGCTGCGCATGAAGGCCGCTTCGCTCAATTACCGCGACCTCGTGGTGGCGCGCCGCGGCTACGGGCCGCAGACCGGCGAGCTGCCGCTCGTCCCGGTGTCCGACGGGGTCGGCGAGGTGGTGGAGGTCGGCCCCGGCGTCACCCGCGTCGCCGTGGGCGACAGGGTCTGTCCTTTCTTCTTCCAGCGCGAGAAGAGCCTCGGTGGTCCGCATGACGGGGTGATGCAGGAATTCCTCCTGCTGGAGGCGGCAGGGGTGTTCAAGGTTCCGCCGGAACTTTCCGACGAAGAGGCGGCCACGCTCCCCTGCGCGGCGCTGACCGCATGGACCGCCGTCGTGGTCGAGGGCCGCACGAAGCCCGGCGACTCGGTGCTGGTGCAGGGCACCGGCGGCGTGTCGCTCTTCGCCCTGCAGTTCGCGAAGCTCTGCGGCGCGCGCGTGACCGTGGTGTCCGGCAGCGACGCGAAGCTCGAGCGCGTGAAGGCGCTCGGCGCAGAGCGCGGCATCAACTACCGCACTACTCCCGAGTGGGGAAAGGAAAGCCGCGGCCACGACCTCGTCGTCGACGTCGGCGGCGCGGAGAGCGTGCCGCAATCGCTGCGCGCCGTGCGCGCGCGCGGCACCATCTGCCTGATCGGCGTGGTCTCCGGGCAGTCGATCACGCTCCCCCTGGGGCCGATCGTCACGCGCCACGTGCGCCTGCAAGGCGTCACGGTGGGCACCGCCGAAGGCTTCGCCGACATGCTGCGCGCGATCGAGCAGCATCGCCTCAAGCCGGCGGTGGACCGCGTGTTCGGCTTCGGGGAGCTTCGCGCCGCGCTCGACTACCTCGCGAGCGGCGCGCACTTCGGCAAGATCTGCCTAGCGCTCCCGCGCTAGCCGCCGCGCGCTCGAGCTCAGCGCCTGCACGAACGCCGCGGCCGCCGCGGTGAACGGCGCGTCGCTGCGGTGATAGATCCCCAGGAGCGGCGCCGTTATCGGCTCCCGGACCCTGATCTGCTGCAGGCGGTAGTTGCCCAGCCCGCTCTGGATGATGCGCGGCGTCACCAGCCCCAGCATGTCGGTCCTTGCGAGGAGCGCGAGCGCTGTGGCGCAGGATTCGCATTGCACAAGCGCGCGCGGCATGGCGACGCCTGCCGCGGCGAATGCTTTCGGCAGCATCGCACCCGGGCCCGGCGGGTAGTAGACGAGCCACTGCGCATCGGCCAGCTCGCGCAGCGACGTGGCGCCCGACAGCGGATGCCCGTGGCGCCCGGCCACGAGAAGGGGCAGCCGCATCAGCGGCTTGAAGCGCAGTCCGGGCTCCTCCGATGGCGCGGCGCTGCCCGCGACGGCGAAGTCCAGGGTCGCATCGCGCACCGCCGGCAGCAGCGCCGTCCCGACCCCTTCGAGAATGCGCACGCGAGCGTGCGGGTGGCGCCGGCGGAACTGCTGCATCGCCTCGGGGACGACCAGCACCGCCCCCTGCGGCGACATGCCGAAAGCGACGCTGCCATCCACCGGACCGCGGAACGCCCCGAGGTCCTCGACCGCCTTGCGCAGCTCGGCCTGGACGATGCGGGCGCGTGCGAGGAATGCCTTGCCCGCCGGCGTCGCCACCGCGCCGCGGGCGTTCCGCTGCAGGAGCTGCACGCGCAGTTCGGCCTCGAGCTGCCGGATGCTCTTCGTGATCGCGGGCTGCGAGACGCCGACGCTGCGCGCCGCCGCGCGCAGGCTGCCCGCCTGCGCGACGGCCAGGAAATCGCGGATCTGGTTCATTCGCATGTATAACCGCCGCTTATCGCAGTGATAAAAGGGAATCTTACCGGCAGCGCTGCGCCGTGCTCTACTGTCGGTCCTTCAGGAGGAGGAATGACGATGACCTGGTCCAGACTGTTGGTGCTTCTTGCAGTCCTCATCGCGCCCGCCGCGGCGGCGCAGGAAGCGGTACGTATCGTGCTCGGCTACCCGGCAGGAGCGACGAGCGACATCCTCTCGCGCGTGGCGGCCGAGCACATGCGCGGCACGCTCGGGCGGCCGGTGATCGTCGAGAACAAGCCCGGCGCCGGCGGGCGCATCGCCAACGACACGGTCAAGGCGGCAGCTCCCGACGGCTCGACGATTCTCATGACGCCGGTGGCGACGATGGCAATCTTCCCGCATTCCTTCGCCGGGCAGCTGCGCTACGACCCGTTCACCGACTTCGCGCCGGTGGCGCATCTCGCCAACTTCCAGCTCGGCTTCGGGGTGGCGTCGAACGTGCCCGCGAAGTCGCTCGCCGAGTACGTCGACGCGGTGAAGAAGGACTCGAAGTTCGGTTTCTACGGCTCGGCTGCGCCGGGAAGCCTGCCGCACTTCTTCGGCGTGATGTTCGGGCGCGAGGCGGGGATCAACCTCACCCACGTGCCCTACAAGGGCACCGCCGCAGCCATGCAGGGCATCGCGGGCGGCGAGATCTCCGGCCTTTCCACGGTCGCGGCCGACATCGCGACGCTGGTGAAGTCGGGCAGGGCGCGACTGCTCGCGGTCTCCGGCGAGAAACGCTTCCCGCCACTGCCGGACGTGCCGACCTTCCAGGAGGCCGGCTATCCGAACCTCGTGGCGCTGCCCTGGTACGCGTTCTTCGCGCCGGCCGGGACGCCGAAGGAGGCGATCGACAAGCTTTCGCGCGCGGCCATCGCGGCGGTCAAGGACCCGGCGCTCAACAAGAAGCTCGAGGACATGGGGCTCGAGCCCACGGGCCTCGGTCCGGCGGAGCTCGCGCGCATCCTCAAGGCCGACTACGAGAAGTGGGGCCCCGTGATCCGCGCCTCGGGCTTCAAGCCCAAGTAGCTTGCGCCCCAGCCTCGTCTTCATCCTCGCCGACGACCTCGGCTACGCCGACCTGGGGTGCTACGGCGGAAGGTCGGATTGCTCGCCGGTGCTCGACCGCATGGCGAAGGAGGGCGTGCGCTTTACCGGCGGCTACGCCAACTCCTCGGTGTGCTCGCCGACGCGCTTCGCGCTCGCCACCGGGCGCTGGCAGCACCGCCTGCGCGGCGCCGCGGACGAGCCGCTCTCGAGCCGCGCGCGCGGCCATGGGCAGCTCGGCCTGCCGCCGTCGCATCCCACGCTTGCCTCGCTCTTGCGCGAAGCGGGCTATGCCACCGCGCTCATCGGCAAATGGCATCTCGGCTTCGCGCCGCACTTCGGGCCGCTGAAGAGCGGCTACCAGGAGTTCTTCGGGCCGATGAGCGGCGGGGTCGACTACTTCACCCACTGCGACTCCGCCGGCACCCACGACCTCTGGGAGAACGAGACCGAGGTCAGGCGCACGGGCTACCTGACCGATCTCATTACGGAAAAGGCAGTGCAATACGTGAAGCGGCAGAAGAGCCCTTTCCTCCTCTCGCTGCACTACACCGCGCCGCACTGGCCCTGGGAGCGGCGCGAGGACGAGGCGGTGTCGCGCGGCCTCGAGAAGCTCTACCACTTCGACGGCGGCTCCGTGGCCGTCTACACCGAGATGATCCGGCAGATGGACGAGGGCATCGGCAAGGTGCTCGCCGAGCTTCCCGAGAACACTCTGGTCGTCTTCACGAGCGACAACGGCGGGGAGCGCTTCTCGGACAACTGGCCGCTGATGGGCAAGAAGATGGACCTCCTCGAGGGTGGCATCCGCGTGCCCACCATCGCGCGCTGGCCCGGCCGCGTGCCGGCCGGCAAGACGAGCGCGCAGCTCGCGATCACCATGGACTGGGTGGCGACCTTCCTCGACGCGGCCGGCGTTGCGCAGCATCCCGACTATCCCCTCGACGGAATCAGCCTGCTGAAGAACATCGAAGGGCCTGAAAAGGTCGTAGAGCGCGAGCTCTTCTGGCGAATGAAGTTCCGCGACCAGAAGGCGGCGCGTGCCGGGTCGTGGAAATGGCTCTCGATCGAGGGCAACGAATTCCTCTTCGACCTCGCGAAGGATCAGCGCGAGCGCGCGAATGTCATCAAGCGCTTTCCGGAGAAGCTGGCGGAGCTGAAAAAGCGCTACCTGGCCTGGGAGGCGAGCATTCCGCCGATCCCGCCGGACGCCTATGTTTCTTTCATCGGCGGCCCCGCGGACATGGCGCACCCGTCCTAGCGGCGGCCGAGCTTGCGGACGACTTTGCCGTAGTAGCGCGCCTCGATGCGCAGCCGGAGCAGCCAGGGCTTGCGCACTTCCTCGGGTGCGTATCCGGCGTTCTTCAGGATGCGGTGCGCCATGCGCCATTCCTCGGGCACGAGGGCATCGTCGTCGAGATCGAGCGGCTTGCCCGCGCCGGGCAGGTCGTCGAGCTCGCCGTTCGCGATGGCCTGGGCGATCCTGCGCTCTGCTAGGGATTCAAACATTTCTAAAAGCCTATCGCAGCGCCGTCGCTGCGTGGGTCGAACCCTCCCGAAAGGAGACCGGTTTGTGGGTCGAGGGTGATGCCGTGGGCGTGGCCCGCGAGCTCGTTCCAGTCGCCCCAGCGGTCCACCGGGTGGCCGCGGCGCTCGAGCTCGTCGATCGTCCCGCGCGGGAAGCGCGCCTCGATGTGCAGCGTGTCGCGCGCCTCGCCGAGCCCGAAGCGGCCCGAGAGCCAGCGCGGCCCGGCGAGCGCCTGCTGGATGTCCTGCCCGAAGTCGATCATGGCGACGTAGGTCTGCAGGTGGATCTGCGGCTGGCCGTCGGCGCCCATGCAGCCGAGCACGGCCCAGAGCTTTTCTTCTCTGAACGCGAGCGACGCGATCAGGGTGTGCAGCGGCACCTTGCCCGGCTCGAGGCGATTGGGGTGCTTGGGGTCGAGCGAGAAGTACGCGCCGCGATTCTGCAGCGTGACGCCGGTCTCCGCGGAGGTCACGCAGGAGCCGAAAACGCCGTAGAGGCTGAAGATGAGCGACGCGGCATTGCCTTCGGCGTCGACCGCAGCGACGTACACGGTATCGCCGGCCAGGCTGCCGTAGGAGGGCACCTTGTCCCAGGGCAGCGCGCGAGCGCGGTCGATGAGGTGTCGTCTTTTGTCTACATGAGGTTTGGAGATGAGCCGCCCGGTCGGCACCTCGGCGAAGCGCGGGTCAGCGAGCCAGCGGTCGCGGTCGTGGTAGGCGATCTGCTTCGCCTGCACCATGAGGTGCACGTGGTCCGGGCCGAGGAAAGGGCCGAGCTCGAGCGGCTCGAGGAGGTTCAGCATCTGGAGCACGGTGAAGCCCTGCGTCGGCGCGGGCGTCTCGCAGATCGTGACGCCGCGGTACGTGCAGCGGATCGGCTCCCCCCAGTACGCCCCCTGCGCCGCGAGGTCGCGCTCGGTGAAGAAGCCGCCGAGCTGCGCGAGGTGACGCGCCACGTCGCCTTCGTAAAAGCCCCCGCGCCCCTGCGCCGCGATGGCGCGCAAACTGGTTGCTAATTTGACGTTTCTCACCATGGTGCCGGCTAACGGCAAGCTTCCATTGGGAAGAAAAATGGCCTTCGACGCGGCATCCATTTCCGGAGCCGTCTGCTCGATCCAGCGGGAGAGCCTGGCGGTGACCGGGAAGCCCTCGGCGGCGTAGTGGATCGCGTCCTGCAGGCAGCGGGCGAAGGGCAGCCGGCCATGACGCGCGTGCGCCTCGCAGAAGCTCGCCACAGCGCCGGGAGTCGTGAGCGTCGCGGGTGCAAGGCCGCGAAACGGGATCTCGGATTGCCCGGCGAAGCGCTCGAGCGTCGCCGCCGCCGCGGCGCGGCCGCCGCCGTCGAGGTAGGAAACCTTCTTGGCAGCTGCGTCGTAAATCAGCCAGAACGCGTCGCCGCCCAGCCCGCACATGTGCGGGTAGAGGACGGCGAGCGAGCTCGCCGCAGCAACGGCGGCGTCCACGGCCGAGCCGCCGCTGCGCAGGGCGTCGACGCCGGCGGCCGAGGCGAGCGCGTGCGGGCATGCCACCATGCCGCGCGGCGCCAAGGTGGGGGCCAGCACGCCTAGCGGCGCTTGAGTTTTTTCCGGGCCAGGGCAGCCCCGGCCGCCAGCGCCTTCAGCTTCGCGATCGCGATGTCGCGGTCCATCGGCGCCATGCCGCAGTTGGTGCAGGGGAAGAGGTGCTTCGCCGGCACGTACTTCAGGGCCTGCTGGATGACCTGCGCAACCTGCTGCGGGGTCTCCACCCTGTCGGTGGCGACGTCGATGACGCCCACCAGCACGTCCTTGCCCTTGAGGAGCCCGAGCAGCTCGATCGGCACGCGCGAGTCGATGCACTCGAGGGACACCTGGTCGACCTTGCTCTTCGCGATCGCGGGGAAGATCTCCTCGTACTGGCGCCACTCGGCTCCGAGGGTCTTTTTCCAGTCGAGGTTGGCCTGGATGCCGTAGCCGTAGCAGATGTGCACGCAGGTCGTGCACCTGAGCCCCTGGATCGTGCGGTTGAGCGTGCCGATGCCCCAGCGCTTCACGTCGTCCATGTAGACGTTGAAGGCGGGCTCGTCGATCTGGATGACGTCGATGCCGTCCTTCTGGAGGGCGCGCGCTTCCTGGTTGAGGAGCGCGGCGAACGCCATGGCGAGCTTCGCCTTGTCGCCGTAGTGCTCGTCGGCGATGGTGTCGACGATCGTCATCGGGCCGGGCATGGTGATTTTTCGAAGTTTTTTCGTATGGGTCTTCAGCAGCAGGGCTTCCTTCTGGTGCACCCGGCCCTTCAGGCGCAGCTCGCCGGTGACCACCGGCACCATCGCGTCGTAGCGGTTGTTGCGGATGCCCATCTTCACCTTGCGGCCGAAGTCGATGCCCTCGACGAACTCGAGGAAGCCGTGCACGAAGTGCTGGCGCGACTGCTCGCCGTCGCTGACGATGTCGATGCCGGCGTCCTCCTGCTCCTTGAGCCACAGCAGCGTCGCGTCGCGCTTCGCCTGCTCGAGCTCCGTGCCCGAGCTCTTCCATGCCGGCCAGAGCTTCTTCGTTTCGGCGAGCCAGGCCGGCTTGGGGAGGCTTCCTGCGAGGGTAGTCTTGAACATGTCGGGGATTGGAGACAGCGACGTTATGATGATCCGCCACTATAATTCTTCGCGACAAGCTGTAGTTGATTTAGGGAGGCTGTGTGGCGGGCGTACTGATCGGTACCTTTCTGTCGTTTCTCCTCGGGCTGTTCCAGCCGGCAGCCGGGCCGGACTGGATGTGGGCGGGCGGCCGCGCCGACCCGATCCGCGGCCTGTACTTCCGCCGCGACGGCAGCTTCCGCCGCTTCGGGCGGGTCGCTCTGCTCGCCACGCTCTCGGCGGGTTCCGGCGCTATTTACTGGATGCTGCTGCGCTTCTAGGCTTATCCTATGTCGCGTAGTCTTCTACCGACAAAAAAGGGGAGCAGATGGCAAAGCTGATCGTGGCGGCAGTGGTCGTGGGCCTGGGGCTGGCCTCGCCCGCCTGGGCGCAGCGCAAGGACTGCGGCGAGCTCAAGGGCGAGATCGAGGCCAAGATCAAGAAGAACGGCGTGGAAAAGTTCACGCTCGACATCGTCGAGAAGGACGCGATGGCCGACGGCAAGGTGGTCGGCACCTGCGACGGCGGCACCAAGAAGATCGTCTACAAGCGCGGCTGAGGAAGCCGCATCGGCAGGAGCCACGCGAGCGTGGCGAGCTGCAGCGCGGCGAGGATCGCGAGCGCTGCGCTGTAGCCTTCCGGGGAATAGCGCCCGTCGGCGGCGGGGTAGAGCCGCAGCACCGCCCCCACCCCCCATTGAAAAGCGAAGGAAAACAGGAACATCAGCATGTTCGAGGCGGTGCTGAGCCGCCCGGTGAGCTCCGGCGCGAATAGCGGGGTGAGAAGCGCGTAAGCGAGCGCCGCCGAGATGCAGGTGAAGCCGTATACCGCGAGGATCAGCGCGAGGCCGCTCTGCACCCGGGCGGCGAGCAGCACGAACATCGCCACCGAGATGCCGAGCCCCACCTTGAACATGGTCATGCGCGACACCCGGTGCGCGAGGCGGTCGGCGCCGACGCCGAAGAAGATCGATCCGGCCATGTAGGCGAGGGCGGTGGCGAACAGGTAGTTGGCCACCCCCTGGCGCGTTTCCCCCGCGACGTCGTAGAGCCAGGGCCCGAGCCAGAGCCCCTGCAGCGCCAGGTAGCCGGCATGGCACACCGTCAGCGGCAGCGCGATGCGCCAGAACGCCACCGAGGAGAAGATGGCGCCGAAGCCCGCGACCTGGCGGGCGAACGACTGTCCTGCCCCGGGCAGCCTCTTTTCCGGCACCACGAAGAAGACCAGCAGCGCGGCGGCGAGCGAGAGCGCGCAGAGCAGCACGAACAGCGCGCGCCAGCCGAACGCGCCGAGCAGCGCCTCGGCCGGTGCCGTGGCCGAGAGCGCGCCCAGGCCACCTGCGGCGAGGTACAGGCCGTTCAGCGTGGCGAGGCGCGAGAGTGGAAACCACAGCGTGAAGGCCTTGATCGCCCCCATCAGCCCCGCCGAGACGCCCAGGCCGATCAGCGCGCGCCCGATCGAGAGCATGGTGAAGTCCCGGGCGAGCGCGAAGGTGAGCGCGCCGGCGGCCGCGACGCAGAGCAGCACCGCGACCACTCGCCGCGGCCCGTAGCGATCGAGCAGCACGCCCAGCGGCAGCTGGAACGCGGCGAAGGCGAGCAGGTACATCGAGGTCAGGAAGCCCAGGTCCGTGCTCGAGAGCGAGAACTCGGCGGCGAGCTCGCGCGAGATCACCGCGTTGACGTTGCGGAAGAAGAACGACAGGAAGTAGCCCGCGGCGAACGGCGCGAACACCGCGAGCATCAGGTTCACGGGCCCTGCTATGAAAGGAACCCGGCGAGGGCGCGGTTGAAGGCCTCGGGCTGCTCGATGTTGGCGAGGTGCGCGGCCTGCGGGATCAGCTCGAGCTTCGCCCCCGGCAGGGCCTGCGCGATATCGCGCGCCATCGCCGGCGGGGTGGCGGGGTCCTGCTCGCCGCAGATCACCAGCGCCGGAAGCTTCAGCTCCTGGAGGCGCGCGGTGACGTCGATCTTCGGGATGGCGTGGCAGCAGCCCACGTAGCCCGGGACGGGCGTTTTCAGGATCTGCGCCGCTACCCGCGAAACCTCTTCCTTGGACTTCTCCCTGAATCCCGGCGTGAACCAGCGCTCGAGGGTCGTCTGTACCAGCGCTTCCATGCCGTTCGCCTCGGCGATGCGGATGCGGTCCTGCCACATCGCGGCGGCCGCGGCGGGGTAGCGGCTGGTGGTGTCGGCGAGGGTGAGCGAAGCGAGCACGCCCGGATACTTGAGCGCGAAGGTCTGGCCGATCATGCCGCCCATGGAAAGCCCGACGAAGTGCGGCTTCTCGATCTTCAGATGCTTCAGAAGGGCATGCAGGTCGTCCGCCAATCCCTCGAGCGTGTATTGCCCCCTGGGCGCCGCGGTCTGGCCGTGGCCGCGCGTGTCGTAGACGAGCACGCGGTAGCGGTCCTTGAACGCCGCGATCTGCCCGTCCCACATGCGCGTGCTGCACGCCAGGGAATGGCTGAAGGCGAGCCAGGGCCTGCCTTCGGCGCCGTGGATTTCGTAGTAGGTGTCGAGGCCGTTGACCGTCGCTTTCATGTGGTCTCCAGGATCAGGGGAATGAGCATCTCGTCCTCGCTCGTACCGCCGTGGTTGCCGATGTGCAGGTGGCGAGGCTCGCCGGGGGTCCAGTCCTTCACCGTGTGCCGGCCGCGCATGACGAGCGCCACGTCGCCGACGCGCTCGGCGAGGCGCGGGTGCGCCTCGCCGGGCCCGAACCAGCCTTCGTCCACCAGCTCGCGGCTCGGCCGCACATCAGCCTTCTCCCTCAACCAATCTGAGGTACGAAGGATGAAATCCTTCACATCGTGCACATGGCAATAGGCGACCCGGCGCTCGCCGCACAGCGGGAAGCGCAGCAGCGAGGAAATTTCCGGCGGCGGCTCGAGGCAGTCCTCGGCGTCGATGAAGCCGTGGTCGGCGGTGGCGACGACGGTGGACTCGGTGCCCGACAGGCGCGCGAGCAGCGTGCCGAACGCGGCGTCGACGTCGTGCAAGGCGCGCAGCGCCTCGGGACTCTCGCAGCCGAAGCGGTGCGAGAGCGCGTCGTAGTCGGGCCAGTAGGTATAGATGAACTTGCGCTCGTCCGACGATTTGACCGCAGCCTCCACCTGGAAGACCCACTCGTCCAGCGTCGCGTACGCGCGCCGTTCGGCGCCCACGCAGTGGCGCACGTTGTAGTCGGAATCGACGATGTCCCGGTGCGTCACCACGATCGAGCGCACGGGAAGCCCGTCGAAAACGGTCTTTCCGGGAAAAGCCTTCTCGGGGGAGAAGCCCCGCGCCCTCAGGCTCGCGTTGTCGCCGCGGCTGCGGAAGGGCAGCGGCGCGCCGACGCAGCCCGCTTCGCCGAAGTAGGTGAACCAGCCGGTGAGGCCGTGCTCGAGCGGCGTGCGGCCGGTGTACGAGGTGGTGATCGCCGACGCGGTAGTGGAGGGAAACACCGAGGTGATCGCCGCGCGGCGCCGGCGCGCGAGCTCGCCGCCCGCGCCGTGGCGCGCGAGGAAGCGATCGCCCAGGCCGTCGACGATCAGCAGGATGATGTTTCTCGTCTTTTCAAACGAAACATCTTTCAGGCGAGGATGCGCCGGCGTGCCGCCGCAGGCGTCGACGAGCGAAGCCATGAGGTTGACGAGGCTGCCGCCGGCGTAGTCTGGGCGCATGAGAAGGCCCCGATTTTAGGGGTAGAATCGGCCATCCCCTCCTGAGGTATTCGCCATGCGGCACGAAGTCCATCTCCACGCCGACATCCCCATCCTCGAAGGCGTTTCGCGCCGCCAGATCGAGCAGGCGTTCGCGCCGCTGCTCGAGTACCTAGACGCCGAGGGTCTCGCCGACGCGAAGAGCCTCGAGCCCGACGAGCCGGGCCTGAAGTACGACGAGAAGGAGCTGATCCTCTACGCGTGCTGGACCGGCGAGGTCGGCCGCAGCTTCCACGGCGCGCTCGAGGCGGCGCTCGAAGCGCTCGGACCCTACTGCTACGAGGCGGTGGAGGTCGAGATCACCGAGTACCACGACAACGGCGAGCAGGAATCGAAGCTCGTCTTCGTCGGCCCGACCGCGCAGGCGATCCACGAGGCGCAGCGCCGCTGCATGCTGGAGGACGTCGCCGCCATCCTCGGCCGCCAGTTCGCCAAGGAAGAGGTCGCGCAGGTGAGCGCGCTGGTGAACGAGCTCTTCGACCGCGAGTGGAAGGAAAAGGCCTCGCAGCAGAAAAAGCCCGAGCGCGCGTTCGAGACCTACACGCGTCCCTCGAGAAAAAATCTGCATTGAGTGGCAGGACCGAAATACCCCGGTTTTGACACGCTGGCATTGCACGCCGGCCAGTCGCCCGACCCGGCGACCGGCAGCCGCGCGGTGCCGATCTACCAGACCACCTCGTACGTCTTCCGCGATACCGAGCACGCCGCGTCGCTCTTCAACATGGAGCGCGCCGGGCACGTCTACTCGCGCATCTCCAACCCCACCGTAGCGGTCCTCGAGGAGCGCATGGCGGCGCTCGAGGGCGGCGTCGGCGCGATCGCCACCGCCTCGGGCCAGGCGGCGCTGCACCTCGCGGTCGCGACGCTCATGGGCGCGGGCAGCCACATCGTCGCTTCCGGCTCGCTCTACGGCGGCTCGCACAACCTGCTCGCCTACACGCTCAAGCGCTTCGGCATCGACAC
>CBDDRQ010000012.1:0-17234 GCA_965233125.1 uncultured bacterium
AAGCTCGTGCGCGGCGAGCGGCCGGTGCTGCTCGTCGAGGCGGACGCCTCCGACCCCGGCGCGACCGGCAACGCCATCGCCGCCCTTAGCCAGATTTCCACTAGTGCTTTGTCCCGTGAGCTCACGGGCGTGTTATCCGACTTGAAACCCGTCGTCCCGCCGGTCGACCTGCGCGTGCACCGGCGCTACAACCCCGAGGGCGTCACCGCCTACAACATCGTTCCCGGGCTGATCGGCACCATCCTCACCATGACCATGGTGCTGATGACCGGCCTCGCGATGACGCGCGAGAGAGAGCGAGGCACCTTCGAGAACCTGCTCTCCACGCCGGCGCTGCCGATCGAGGTGATGACCGGCAAGATCGTGCCCTACATCCTGATCGGGCTGATCCAGGTGACCTTGATCATCGCCGCGGCGCTGCTGCTCTTCGAGGTGCCGATGCAGGGCGACCCGTGGCTGCTCTACCTCGTGGTGTCGCTCTTCATCGCCGCCAACCTGACGCTGGGCATCACCTTCTCCTCCATCGCGCGCAACCAGCTACAGGCGATGCAGATGACCTTCTTCTTCTTCCTGCCCTCGATCCTGCTCTCGGGCTTCATGTTCCCCTTCCGCGGCATGCCCGAATGGGCGCAGTGGCTGGGCTCGCTCCTGCCCCTTACCCATTTCCTCGTGCTGGTGCGCGGCATCATGCTGAAAGGCAACACGCTGGTCGACCTGTGGCCGCAGGTCTGGCCGATCCTCGTCTTCATGACCGTGGTGATCCTGATCGGCCTGCGCTTCTACAAGCGCACGCTCGACTGATGGCGCCGGTCATCGCCATCCACGGCGGCGCCGGCACGATCCGCAGGGCAGACATGACCGCGGCTCGCGCGGCTCTCTACAAGGATGCCCTGGGACAGGCCCTGGAAGCGGGACACACGGTCCTGCAAGGAGGCGGAACTGCACTGGATGCGGTGACTGCCGCCGTCGTGGCCATGGAAGACTCGCCGCTCTTCAATGCCGGACGCGGCGCTGTGTACAACGCGGATGGCCGCCACGAGCTCGACGCCGCCGTCATGGACGGCCGTACGCTGCGCGCGGGCGCGGTTGCCTGCGTGGAAAAGGTGAAGAACCCCATCCTTGCGGCGCGCGCGGTCATGGAGCACTCGCGGCACGTGCTGCTCGCGGGCAAGGGCGCCGAGCGCTTTGCCGGCAAGCAGGGCCTGAAGATCGTGAAGCAGAAGTATTTTGGTACGGCGACGCGGCTCGAAGCGCTGCGACGAAACCTGCAATCCCACCACGGCACGGTCGGCGCGGTGGCGCTCGATCGCCACGCCAACCTCGCCGCCGCCACCTCGACCGGCGGCTACACCGGCAAGCTTTCCGGCCGCATCGGCGACTCGCCGCTCGTGGGCGCGGGCACGTATGCCGACAACCGCGCCTGCGCGGTGTCGGGGACAGGCCTCGGCGAGGCCTTCATCCGCGCGCTGGTCGCCTACGATGTGGCGGCGCGCATGCGCTATCGCCGCGAGTCGCTTTCGAGCGCCGCACGCGCTGCGCTCGCCAGCGTCGCCCGGCTGGGCGGCGACGGCGGCCTGGTGGCGGTCGACCGCCGCGGCAACGTCGCCATGCCCTTCAACAGCCAGGGCATGTACCGCGCCTGCATCGACCGGCGCGGCAAGCGCAGCATCGCCATCTACCGCTAGTGCGCGTCCAGCTTCGCTATGCGACGCTGCCCTACCCGCTCGGGTGGTTCGCCGTGCACTACTGGTTCGTGGTGTTCGACGAGGACGGCGCCTGCCACCGCTGGGAGGTCTGGCAGACGAAAAGCGCCGGCGGCACGAGCGTCGGCCACCTGCACTGCGACCTGAAAGGACCCGATGCCGGCGTCGGCGGCGGCCCGGCGCGCATTGCTGCGCAATGGCAGGGAAAGGATGCTCTTTCAATCGCGGAAGTTCTGGAGAAAGCCGTTTCGTATCCCTATTGCCATCGCTACCTGCCCTGGCCCGGGCCGAACAGCAACACCTTCGCCGCCTGGGTGCTGCGCCAGGCGGGCGTGCGGCACGAGCTGCCCTGGCGGGCCCTGGGAAAGGCCTTCCGGGTCAGGTAAGCGCGGCGATCCGGGCGAGCACGCCCGCGACCATGCGGTCGCAGCGCGCGCCGGCGAAGCCGAACGCCTCGTCGAACGCCACGTCGATCTCGCTCGAGATGGCCTCGCGCAGGAGCCCGCGGGCGCGGAAGAAGCGCGAGCGCACCGTGGCCTCGGGAATACCCAGCGCTGCGGCCGTTTCCTCGACCGAGAGCTCCTCCAGCGCGCGCAGCACGAAAACGGCGCGATAGCTGTCGGGCAGCCGGTCGATCTTCGCCTCGAGCAGCCGCCGCATCTCGCCGCGCTCGGCCATCTGCTGGGGGCCGTCCTCTGCCATGGGTCTCTCCAGGTCCACCGCGTCGCCGCCGGAGATCGGCATCACCTCGGCGCGGCGCACGTCCTTGCGCCGGCGCTCGAGCGCCTCGTTGGCGACGATGCGGATCAGCCAGGTGGAAAGCTTCGATTCGCCGCGGAAGCCGCCGATCGCTCCGTAGGCGCGCAGGTACGCCTCCTGCACCGCGTCCTCCGCCAGTCCGTCGTCGCGCAGGATGGCGCGCGCCGTGCGGAACAGCGTCCGGTTGTAGCGGCGCATGATCTGCTCGAACGCTCGCGTGTCGCCGCGCGCGACGCGACGCGCTAGCTCCACGTCCGAACCGGCGAGGGTTTCAGTAGGAGCGAATGCCGGCATAGGTTTCGTGCACCTCGTGACGGGTGCCGGCGTCGTCGTACCAGTAGAGCTTGCCCGGCTCCTCGCCCTTCGTGAGCTTGTGCGAGCCGTCGCAGTACGGCTGGTTCTTCGACAGGCCGCACTTGCAGAACCACTGCTCCTTGCCGTCGATCACGAACTTGGTTGGCTCGGTCGGGGTGCGTCTTACGATGCGGGGCATTTGCCCTCCTGCTTCAGGTAGGCGATGAGATCGGCGCGCTCTTTCGCGTCTTCCACGCCGGCGTAGGTCATGGTCGTGCCCGGGACGGTCTTCAGCGGATCCGCGAGAAAACGATCAAGCGTACTCTCGTTCCACACCAGCCTGGAACGCTTCATCGCCGCCGAGTATTCCTCGTAGCCCGGCGCGCTGCCCGCAACCCGGCCGAAAAGCCCGCAATGCCTGGGCCCGGTGCGGTGAACCCCGAGCGAATGGCAGGCGAGGCAGCGGGAATACACCGCCTCGCCCGCCCGGGGATCTCCCGCCGCGAGGGCGGCGAGCAGCACGGCGCCCTCGAGCACTACGAAACGAACGCCGAGGGCACCGGGTTCTCGCCCAGCGCGTTGCGCAGCACCGCCCAGTGCATCGCCTCGTCGCCGAGGATGCTCGCGGCGGCCTTGGACAGGTCGCGGTTGGCGAAGAGCGGCACCGCGCCGAGGTAGGCGCTGACCGCGCCCTTCTCGAGGCCGGCGGCGAAGCGCAGCACGTCGGCCTGGTTCTTCAGCGACTCGACCGGGAACTGGTACCTGGACTTCGCCGCCACCGCCTTGCCGCCGAGCTTGCGCACGGTAGCGGCGAGCACATCGGCGTGCTCCTTGTGATGGCCCTGGAACTGCACCGCCAGCGCGAGCACCGGCTTCTCGAGCAGCCCGCTCTCGGCGCCCACCTGATAGGCGGCGATCGCCTCGAGCTCCGCGCCGAGCGCGGTGTTGAGGATGCGCACGTCCGCGGCAGTGGACTTGCCGCTCTTGGCGGCGAGGACGTCGCGCCCGGCAAGCAGCGCCACCGCGGCGCCGGAAAGCGCGAGCGCCGAGCGGCCGAGGAACAGGCGCCGCGCCTGGGCAGGACTGGAAATCGCGAGGAACGAGGACATGGGTGACTCCTGTTGTGAAGTGGGTCTACGCGGATTCGATGACGCGAGTTGCTCCGGCGTTCCCGCAACCGCTGCAGAACGATCGCCCTTTCCGGCGGTCCTACTCTTGGTGGATACGCTTAACCTCAACCTCGGCGAAGGCGAAGTGCTCCTCGAGCGGCTGATCGATGACGGCATCGCGATCGCGCACGACTGCGGCGGCACGCTTGCCTGCGCCAGCTGCAGGGTCATCGTGGTCGAAGGTGCGGACGCTCTCAGCGCCGCGAGCGAAGAGGAGCTCGACATGCTGGAGCGCGCGGGCGCGGCAGGCCCGGGCGCACGCCTTGCCTGCCAGGCAAGCGGCTCTGGCGCGGAACTGGTCGTCGCGGTCCCCCGGCACGAAGCGCCTTGCCATGGCGAGCTGCTGCCGCTCGCCGTGACGGCGCAGGCTGCCGCGCACCTCGCCGCACAGCTCGCGAAGCATCCCGGCGCGCTGGGCGTGCGCCTGGGCGTCGAGCCCGCCGGCTGCTCGGGCCTGCGCTACCGCGTCGATCCCGCGGAGGCGATCCGCGACGGCGACGTGGTCTTCGAGAGCTCCGGCATCCGCATTTTGGTCGACGCCCTGAGCCTGCCCCATGTGCAAGGCACGACGATCGATGTCGTGCAGGAGGGCCTGGCGCGGCGCATACGATTCGACAATCCCAACGTGCGCCAGAGCTGCGGCTGCGGCGAGAGCTTCGGCACCTGACCAGGCTTTCACGGCGAGACCGCCAGGGTGCGTTCGGGCTGGTCTAGGACCGCCTCCAGGTGCAGGCGGCGAACCGTGCCATCGCCAAGGGCGTAGTCCGCCCCCTCTCCCGCGGTGAGGCCGAGAAGCGCCGCCCCGACCGGGGTGAGGACCGAAAGCAGTCCCGGACCGCCTGCGCTCGCGGGATAGGCCAGCCGCGCGACGCGCTGCTGCGCGCCGTCCATATAGCGCACGCGCGAATTCATCGTCGCGACGTCGGCGGGGACGGCCTCCGAGGACACGACGACGGCGCGCTCCAGCTTGCGCCGCAGCGGCTCGTACGCCGGCAGCTGCGCGAGCAGCACGCAGTCGGCGAGGGTGGTCATGAAAGGGGTCGTCATGCTGCCTCCTTGAGCGGGTCGCGCTCCAGGGCAAGGACGCGGATGCGCAGCGCCCGGCCGTCGGGCATCGGCGGCTCGACCACGGCGCCGGGCGCGCGCCCGAGCAGCGACATGCCCACAGGCGAGAGCACCGAGATGCGCCCCTCGGCGGCGTCCGCATCCGCCGGGTATGCGAGCGATACGCTGCGGCGCGCACCGCCGGGCAGCTCTTCATAGGTGACGCGCGAATTCATCGCCACGCGATCGGCGGGCAGCGCCTCGTCGGGCACGAGGCGCGCCTCCATGAGCAGCTCGGCGAGCGCGCCGGCGGCGGCCGCCTCGAGGGCGTGGCTGCGGCGCCGCTCGCCGAGCATCAGGGCAAGCGCGCCCGCGTCGCACGCGGACACAAGCAGTTCGTGATGGTTGGCCATCGTCATCTCCGTTACGAAGTTCGAGGAAAAGCGCGCGCGGCGGCGCAAACGGCCGCAGCGGCTCTAGCTTGGCGGGGCTACCCGGTAATCGGGCCGATGCTTCGGCCGGCTACCGGGCGGAGATGAGAAAGACGAGGGTTCCGGGCGAGCGAAGGCGCGCGAACGCGTGGTCCGCGAGGGATGCTGCGAAAAATTCATGCGCCTTCATGTGACCGACCATAGCACAGAACAAAAATAAAGCAACCCTGCCGCTTCAGGCCGAGCCCCAGACCGCGCGCGCGGTCTCGACGACCAGGCGCAGCTTCGCCTCCTGATCGGCGAAGGTGAGCGCGGTGCCCTTCTGGTGGCTGGCGAAGCCGCACTGCGGGCTGATGGAAAGGTGCTCGAGAGGAACCAGCCGGGAGGCTTCGTCGATCCTTTTCATCAGATACCCTTTGCTCTCGAGGAGCGGCGTCTTCGTCGACACCAGGCCGAGCACGACGCGCTTGCCCTTCGGCACGAAGCGCAGCGGCTCGAAGCCGCCGGCGCGCTCGCTGTCGTACTCGAGGAACAGCGCGTCGGTCTCGAGCGCGCCGAAGGCGCGAGCGGCGATGCGCTCGTAGCCGCCCGATGCCATCCATTTGCCCATCGCGTTGCCGCGGCACATGTGCACGCCGATCGTCATGCCCTCGGGCCGGCGCCGCGCGATGCGGTTGATGAGGTCGATGTAGAGGTCGATGAGCTGGTCGGGGTCGTCGCCGCGCGCGCGCACCGCGGCGCGCAGGTCCTCGTCGCACAGCAGCGGCTGCGCCACCTCGTCGATCTGCACGTAGCGCCCGCCCGCGGCGTGCAGCGCGTTCAGCTCCTCCACGTAGATGTCCACCACGTCGGCGAAGAACTCGTCCAGGTCCGGATAGGCCCCGGGATCTACGCAGGCGCGCCCCCGCGGATAGTGCAAATAGGAAGGCGCGGGCAGGGTCGCTTTCACGACAGAAGCGGAATGCTGGAGTGAAAAAGCGACCTCGTCGGCGACGATCGGCCCCGTGCGTTTGACTTTCGTCAACGCCAGCGGTGCCGCGCCGATGCGCGCCACGTTGCCCGCGCCGTCCCTCTGCAGGTCCACGTCGCCGACCGCCTCGGCGCGCGCGAAGCCCTTCACTTTGCTCACGAAACCGAGCCGCCAGGACTCGCGCCGGAACTCGCCGTCGGTCACCACCTTGAGGCCGAGGCTCTCCTGCCAGCGCAGCGCCGCGACGATATGCGCGTCGGGGCTCTCCCCCGCGAGCACCGCCTGCGGCCGCAGCAGGCTGCCGATGTGCTCGGCCCGAAAAGGCGGCCGGGGGATGGAATCCGTCATCGGCCAAGAGTAAATTAGTTCGGTCAGGGGGACGCGGCTTCATCGCAGACAAGGGGCTTGCATGCTTGCCGCACTGACGAAGGACGGCTGGCCGGACGGAAACCTGATCATTTCCGCCGTGCCGCCCGAGGAACGCGACCACTTGCTGCCGCGGCTCGAGTCCATCGATCTGCACGGCCGGCAGGCGCTCTATGTCGCGGGCGCGCACCTGGACTCGCTTTACTTCCCGCTCGACAGCGTGGTCGCGATCCTCGGCGTGAGCCGCAAGGGCGGCACCGCGCAGTACGCCCTCGTCGGCAACGAAAGCTTCATCGGCCTCACCGCCCTGCTCGGCGACTTCCGGGTGAGCAGCAGCGCGCTCGTGCAGAGCCCGGGCCGCTGCTACCGGATCGGCGTGCAGCCGATGGCCGAGGCCTTCCAGCGCAGCGAGGCGCTGCGCCGGGTGGTGCTGCGCTGCGTCTCCTCGCGCATGACGCAGACCTCGCAGACCAGCCTCTGCAATGCGCTGCATTCGGTGGAGCAGCGGCTGTGCTGCTGGCTGCTGCAGACGCTCGACCGCCTGCCCTCGAGCGACCTGACCGTCACCCAGGAGCTGGTCGCGCTCGTGCTCGGCGTGCGCCGCGAGGCGGTGACGATCGCCGCGCTGCGCCTGCAGGCGCGCGGGGCGATCCGCTGCGGGCGCGGGCACATCCTGGTGCTCGAGCGCCGCGTGCTCGAGGAGCGCTGCTGCGAGTGCTACGCGCTGCTCAGGGACGACGTGGCGGCGATGGCGCGCGATATCTCCGGCGCCCGGACCGGGTCGCACGCGAGGTAGAGCGAAGGCTCGTACTCGTCGAAGAGCCGGTGCAGGTGCAGCGTGTGCATCATGCCGTCGCCGCCGCGCATCAGCAGCGCGACCGGGTCGGGCTGCGCGCGGTCGAGCAGGCGCCGCAGCGCCGCGCGCGCCGAGCGGCGCTCGACGCCGAGCAGGTCATAGAAGGAGCGCCCCTCGAGCTCGCCCGGCGAAAACCCGAGCGCGTTTTCCCAGGCGCCGCTCAGGAGCTCGAGCCGCCCGTCGGCGTGCAGGCAGGCGAGGCACACGCCGGGCCCCCACGACGCGCGCCGGCACCGGATGACGATGTCGTCGGCATCGGAGAGCACGAGGAACTCCGGCATGCGCGCCAGCGTAGGCCACCCGCGGGCTCCTGTCAGTTACCGCGCACACGCAGCAATGCGACGGGGAACGACGACAGCAGCGACGCGAGGCGAAGCGCGCCGCCGGCGTGGCGCTCGCCGGTGAGGACGTTCTCGAACTCGCCTTCGATTTCGACTTTGATCGTTGCTTCACCCCAGACTTGCACGCCCAGCGGCGCCAGGTCTCCAGGCTGCATCAGGCGAGCGAAGAGCCGCGGCGCGACCGCGACCACCGCGTCGGCGCCCGCGCGCAGCGCGAAGGCGCAGACGTTCTCCTCGCGGCCGCCGTCGGCGTAGAGCGGCTGGTAGCGCGCGCCGTGGAAAAGCGCGGGCAGCTCGCGGCGCAGCTCGAGCCCCTTGCGGATGACATGGAGCTTGGCGCGGCCGTCGGCGAGGTTCGCCAGCAGGTCTTCCGGGGATGGCGCCTGCGTTTCGAGCGATTCCAGGAAATTTGCTCTGACCCCATAATCGACCGGCCGGCGGTTGTCGGGATCGACCAGGCTGAAGTCCCACAGCTCCGTGCCCTGGTAGTAGTCGGGCACGCCGGGCGAGGCGACTTTCAGCAGCGCCTGCGAGAGCCCCACCAGCAGCCCGAGGTGCGCGAGCGGCGCGACGGTGTCGCCGACTTCCTTGCGGAACAGCGCCGACTGCAGCGCGCCCTCGACGAAGCGCTCGAGCGCCGCCTCGTACCCGGCGTCGGGGTTGATCCAGCTGGTGCGCAGCTTCGCCTCGCGCGCCGCCTTGAGCATGTAGGCCTTGAGGCGCGCCGCCAGGTCCTGCGGCGACTTTCCCGGCCAGATGCCGACCAGCGCCTGGTAGAAGTGGTACTCGTCGCCGCGCGTGGGCGCGGGCTCGCCCTCGAGCTCGCTGCGGTGGCTGCGGTTCACCAGGCTCCAGCGCCTGAGCGCCATGCGCCAGCCCGAGGCGAGCTCCGAGAGCACGCCCAGCCGCGCGCGCACGTCCTCCGAGCGCTTGGTGTCGTGGGTGGAGCTGCCGAGCATGGTGTAGGGCCAGCGCCGCGCGCGGTCCTCCTGCGCGCCGTGGAAGGCCTTGAGCGAGAGGCCGAAGCGGCCGGGATGGCCGCCGACCTCGTTGAGCACGATCAGGCGGTTGTAGCGGTAGAACGCGGTGTCTTCCACGCCCTTCGCCACCACCGGCGCGCTGAACTGCTGGAAGCGCGTCACGAAGCGCAGCATCTGCGCGCGGCGCTCACCGCGCGGCGGCGCCGCCTCGAGCGTGAGCACGCTCCTCACGAAATCGAACACGCTCGGGTCGGCGATGCGGCTCGCGCGCTTGGCCGAGCGCACCGCCCAGTCGATATGGCGTTTGTCCGTTTCCGAAACACCCCGGGCAGTCACATAAGAGCGATAAACCGGGAAACGCGCCGCGATCTCGGCGATGGCGTGGCGCAGGCCGATGGTGGTGTAGTCGCGCGTGCGCCGGTTGCCGTCGGCGATGCGCCCGAGCCAGTCGGAGAGCATGCGCAGCTCCGCGGCGAGCGTGGTGTCCATGATGAGGCGCCGGCTCTCGTAGGCGATCTCCGCGAAGCTCTTGGTCTCGCCGGTGAAGCGCCGGTAGATGCGCTCGAAGCGCGACTCCGCCGCGGGGTCGACGAACACGCCGGTGAGCACGTTGGCGAAGCGATAGCCGGTGGTGCCGTGCACCGGCCAGTCCTCGGGCAGCTTCTCGTGGTCGGCGAGAATTTTCTCCACCACGATCCAGCGCCGCGGGAACACGCGCGCCAGCCGCTCGAGGTACTGGCGCGGGTCCGCCAGGCCGTCGGGATGGTCGATGCGCACCCCGTCGATGCCGCCGCCCTCGGCGAGCCGGCGCACGAGCGCGTGCGTCGCGTCGAACACCGCCTTGTCCTCGACGCGCACCCCGGCGAGGTCGGTGATCTCGAAGAAGCGCCGGTAGTTGATCTCGTCGGAGGCGACGCGCCAGTACGCGAGCCGGTAGTGCTGGCGCTCGAGCAGCCTATGCAGTGCCAGCGTGTCTTTGCCGGAAAGCGTTTTCCTGTCCAGTCCCTTCAGGGATTTCGCGTTCAACGGGAAGCGATGGTCGAAGTAGCAGATGCTCCCGCCCCTGAGCCGGAGCTCGCCCGACTCCAGGGCCTCGCCGTAGTGCTTGCCCAGCACCGGCAGCAGCAGCTTGCCGGGCTGCCAGTCGATGTCGAAGAACCCCGCGTAGGGCGACGCCTTGCCTTTCTCCAGCACGTCGAGCCACCAGGCGTTGTCCGCGTGCAGCACGCCCATGTGGTTGGGCACGAGATCCATCACCAGCCCCATCCCATGCTTTTTCAACGAAGAAATGAGCTGGTGAAGGTCGGCTTCGCTGCCTATTTCAGGATTGACCGCGTTGTGGTCGACGACGTCGTAGCCGTGGGTGCTGCCCGGACGCGCCTTCAGGAACGGCGAAGCGTAGAGATGGCTCACGCCCAGGCGCGCGAGGTAAGGAACGAGCTTCGTCGCGTCGGCGAAGCGAAAGCCCTTGTGGAGCTGCAGGCGGTAGGTGGCGCGCGGCAGGAGCTGGGGCCTCCTCTCCGCGAAAACCTGCGCCAGGCCGGCGAAGCGCGGGTCGGCGCGCCACTGCTCCAGCGGCAGCGGCAGCTTGCGCCGCCAGTTCGGGTGCTCGTCGAGCGTGCCGGGCAGGTTCGCCTGCTCGCCCACCTCGAGCACGTCCTCGGGCTGCACCACCGCGATCTTGCACGGCGTGCGCGCGATGAACGCGTGCGCCGAGGCGGCGGAGGTATCCAGGTTTTCGCTTTTCAGGAGCTGGAGCAGTTTCTCCTTTTCGGCCTCGCGCAGCGCCCTTTCCGCCGGCGCGTCCACCGTGAGCCCGAGCTGCTCCCTCAGCGCCAGGTCGCGTGCCGACCAGTAGCCGCGCCAGGTCGGGAGGTCGTGCGTGCTGACGCACACCATGGCCTCGCGCGGGTACTCGCGCGGCGCAGTGCGCTCGAAGAGCAGCGGCCGGTAGGAGAGCACGCCGTGCGCGGCGAGCGCCTCGCGCAGCTCGGGCGGCACGGTGCCCAGGTCCTCGCCGATGACGAGGCATTTGCGCGCCTGGCTTTCCCGGCACAGAACGCGCAGCAGGTCTTCCAGCGGGTAGTTGACGTAGCCGCCGCGCTCGGGCTTGTTGCCCAGCGGTATCCAGTAGATGCGCAGGAGCGCCATGACGTGGTCCATGCGCAGCGCCCCGCCGCGCGGCATGTTGGAGCGCAGCAGCTCCGCGAACGGCTCGTAGCCCGCGGCGCGCAGCGCGCGCGGCGAGTAAGGCGGCAGGCCCCAGTCCTGGCCGCGCGGGTTGAACTCGTCGGGGGGCGCGCCGCAGCTCGCGCCGGCGGCGTACGCGGCCTGGTCGCCCCAGACCTCGGCACCGCCCCGGTCGGCGCCGAGGGCGAGGTCGAAGTACAGCCCGACCGGCATGCCCAGCGCCCGCGCGCGCGCCTGCACCGCCTCGAGCTGCTCGCGCGCGCGCGCCTGCACGAAGGCGTGGAAATGAACTCTCTTTTGGTAGCGTTTCTTGAATCTGGAGACTGCCGGTGATCGCGGACTGCGGTATTGCCGCGGCCAGCTCTGCCAGCCGTCGCCGAATCTCTCGCGCAGCGCCTCGAACACCGCGAACTCCTGCGCGCCTTTCGAATGGGGAGGAACGTCCGGACGTGCGCCTTTGAAGACCAGCTCGAGTACTTCCCGCTTGACCTGCGCCACCCCGGCGTAGTCGACCAGCTCCGCTTCGCGCAGCTTGCGCAGGCGCGCCTGGAAGGCGCGCGACGCCACCAGGCGCTGCGCCGGAGCGCTTGCCGCGTACTCGGGGAGCGCCTCGATATCCAGATAGGCGAAGTGGAGCGCGTGGCGGCTCGAGGGGCTGTAGGGGCTGCCCTGCGTGGCGTGCAGCGGGCTGACGCCGACGATCGCGGCGCCCAGGCCCGCGGCGAGCTCGACCAGCGCGCCGAGGTCGCCGAAGTCGCCGATGCCCCAGTTGCGCGCCGAGCGCAGCCCGTAGAGCTGCACCGCGAAGCCCCAGATCCTGCCGCCGCGCTCAAGCAGCTCGGGCTGCCAGCAGCGGCCCTTCGGCAGGCGCAGCTTCGCCGCCTTGCGCCTGGGCCCCAGCGCCGCCGCGAGCGCGCGCCGCGTTTCGGCGTCGAGCCTCTTCTCCCTCCCCCAGACGTCGACGTAGCCGGGGGCGATCTCGCTACCGGCCATGGTGGCAGGGCTCAGGAAGGCTGAAATGGGTCATATTTGACCCATCGGTCTCATGCCGTGATCCACCAGTCGACCGACCAGGGCTCGCCGGCGGGGGCGTTGGACCAAAGCGGCTTCCCCCTGGGCAGGTCGGTCACTTCCACCGCGGCGTCGCCGCAGTTCGCGATCAGCACCAGCTTGTCCCAGGAGACCTCGAAGGCGCGCTCGGCGAGCATGCGGTAGCGCCCGGGGCCGCAGCCCAGCGGCACGATGCGCCGCTGGCGCAGCGCCAGCAGCTCCTTGTAGAGCGCGAGCCAGGAGCGGTCCTGCTCGCGCCAGCGCAGCACGCACTGCCGGAAGGTGTCCTCCGCGAGCGGATCCGGAATGGTTTTGTCGAAGGAAACGAACCGCTTGAATTCCTCGCGGCGGCCGTTGCGCACCGCCTCGCCCAGCTCGCCCTCGAAATCGCAGAAGAAGAGGAAAGGCTGCCGGCAGCCCCACTCCTCGCCCATGAAGATGAGCGGCGGCGACGGCGCGAGCAGCAGTATCGCCGTCAGCGCTCTGAGCGGTTTCTCTTCACAAAGAGAAATCAATCTTTCGCCGAGGGCCCTGTTGCCGATCTGGTCGTGGTTCTGCATGAAGTCGACGAAGGCCGCGGGCGGCAGGTGGCCGCTCGGCTCCCCGCGCGGCTCGCCGCTGAAGGGCGACACCTCGCCCTGGTAGGCGTAGCCCTCGGCGAGGCAGCGCGCGAGGTGCTTCGCCGGCGCATCGGCGTAGGCGGCGTAGTAGCCGTCGGACTCGCCGGTGGCGAGCACGTGGTAGCCGTGGTGCGAGTCGTCGTTCCACTGCGCGGTGTACTTCCCCGGGCCGATGAAGCGCGCCTGGTTGGCGTCGTTTTCCAGCACCAGGTGTTTGTGCGCAGGAATCGCCTCTCGAATTTCTTCGAGGATGTGTTTTCCTGAATCGTCCTTGATTGCGTGCACCGCGTCGAAGCGCAGGCCGTCGAAGCGATACTCCTCCAGCCAGTACAGGGCGTTATGAATGAAATATTGACGGACTTGGGGAACGGAAAAATCGATTGCAGCCCCCCACGGCGTCTTGTGCCGCTCGGTGAAGAACTGCGGCGCGTAGGCGTGCAGGTAGTTGCCTTTCGGCCCGAAGTGGTTGTAGACGGCGTCGAGGAACACCATCAGCCCGGCGCGGTGCGCCGCCTGCACCAGCCCCTTGAGCTCCTCCGGCCGCCCGTAGCGGCTGTCGGGCGCGAAGGGCAGCACGCCGTCGTAGCCCCAGTTGCGCTTGCCGGCGAAGTCGGCGAGCGGCATCAGCTCGATCGCGGTCACGCCGAGGTCGTGCAGATGATGCAGTTTTGCCTCTACCCCCCTGTATCTTCCCTGCGAGGAGAAAGCACCGACATGAAGCTCGTAGATGACCGCCTCTTCCCACGGGCGGCCCTGCCAGCCGCCGTCGTCCCACGCAAACGCCGCCGGGTCGATCACCTCGCTCGGGCCGTCGACGTCGCGCGGCTGGAAGCGCGAGGCGGGATCGGGGACCCGCAGCTTGCCGTCGATGCGGTACTGGTAGCGCGTTCCCGGGCCGGACTGCGCGTCGACGATTTCGAACCAGCCGTCGGATTGGCGCTCCATGGGCGCCAACCGGGATTTCACCTTCAGATGAACTTCTTTTGCTCCGGGAGCCCACAGCCGGAAGCGCACGCCGCCGCCGGCCAGCACCTCGGCCCCGAACGGCATGCGGTGGATTGCGGCTAGCGTTTCCGGCGCGGCCACCATCGCTCGAGCATCTCCGCCGCCCAGTCCTTGCCGCCGATGCCGAAGGCGAGCGCGAGGGCGAACACCACGCCGGCGAGCAGGATGAGGAAGCTCTGGCGCACGATGTCGCCGCCGACGTTGACCTGGTCGAGCGCGATCAGCACCACGAAGGTGAGGATGGCGTACTGCGCGAGGCGGCCGAGGAGGTCGGCGTCCTGCATCTGGACGTTGCGGCAGTAGGCGCTGACCGCGCCGCCCACGGCGCGCGCGAAGTAGGCGCCGAAGGCGAGGATCAGCAGCGCCACCATCACGCGCGGCACGAACAGCACCACGCGCCCGAGCAGGTCGGTGATGTAGGTGAGGCCCAGCAGGTTGAAGCCGATCACCAGGGCGGCGAGGATCACCAGCCAGTAGAAGAGCAGCGCCAGGATCTCGGTGGTGTCGGCGCCCACGCCGCCGTCGCGCAGGAACCCGTCGATGCCGGCGCGCTCGGTGAGCACGTTGAAGTTCACCGCGCGCAGGCCGCGGCTGATGGCGAAGCGCACCATCTTCGCCACCACCCAGCCCGCGAGCAGGATGAGGAGCGCGAGCGCGAGGCGCGGCAGGAAGTCCCCCACCTGGCGCATGAACACCCGCACCGGCTCGAGCATCACCTCGAAGCGATCCATATCAGCCTTCCTCCGGTTTCTCCACCAGGTACGCGAGCCCCTGCAGCGGGATGTGCACCCACGCGGGCCGGTTGTCGAGCTCGTAGCGCAGCTCGTAGAGCACCTTCTCGATCTCGGCGAGGCGCGCGAGGCCGCGCATGTCGTCGAACGAGGCGAACAGGCCGCCGCCTTCCATGGCCTCGGCGTAGGCGTCGACGAACGCCTTGCGCGTGTCGCGCTCCCAGGCCTCGAGCGCGGGGCCGAGCCGCTCGCGCTCGGCCGGCGGCTCGGCCGGCGCGCGCGAGAGCGCCGCGCCCCTGGCGTAGCTGAAGGAGCGCAGCATCCCGGCGACGTCGCGCAGCGGCGAGCGCTTGCGCCGGCTCTCGGCGAGGGGCCGCGAGGGCTCGCCCTCGAAGTCGATGATGAGGAAGTCGTTGTTGGCGAGCAGCACCTGGCCGAGGTGGTAGTCGCCGTGGTGGCGGATCTTGAACGCCGGCTGCGCGGGCGCCGCGCAGGCATCGATCGCCTGAAGGATCTTCTCCCTGAGGGATTCCACTTCCGGCTTCTGCAGCTTCGTCAGGGTCGCCACGGCCTCCTCGCGCACGCGCTTCTTCCACTCGAGCACGTCCTGCGCGAGGAGCGGCTCGGGCTCGAAGTCGGGGTTGCCGGACTTCGTGGCGAGCGCGCGGTGCAGCTCCGCGGTGCGCGTGCCGAGGGTCTCGATGAGCGCGAGGTAGGCGCCGTGCACGTTGCCGGCCGGCGCCGGCGTAGTCCCGGGGGGCGCCTGCGCCGCCGCCGCAGCGGCCGCCGCCGTCGCGGTGGCCGTTGCCACCGCCGCGGCCGCCGGCGCGGCCGGGCCGGCGAGCGTGCGCTCGAGGTACGCGAGGGTGTAGCTCCAGCCGTCGCCCTGGTTGGGAACGAACGCCTGCAGCAGCGCGACCGCGGCCGGCTCGGCGCCCGCGGCGCTGTACTCGACCGCCCCGGCGAGGGGCACGCAGTGCGGGAAGCGCGCGGTCTCGGTGAGGAAGCGGCCGATCTCGAGCTCCGGGTTCACGCCCGGGCGCACGCGGCGGTAGACCTTGAGGAACAGGCGATCGCCCAGCGTCACCGAGGTGTTGGTGCTCTGCGTGCCCAGGCGGCCGGCGTGCAGCGTGGCGAGCTCGTCCTTCGCGATCTCGGCGAAGGCGCTGGTCGGGGTGAACTTCAGCGTGCCGCCCTGCGTGGGCAGGCTGCGGCCCTCGCCGATCGCCTTGATGACGTGGCGGCAGAACGACACGTCGGCGATCGCGTCGCCGAGCACGCCCACGTTCGCCTGCTGGCGCACCCGCGCCACGGTGGCCACCGAGAGCGCCTTCACCTGGTCCTCGTCCTCCTCCCAGGCGAGCGCCATCGGCAGGAAGTACAGCGTCCCCTTCACCTCGATCCAGGCGAGCAGCCAGCTGATCGCGCCGACGTTCCAGATGGTGTAGTCGAGGATCGCGGCGCGCGCCACCGCCTCGCCCTTCTGCGCGTACCAGCGCTGCGACTCGAGGAAGGGCGGCAGCACGACGGTCTCGAGGTTCTCGCGCAGCTTCTCCGCCATGCCGATGCGCCAGGGCACCACCTTGTCGCGGAAGAAGCTCATCCAGCTGTCGAAGAGCACCAGCATCGGCTGCTCCTGCGGCGGCGTCACCTGCGCGTGCCACTCCGGGGCCTGCGCGTCGACGGCGAGGCGGAACCAGTAGTGCCCGTAGGCAGGCAGCGTGAAGAGGTAGAAGCGCTCGCCGATGGGCGGGAAGGCGGTCCGCCCGAGCAGCTCCACCGGCACGCGCCCCTTGAAGCGCTTGAGGTCGAGCTCGACCGGCTGCGCGGTGCGCGAGAGGTTGGCCACGCACAGGATCGCGTCGTCGCCGTGCTCTCTCAGGTAGCAGAGCACTTTGCGGTTCCCCGGGTGCAGGAAGGTGAGCCTGCCGCGGCCGAACGCCTGGCTGGTCTTGCGCACCGCGAGCATGCGCTTCATCCAGTTGAGGAGCGAGGCCGGGTCGCGCGCCTGTGCCTCGACGTTCACCGCCTCGTAGCCGTAGATCGCATCCATGATCGGCGGCAGGTAGAGCCGCTGCGGGTCGGCGCGCGAGAAGCCGGCGTTGCGGTCGGGGCTCCACTGCATGGGCGTCCGCACGCCGTTCCTGTCGCCGAGGTAGATGTTGTCGCCCATGCCGATCTCGTCGCCGTAGTAGATGACCGGCGAGCCCGGCATCGAGAGCAGCAGGCTGTTCATGAGCTTGATGCGCTCGGGGTCGTTCTCCATGAGCGGCGCGAGGCGCCGGCGGATGCCGAGGTTGATGCGCGCCTGCGCGTCGGCGGCGTACATCTTGTACATGTAGTCGCGCTCGCGGCTGGTCACCATCTCGAGGGTCAGCTCGTCGTGGTTGCGCAGGAAGATCGCCCACTGGGCGCTCTCCGGGATGTCGGGGGTCTGCTGCATGATCTCGACCAGCGGGTGGCGGTCCTCCTGCGCGATCGCCATGTACATGCGCGGCATCAGCGGGAAGTGGAACGCCATGTGGCACTCGTCGGCGTCGCCGAAGTACGGGCGCACGTCCTCGGGCCACATGTTCGCCTCGGCGAGCAGCAGCCGGTTCGGGTAGCGCGCGTCGATGAGGGCGCGGATCTGCTTGAGGACCGCGTGCGTCTCGGGCAGGTTCTCGTTCGAGGTGCCCTCGCGCTCGATGAGGTAGGGGATCGCGTCCAGGCGGAAGCCGTCGAC
>CBDDRQ010000013.1:0-5755 GCA_965233125.1 uncultured bacterium
CGGCGGCGGCGAAGGCCGCACGGCCGCCGCGCAGCCGCCGGTGTCGCCCTGGGGCGTGCAGACGAAGGGTTACAAGACGCGCAAGAACAAGCGGACGCAGGTCATGATCGTCCGCGACCGGCGAGTGAAATAAGGACAGCCCATGGCACGCTCAGTCAAGAAAGGTCCCTTCGTGGACCACCACCTGATGAAGAAGGTCGAGGCGGCGCGCAGCACCAGCGACAAGCGCCCGATCAAGACCTGGTCGCGGCGCTCGACCATCGTGCCCGACTTCATCGGCCTCACCCTCGCCGTGCACAACGGCAAGCAGCATGTGCCGGTGTACATCACCGAGAACATGGTCGGCCACAAGCTCGGCGAGTTCGCGATGACGCGCATCTTCAAGAGCCACTCGGCGGTCGGCAAGCGCACCGAGGACGCGGTCGGCGGCGATCGCCGGCCGGGCCCGGGCGCGCCTGGCGCAGCGGCGCCGGCGGCGGCCCCTGCAGCGGCGCCCGCGGCCGCCCCGGCGAAGAAGTAAGGGATGGCCATGGAAACCAAAGCCATCCTGCGGGGGGCGCGCATGTCGGCCCAGAAAGGCCGGCTGGTGGCGGATCTCATTCGCGGCAAGCCGGTCGACCAGGCGATGAACATCCTCGCCTTTACGCCGAAGAAGGGCGCAAAGATCATCCGCAAGGTCCTCGAGTCGGCGATCGCCAACGCCGAGCACAACGACGGCGCCGACATCGACGCGCTCAAGGTGAAGATCATCCATGTCGAGCGGGGCATGTTCCTCAAGCGCTTCCAGGCGCGTGCCAAGGGCCGCGGCAATCGCGTCCTGAAGCACTCGTGCCACATCTACATCACGGTGGGTGACTAATGGGTCAGAAGATCAATCCGATCGGGTTCCGGCTCGCGGTCAACCGCAACTGGAGCTCGCGCTGGTACGCCAACAGCCGCACCTTCGCGCCGATGCTGGCCGAGGACATCAAGGTGCGCGACTTCCTCAAGCGCAAGCTCGCGCACGCGTCGGTGGGCCGCGTGCTGATCGAGCGCCCGGCCAAGGACGCGCGCATCACCATCTTCTCGGCGCGGCCGGGCGTGGTGATCGGCAAGAAAGGCGAGGAGATCGAGTCGCTCAAGACCGAGCTGCGCCGCATCATGGGCGTGCAGCAGGTGCACGTGAACATCGAGGAGATCCGCAAGCCCGAGATCGACGCGCAGCTGATTGCCGACTCGATCGCGCAGCAGCTCGAGAAGCGCATCATGTTCCGGCGCGCGATGAAGCGCGCGATGCAGAACGCGATGCGCCTGGGCGCACAGGGCATCAAGATCATGAGCGCCGGGCGGCTGAACGGCATCGAGATCGCGCGCACCGAGTGGTACCGCGAGGGCCGTGTTCCGCTGCATACGCTGCGCGCGGACATCGACTACGGTATGGGCGAAGCCAAGACCAACTACGGCGTGATCGGCATCAAGGTCTGGGTCTACAAGGGCGAAGTGATGCCCAAGGGCGAGGCACAGGCGGCCGCGGCCGCCGGCGCTGGCGTCCCGGCGCCCCAGCCGGAGACGCCGGCCGAGCCCAAGCGCGCGAAGAAGCCGGTACCCCGGCCCGGCGCGAAGCGCGGTGCGGCGCGGCCGCGGCCCGACGGCGACAAGCGCGCAGTGAAGAAGGAAGCCGCGCCGGCGCCCAAGACGGTCGTCAAGCGGCCCAAGAAGGTGGTCAAGGACGAAGGTGAGAAGAAGGAATGATCTAGCATGCTGCAACCCGCACGCACCAAGTACCGCAAGCAGCAGAAAGGCCGCAATACCGGTGTCGCGACGCGCGGCGCCAAGGTGTCCTTCGGCGAGTACGGCCTGAAGGCGACCACCCGCGGCCGGCTCACGGCGCGCCAGCTCGAGGCGGCGCGGCGCGCGATGTCGCGCCACATCAAGCGCGGCGGCCGGATCTGGATCCGCGTCTTTCCGGACAAGCCGGTGTCGCAGAAGCCCGCCGAGGTGCGCATGGGCAACGGCAAGGGCAATCCGGAGTACTTCGTCGCCGAGATTCAGCCGGGCAAAGTGCTGTTCGAGATGGACGGCGTCCTCGAGGGGCTCGCCCGCGAGGCGTTTGCGCTCGCCGCCGCGAAGCTGCCGTTCCGCACCATCGTCGTGCAGCGCCTGTTGGGAGGCTGATCCATGAAGCCGAACGAACTCCGCGGCAAGAGCGGCGAGGAGCTGCAGAAGGAGCTTGAGGCGCTGATGCGGGCCCAGTTCGGCCTGCGCATGCAGCTCGCCACACAGCAGCTCGGCAATACCAGCCAGCTGAAGAAGGTGCGCCGCGACATCGCGCGCGTGCGCACCATCCTGAGAGAGAAGGCGAAATGAGCAACCAGCGGACGTTGATGGGCCGGGTCACCAGCAACAAGATGCAGAAGACGGTGGTGGTGCGCGTCGAGCGGCGCGTGCGCGACCCGATGATGGGCAAGACCATCACCCGCTCGCGCAAGTACCACGCGCACGTGGAGGACGGACAGTTCGGCGAAGGCGACCTGGTCGAGATCGCCGAGTGCAGGCCGGTGTCGCGCACGAAGTCCTGGCGCGTCACGCGCCTTGTGGAGAAGTCCAAGGCAGTCTAGAATCGCGGTCCCCCATTACCACGGGGTCCAAGACTGCATCGCCTGGCGATGCAAGTTGGAGTGGAGAAAACGAAATGATTCAGATGCAAACCGTGCTCGACGTCGCCGACAATACCGGCGCGCGCGCCGTCATGTGCATCAAGGTGATGGGCGGCTCGAAGCGCCGCTACGCCTCGATCGGCGACCTGATCAAGGTCAGCGTCAAGGACGCCGCGCCGCGCGGCCGGGTGAAGAAGGGCGAGATCTACGACGCCGTCGTGGTGCGCACCGCCAAGGGCGTGCGCCGCTCCGACGGCTCCCTCATCCGCTTCGACCGTAACGCCGCGGTGCTGCTGACGCCGAAGATGGAGCCGATCGGCACGCGCATTTTCGGGCCGGTGACGCGCGAGCTGAGAACCGAGCGCTTCATGAAGATCGTCTCGCTCGCGCCCGAGGTCCTTTAGGAAAATGCGCCATGCAAAGAGTTAAGAAAGGCGACGAAGTGGTGGTGCTTACGGGACGCGACAAGGGCAAGCGCGGCACCGTGCTGCGCCGCGTCGATGCCCAGTTCGTGGTGGTCGAAGGCGTGAACCGGGTGAAGAAGCACCAGCGCCCCAACCCCATGAAGGGCGTGACCGGCGGCATCGTCGACAAGGACATGCCGATCCACGTCTCCAACGTCGCGCTCTTCAATCCGGCAACCAAGAAGGCCGATCGCGCCGGCACCAAGCGCCTTCAGGACGGCCGCAAGGTGCGCGTGTTCAAGGCGAACGGCGAGCAGGTGGACGCTTAACACATGGCCAAGGAAGACAAGTCGAAGCAGGACAAGCCCGATCGCTCGGCGAAGAAGCCGGCGCCGGCCGCTCAGCAGCAGGCGCCGAAGCCGAAGAAGGAGGCGCAGGCGCCCAAGAAGGAGGCCGCCGCCAAGCCGGCGGCGCCCGAGGTCCCGGGGCCGCCCGCGCGGCTCGGCCAGTACTACCGCGAGAAGGTCGTGCCCGACCTGATGCAGAAGTTCGGCTACAAGACCGTGATGCAGGTGCCGCGTCTGCGCAAGATCACCATCAACATGGGCGTCGGCGAGACCACGACCGACAAGAAGATCCTGGACAACGCCGTCGCCGACATGGCCAAGATCGCCGGCCAGAAGCCGGTGGTGACGAAGGCGCGCCGCTCGATCGCCAACTTCAAGGTGCGCGCCGGCTTCCCGGTCGGCTGCATGGTGACCCTGCGCGGCGCACGCATGTACGAGTTCCTCGACCGCCTGGTGAACATCGCCATGCCGCGCATCCGCGACTTCCGCGGCGTGTCCAACCGGGCCTTCGACGGACGCGGCAACTACAGCCTCGGCTTCAAGGAGCAGATCATCTTCCCCGAGATCGACTACGACAAGATCGACACGCTCCGGGGCATGAACATCGCCATTACCACGAGCGCGAAGACGGACAACGAGGCGCGCGCCCTGCTCGCCGCGTTCCGCTTCCCGTTCAAGCACTGAAAGAGACCATGGCAAAGCTCGCACTCAAGCTCCGCGATCAGAAACGCCGCAAGACGGTCGAGAAGTTCAAGGCCCGGCGCGCCACCCTGCTCGAGATCATCTACGACCAGCGTGCCTCCGACGAGGCACGCGAAGAGGCGCGCGCAAAGCTGCAGAAGCTGCCGCGCGACGCTTCCCCGGTGCGCCTGCGCAACCGCTGCGCGCTGACCGGCCGGCCGCGCGGCGTCTACCGCAAGTTCGGCCTCGGCCGCAACAAGCTGCGCGACCTGGCGCTCAAGGGCGAGGTGCCCGGCGTGATCAAAGCTAGCTGGTAGGAAGACGGTGAGGAGCCAACGATGAGCATGAGCGACCCCATCGCGGATATGCTGACCCGCATTCGCAACGCGCAGATGGTCGGCCACACCGAGGTGGCGATGCCGGCCTCGCGCCTGAAGGCGTCGATTGCCCAGGTCCTGAAGCAGGAAGGCTACATCGAGGACTTCGCGCTGCGCGAGAGCGGGGTGATGAAGGAGCTGCGCATCGCCCTCAAGTACTACGCCGGCCGCCCGGTGATCGAGCGCCTGGAGCGCGTCTCCAAGCCGGGGCTGCGCGTCTACCGGGGCCGCGACGACATCCCGCGCGTGATGAACGGGCTGGGCGTGGCGATCCTGTCGACCTCGCGCGGCGTGATGACCGACCGCAAAGCCCGCGCCGACGGCGTCGGCGGCGAAGTGCTCTGCATCGTCGCCTAGGAACGAACGGCCATGTCCCGCATCGCCAAGTTTCCCATTCCCGTCCCGAAGGGCGTCGAGGTCAGCGTCGCCTCGGGCCAGATCTCGGTCAAGGGCCCGCTCGGCAGCATCGCGCGTGCGGCAGACCCCAACGTGGCGCTCGAGAAGAGCGGCGATGCCCTGGTGTGCAAGGCGCTGGGCAATTCGCGCCACGCCAATGCCATGTCGGGCACCATGCGCGCGCTGGTCGCCAACATGGTCACCGGCGTGACCAAGGGATTCGAGAAGCGCCTCGCCCTTGTCGGCGTCGGCTTCCGCGCGCAGGCGCAGGGCGACAAGCTGAACCTCTCGCTGGGGTTCTCGCATCCCGTGGTCCACCAGATGCCGAAGGGCGTGAAGGTGACGACGCCGACGCAGACCGAGATCGTGCTCACGGGCATCGACAAGCAGCTGGTCGGCCAGGTGGCCGCCGAGGTTCGCGCGCACCGCTCGCCGGAGCCCTACAAGGGCAAGGGCGTGCGCTACGTCGACGAGGTCATCGTGTTGAAGGAAACGAAGAAGAAATAGCCGCCATGAAAGACAAGACCATCGCCCGGCAGCGCCGCGCCCGCCAGACCCGGCACAGAATCCGCCAGGTCGGCGCAGTGCGCCTCACCGTGCACCGCACCAACGGCCACATCTACGCCCAGATCACATCGCCCTCGGGCGACCGCGTGCTGGCGAGCGCCTCGACGCTCGAGAAGGAAGTGCGCGGCCAGCTCAAGTCCGGCGGCAACCGCAAGGCGGCCGAGGTCGTCGGCCAGCGCATTGCCGCCAAGGCGAAGGAAAAGGGCATCGAAAGCGTGGCTTTCGACCGCGCCGGCTACCGCTACCACGGGCGCGTCAAGGCGCTCGCCGATGCGGCGCGCGCCGGCGGACTGAAGTTCTAAAGAGGACCTATGGCGAAGATCCAACCCAGGATGCAGCACGAGGAA
>CBDDRQ010000014.1:0-58493 GCA_965233125.1 uncultured bacterium
CCTTTGGCGCATCGCGATCGGTGCCGCGCGTAGGCGGACTCTTCTGCTTTGGCAGGAATCGCCCGGAACGCTCTTCGCGTGTGCCGTGAAGCGCCTTATATGCGGCCCGCTTGAGGGCTGCTTCGATCTTCGTAGTGTCCGGTTTCTCGCTCATGATCGTTTCCATGAATCCAGAAGGGCGAAACCACCTTCACGACTCTCGTAAAGATACCACACGTCGACGAGCGGTTTGTAGATGGTCTCGAGATAGATGAGGCTCTTCTCGAAGCGCCGCCTCACCGCCTCCTCAGGGATATCGTGTCCGCCTGCCGCCACGCGTTTGCGTACGCGCGCCAAAGACGCATCAGCCGACGGCAGTCGCAGGTAGATCAGGGTGACTTGATATCCGAGCTTGCGCCAATCGGGGATCTTGCGGGCGTAGGTGAGGCTGGCCAGGGTCGTTTCGACGACGAAGTCTGCGTGCGTGGAAACGAGTGCCTCAACGCGGCCGAGCATCATCCGAGCGGCCTGAACGTCGGATCGCACATGCGCAACCGCCCCGGCGGCCAAGCGGCGCGCGATCTCGTCGGCATTGACAAACTCGTAGCCTCGCTCCTCTTCGGAAAGATATTCACTCGCGAACGTCGTCTTCCCCGCCCCATTCGGGCCGGCAATGAAGACGACGTACGACACGCGCCAACCGAGCTACAACACCTTATTGCTCGCCTTCACCGCCTCCGCCTGATCCACATACCCCTCGCCGCCCATCGCCTTGAACTTCTCCGACATCTCGGCCATCCCCGCCTTCGCCGCCTCCGGATAGAGCGCCGCCTTCTCGTTATCGCTCAACCCATCCGCATAATCCCGCACATCCTGCGTGATCTTCATCGAGCAGAACTTCGGCCCGCACATCGAGCAGAAATGCGCGACCTTGTGGGCGTCCTTCGGCAGCGTCTCGTCGTGGTATTCGCGCGCGGTGACGGGATCGAGACCGAGGTTGAACTGGTCCTCCCAGCGGAAGTCGAAGCGCGCGCGCGACAGCGCGTCGTCGCGCAGTTGCGCCGCCGGGTGGCCCTTGGCGAGGTCGGCCGCGTGCGCGGCGATCTTGTAGGTGATGACGCCTTCCTTGACGTCGTCGCGGTCGGGCAGGCCGAGATGCTCCTTCGGCGTCACGTAGCAGAGCATGGCGCAGCCGAACCAGCCGATCATGGCGGCGCCGATGCCGGAGGTAATGTGGTCGTAGCCCGGCGCGATGTCGGTGGTGAGCGGACCCAGGGTGTAGAACGGCGCCTCGCCGCACTCCTTGAGCTGCTTGTCCATGTTGATCTTGATCTTGTGCAGCGGCACGTGGCCGGGCCCCTCGATCATGACCTGGCAGTCGTGCTTCCAGGCGACCTTGGTCAGCTCGCCCAGGGTCTTCAGCTCGGCGAACTGCGCCTCGTCGTTCGCGTCGTAGATCGAGCCGGGGCGCAGGCCATCGCCGAGGGAGAACGACACGTCGTACGCGGCCATGATCTCGCAGATCTCCTCGAAGTGCGTGTAGAGGAAGCTCTCGCGGTGGTGCGCGAGGCACCACTTGGCCATGATCGAGCCGCCGCGCGAGACGATGCCGGTCATGCGCCTGGCGGTGAGCGGGATGAAGGGCAGGCGCACGCCCGCGTGGATGGTGAAGTAGTCCACGCCCTGCTCCGCCTGCTCGACCAGGGTGTCGCGGAAGATCTCCCAGGTCAGGTCCTCGGCCTTGCCGCCGGTCTTCTCCAGCGCCTGGTAGATCGGCACCGTGCCGATGGGCACCGGGCTGTTGCGGATGATCCACTCGCGCGTCTCGTGGATGTGTCTTCCGGTGGAGAGGTCCATCACGGTGTCGGCGCCCCAGCGGATCGCCCAGGTCATCTTGTCCACTTCCTCGCCGATGGAGGAGCTGACCGCGGAGTTGCCGATGTTGCAGTTGATCTTCACCAGGAAGTTGCGGCCGATGATCATCGGCTCGGTTTCCGGGTGGTTGACGTTGGCCGGGATGATGGCGCGCCCGCGCGCCACTTCGGCCCTCACGAACTCGGGGGTCACTTCCCTGGGGATGGCAGCGCCGAAGGACTGCCCCGGGTGCTGCGCTTCCAGGCCCGCAAGCATCTTCTGGTTCTCCCGGATCGCGATGAACTCCATCTCGGGGGTGATGATCCCCCTGCGCGCGTAGTGCATCTGCGTCACGCAGCCGCGCCCGCGCCGGGGCTTGCGATGAAGGTCGAAGCGCAAAGCGGCGAGTTTCGGGTCCTCGAGGCGCTGCTTCCCATAGGCCGAGCTGGGGCCCTGGAGCGTCTCCACATCCCCGCGCCCGAGGATCCACGGGTCGCGCGGGACGGAAAGGCCCTTGCGGATATCGATCTTCACCGACGGGTCGGTATAGGGCCCGGAGGTGTCGTAGACGAAGATGGGCGGGTTGTCGCCGGACTGCGCGATCTCGCGCATGGGCACGCGCAGGTCGCTGACATGGACCTTGCGGGAGCTCGGCAAGGGCTGGACGGCCGCGTCGTCGACGTGCGCGGTGGCGGCGAGGAACTTCGGATTGGCGTTCATGCGTCTCCCTTCGGCGGCATTACCCGCATCAGGTTCAATGGGTATCTCTCACCCGGCGACGCCATTTCCACGCGAAGCCAGGACCCCGGCGACAAACGCTAAGTATAATCGCCGCGCATGAACATGGAACAGGCCCGCGACAACATGGTCGAGCAGCAGATCCGCACCTGGGAAGTGCTCGACCAGGACGTGCTCGGGCTGCTCTACGTCGTGCCGCGCGAGGCGTTCGTCCCCGAGAAGCACCGCGCGCTGGCGTTCTCCGACCTGCAGATCCCGATCGGCGAGGGCGAGCGGATGTGGGAGCCCAAGCTCGAAGCCAGGGTTCTGCAGGAAATGCACCTGAAGAAAACGGACAGGGTGCTCGAAGTGGGCACCGGCAGCGGCTACCTGACCGCGCTCCTCGCGCATCGCGCCGCCCGCGTCCACTCGGTCGAGATCAAGCCGGGGCTCGCGCAGCTCGGCCGGCGCAACCTCGAGCGCCACGGCGCCGGCAACGTGACGCTCGAAGCGGGAGATGGCGCCCGCGGCTGGCCGGGTCACGCGCCCTACGACGCGATCGTGCTCACCGGCTCGACGCCGGTCCTGCCGCAGGCGCTCCACGAGCAGCTCGCCGTGGGCGGGCGGCTCTTCGCCGTGGTCGGCGAGCCCCCGGTGATGACCGCGCGGATCGTCACCTGCACCGCGCCCGGCGCCTTCCATGCCGTGGATCTCTTCGAGACCGTGATCGATCCGCTCGTGAACGCTGAGCAGCCGCCGCGGTTTCGCTTCTGATGGAGCACCTGACGCCGGCGCAGCTCAAGGGGTGGCTCGAAGACGCGGGACGCGAGCAGCCCATCCTGCTCGACGTGCGCGAGCCCTGGGAAGTGCAGATCTGCGCCATCCCGAACTCGCTGCACGTGCCGATGCGCGAAGTGCAGGCGCGCGCGGCAGAGCTCGACCCGGCCCGGCCGGTGGTGGCGATCTGCCACCACGGCGCGCGCAGCATGCAGGTCGGCCTGTTCCTGGAAAAGCATGGCTGCACCAAAGTACACAATCTGACGGGAGGGGTAGATGCCTGGTCGCGAACTGTCGACCCGAGCATGCCGGTCTATTAGGAGCATCGTCGTCCTGGCGCTCCTTCCGCTGAGCGCCTCGGCGGAAGACCTGCTGCAGGTGTACCGCGACGCGCAGCGCTACGACGCGGTGTACGCCGCGGCGCGCCACAACCTGGTGGCGGGACGCGAGCGCCTGCCGCAGGGCCGCGCGCTGCTGCTGCCTACCCTCAACCTCTCGGGCAGCGCCACCCGCTCGCGCATCGAGGTGGAATCGGACAATCCGGCGATCAGCCCGAGCTTCACGCGCGACCCGGACGCCGCCGCCTACACGCTCACCTTCACCCAGCCCGTCTACCGCCGGCAGAACTACCTGCAGTACCGGCAGGCCGAGTTCCAGGTGCAGCAGGCCGAGGCGACCTTCGCGCAGGCGAGCCAGGACCTCGCGGTGCGCACCGCGCAGGCCTACTTCGACGTGCTCGCGGCGCAGGACACGCTCGCGCTGGTGAGCGCGCAGAAGGCCGCGACCTCGGAGCAGCTCGCCCAGGCGAAGCGCAACTTCGAGGTGGGCACCGCGACCATCACCGACACCCACGAGGCGCAGTCGCGCTACGACCTGATCGTGGCGCAGGAGATCGCGGCGCAGAACGACCTCCAGAACCGCGGCCAGGCGCTGCAGCTCATCACCGGCAAGGTCTACGGGGAGCTCAAGCCGCTGCGCGCGGACGTGCGCCTCGCGCCGCCCAATCCCGAGAACATGGAGACCTGGGTCGACCTCGCCGAGAAGCAGAGCTACGCGGTGCTGATCCAGGAAGCGGCGGCGGAGATCGCGGCGCTGGAGGCGAGGCGCGCCTCGGCGGCGCACCACCCGACGCTCGACGTGGTCGCCACGCACGGGCAGAACAACCAGAGCGCCTCCACCCAGACCTCGGTCGGCACCGACAGCACCTCCACCGTCATCGGCCTGCAGCTCGCGATGCCGCTTTTCCAGGGCGGCGCGCTCAGCTCGCGCGAGCGCGAGGCGGCGGCGCTGCGGCTGCGCTCGAAGGAAGACCTCGAGAACGCGCGCCGCTCCGCGGCGCTGACCACGCGCCAGACCTACAACACCGTGATGAACGGCATCGCCCAGGTCGGCGCGCTCGAGCAGGCGCTGGTGTCCTCGCAGAGCGCGCTCGACTCCAACCGCCTGGGCTACGAGGTGGGCGTGCGCATCAACATCGACGTGCTGAACGCGCAGCAGCAGCTCTTCCAGACCCGCCGCGACCTCGCGGTGGCGCGCTACAACACCATCACCAACAGCCTGCGCCTCAAGGCCGCCGCCGGCAGCCTGCGCGAAGAAGACGTCGAGGAAGTCAACCGGGCGCTCGCGCCCTGATTCTCAGTAGCTGGCGGCAGACCGCGACGTGCCGCGCGGTCGCGCCGCGATTCGCCTCGCACAGCCGCCGGCCGGCTTCGCCCATCGCCCTTCTCTCGGGTTCGGCCTCGAGCAGCCTGAGCGCTTCGCGTATCCCGGAACCCGCGTCGCCCGCCTGCGCCGCGGCGCCGGCCTCGAGGGCGAGCTGGGTCGCCTGGGCGAAGTTGTAGACGCTGGGACCGATCACCACCGGCGCGCCGGCCGCGAGCGCTTCGATGAGGTTCTGGCCGCCGACCGGCACGAAGGACCCGCCCATCACCGCCACGTCGCAGGCGCCGTAGTAGAAGGCCATCTCGCCCATCGTGTCGCCCAGATAGATTCGCTTTTCTCCCGTAACGGCGCCCTCCCGGCTTCGCCGCGCATCGGCCATTTGCGCCACTTCATCGAAGCGCTGCGGATGGCGGGGCACGACGACGACGAGAAGCTTCCCGTCCCACGGTGGGAGCGCGTCGAGCAGAAGCTTCTCTTCGCCCTCGCGCGTGCTCGCGAGCAGCAGCACTGGGCGGGCGAGCGCCGCGCGCCACGCACGCCCGGCCGCGAGCTGGCCGGGATCGGGCTGGATGTCGAACTTGAGGTTGCCCGTGACTTCGACCCGCGACGCGCCGAGCGCGGCGAGGCGCTCGGCGTCGGCGGCGCTCTGCGCGCACACCGCGGCAAGGCCGCGGAAAGCCGGCTCGGAGAGCCAGCGCACCCGCCGGTAGCCGAGCGCGGACCGCGCCGACATGCGCGCATTGGCGAGGAGGAGCGGCACGCCGTTCTGCGCGCAGACCGCGAGCAGGTTCGGCCACACCTCGGTCTCCATCAGCACCCCCAGGCGGGGGCGGAAATGCTCGAGGAAGCCCTGGATCGCCCGCGGGTAGTCATAGGGAAGGTAGGCGGCGAACACCGATTCGCCGTAGACCTGCTTCAGCGTCTCCCGGCCCGCGGCGGTCGTGCAGGTGAGGAGCAGCCCATGGTCGGGGAGGAGCTCCTGCAGCGCGCGCACCAGCGGCGCCGCCGCGCGCGCCTCGCCCACGGACACCGCGTGGATCCAGACCATCTTGGGCTTGGTGTCGGTGCTGTAGTCGCCGAACCTTTCGGCGACGAACTCCCGGTAGCCGGGCTCGCGCCGGCCGCGCCACCAGAGCCGCAACAGGAAAAACGGCAGCACGAGCCGCAGGAAGGCGGTGTAGAGCGCCCTCAAGAAAGGCTCTTCAGCACGTCGGCCACCCCGGGCGCGCGCCCCTGCGCGCCCACGTTCCTCGCGTGCGCCGCGCCGTAGAGCCCGGTCAGCGCCGGGTCCGAGCCGCAGTAGATGCCGACCGTCGGCGCGCCCAGCGCCGCCGCGAGGTGCGTAAGACCGGTGTCCAGCCCTACCACCGCTTTCGCTTGCGCGAACAGCTCCCCCAGCTGAAGAACCGACAGGCGGGGAGGTACCTTCGCCTCGCCGATGCCGCCGGCGATGCGCTCGGCGCGCAGCCGCTCCTCGTCGCTTCCCCAGGGCAGCACCACCGGCGTGCCGAGCGCGCGCCCGAGCTCGATCCAGTGCGACTCGGGCCAGAGCTTGTCGGCGCGGCTGGTCATCGTGAGGAGGACTGAATAGGTGTCCCCGGCGGGAGCGACGCCTGCCGTTGAGGGGTTATCCATACTGATTCGGAGCCCGTACTCGCACTTCTCTTTCAACTCATACCCGAGAGAAACAGCCGTGAGGCGCCGGTTGCGCTCCACCGCATGCAGGCCGCGCGGCACGAGGTGCCTGACGTCGTAGAAGCGGGCGGCCAGCGGCTCGCGCGCGCTCGAGCGGTCCATGCCGTGCTTCGTGCCGGAGGCGAAGCGGCACACCAGCGCGCTCTTGAGGAGCGACTGCGTGTCGATCACCACGTCGTAGCGCTCGGCCGCGAGCGAGCGGCGGAACTCGCCCATCTCGGACCAGACCGCCGGGTCCCACAGCGCATTGCGCCAGCTGCGCACCCGGACCGGGATCACGCGGCGCACCGCGGGATGCATCGCCGCGACGCCGGCGAAAGGCTCCTCTACCACCCAGTCGATCGCCGCGCCGGGCAGCGCGGCCGCCGCGTCGCTCACCGCCGGGCAGTGGTGCACCACGTCGCCCAGCGAAGACGTCTTGACGAAGAGGATGCGCGTCATTGGCTAGAATACGGCTCGCCCGATTCTAAGAGATACTCGAATTGAACGCCGCGCCGCGCGCCCCGTTCTCGGCCGTGCTCATCACCCGCAACGCAGCCGCCGTGCTCGAGGAGTGCCTCGAGAGCGTCGCCTTCGCCGACGAGATCGTGGTCGTCGACTCGGCGAGCTCCGACGGCACGGCCGCGATCGCCGAGCGCCGCGGCGCGCGCGTGGTGCAGAAGGAATGGCTCGGCTTCGGCCTGCAGAAGCAGTTCGCGGTCGACCAGGCGCGCCACGACTGGGTGCTGTGCATGGATGCCGACGAGCGCGTCTCGCCGGCGCTCGCGGCAGAGATCCGGCAGGCGCTCGCGGCGCCGGTCTCGCCGGTGTACCGCATGCCGCGGCGCAACCGCTTCCTCGGCCGCTGGCTCTCGCACGGCGAGGGCTATCCCGACTGGAGCCCGCGTCTCTTCAACCGCCTGAACGCGCGCTGGAGCGACGACCTCGTGCACGAGAAGGTGCTCTACGCCGTGACGCCGGGCTCCCTCAAGGGCGACCTGATGCACGACTCGGGCGACGACCTGACCTCCTACCTCGACCGCCAGAACCGCTACACCACCCTCGCCGCGCGCCAGGCCTATGAAAAGGGCGCCAGCGCGAGCGTCGTCCACCTGCTGCTCTCCCCGGTGGTGCGCTTCTTCAAGTTCTACATCCTGCGCCTGGGGTTCCTCGACGGCGTGCCGGGCTTCCTCCACATCTCGATCGGCTGCATCAACAGCTACATGAAGTACGCGAAGCTGATCGAGCTGAGGCGGGCAGAGAACAACTAAAATGGGGACCACGGAAACAGGGACGGACCACGATTCTTTTCTCTATACGGCGGTTGAGTCTCCGGACCGGTGAGCATTCCAAACGCGGACCGCGTGGTTAGACACGGCGAAAGTTCCCTACGTCACGCCGATGACGGCGAGGCGCTGGGGCCTGTCCGGACAGGCCGCGATTCTTTCTCCTAGATCGCCGCGAGCCTTTCGACGGTATCGGGAAAACGCTTCACCAGATTGATCAGCAGGGCGGCCTGCGCATTTGGCTTTGCGCGGCCCTGCTCCCAATTTTCCAACGTACGGACATTCGTGCGCAGGTACGCAGCGAACAGCCCGCGGGAGATCTTGAGCTGCTGGCGAACGCGTACCAGTTCCCGCGGCGTAACTTCGGGCGCGGCCTTGAACTCCACTGCGTGCGTGCGCAACGTACGCTTGCCCTGCCGCGCCTCCGCAAGCGCCGTCATGCCCTCGTTCAACTCGGCAAACAGATCGCGCTTGTGCGCCCGGCCCTGTTTAGCTCCCGCCTTCGCTTTCATCTCGCTCTCCTCGATTCCAGTTCCGCCTTGATCATCGCCTTCAATGCCTTGCGCTGCCCGGGAGTCAAATCTGTCATTTCGTCCTTGTCGTACAGCGTGTACAGCCAGAACTGCATGCCCGCGCTCCACCAGTAGTAGATCACCCTGAGGCCGCCGCGCTTACCCTTGCCGCGCCGCTTATCCGCAAATCGCATCTTGCGCAGGCCGCCGGCGCCCTCGATCACTTCCCCGGCCTCGGGATTCGCCATCGATGCATGCTGCAGATTCGCGAACGCCGCGTCCTCCAGGTAATCGGCACGATAACGCTCGAAAGCGGGCAACTCGACGAAGACGGCCTTCACGATCAAATTATACGCAATCTGCGTATATACGCAAATCGCGTATGGAACGTCCTGGGCTGGAGCCCGAACCTCCAATGGGCCTGTGACGCGCAGCGATGGCCGCCGGAGTATCATCCGGAGCTGCCGGATCGTGCGTAGTGGCGCGTTCCGAGGCTCGCGAGTTGCTTTGTGACCTGACGGAAGCCGACATGTCCACCGTAGTGAAGTTGAAGCTGAGTCTTGTGAGCCGTTTTTCGCAATCTTCAGATGAGAAAAATGGGGTACGTCCCCATTTTCCCGGCGAATGAAGGTTCTCGTTACAGGCGTCGCGGGCTTCATCGGCATGCACTGCGCGAAGCGCCTGCTCGCGCGCGGCGACGAGGTGGTGGGCATCGACAACCTCTCGCCCTACTACTCGGTCGAGCTGAAGAAGGACCGCCTGGCGCAGCTGAAGGGCCTGCGCTTCGAGCAGATCGACATCGCAAACGCCGCCGCACTGAACGATATATTTGAACGGAAGTTCGACTACGTCCTGCATCTCGCCGCGCAGGCCGGCGTGCGCTATTCGCTCGAGCACCCCGAGGCCTACATCCAGACGAATGTCGTGGGCTTCGCGAACGTCCTCGAGTGCTGCCGTCGCCACCCGCCGCGCCATCTCGTCTACGCCTCGAGCTCCAGCGTCTACGGCGCGAACACCAAGCTGCCCTGGTCGGAGTCCGACAACGTCGACCACCCCATCAGCCTCTACGCCGCGACCAAGAAGTCGAACGAGCTCCAGGCGCACGTCTACAGCCATCTCTTCGGCCTCAACACCACCGGCCTGCGCTTCTTCACGGTGTACGGGCCCTGGGGCAGGCCCGACATGTCGGCGATGATCTTCGCCAGGGCCATCATGGAGGGCCGGGCGATCGAGGTCTTCAACCACGGCGACATGTCGCGCGACTTCACCTACGTCGACGACATCGTGGAAGGCACGCTGCGCGTGCTCGACAAGCCCTCGCGCTATGCCATCTTCAACATCGGGAACCACACGCCGGTGCCGCTGCTCGAGTACATCGCGACGCTCGAGCGTGTCCTGGGCAGGAAGGCGAAGCTCGAGATGAAGCCGATGCAGCCCGGCGACGTGAAGGCGACGTACGCCGATACGTCGGCACTCTTCGGGGCCGTGGGCTTCGCGCCCTCCACGCCGCTCGAAACGGGCCTCGCGCGGCTCGCCGAGTGGTTCAAGGCCTACTACCGGGCATGATCGGGCGCGCGATTCTGGCGTTTTGTATCCCGATCGGGATACAGGCCTGCGCGGTCGGAAACCCGAACTACCCGACGAACTGGGATCCGCTCGTTCCCCCCGCCTCGGCCGACTGCCGGCGCCTCGAGGGCGTGTACGCCGACCGCGGCCAGACGCGCGACAACCTGACCGCGCGCTCGCTGACGCGCGAGCTCTTCGGCTACCGGGAGGAGTGGAAGCAGGCGGTGAGCGTGCGCTTCAGGTTCGTGGGCGACGACGTGCTCGCCGTGACCGTGCTGGGCTCCGATCGGGAGCTCGTCGCGCGCAACCTGCACGCCGCCACCGGCGACTTCGCGTGCGACGAGGGCCGCCTCATCGTCCGCGACAAGCGCTGGGTGGCCGAGGACCTCGTGGCCGGGCACGAGAAGACCATCCTGGAGCTGCACCACGCCGAGGGCTACCTCGTGGCGAACGTGAACGAGTTCACCCTGGCGGTGGTCTTCATCGTCGTGCCGCTGGTCGCGGACGCGACGCACTGGTACCGATTTCAGCGCTTGCCGAACTAGCGACGTATTCCGGCACCCAGGCGCGCAGGCGCGCGCGCACGGCCTCGGCGCTCGCGTCGCCCGGCTGCGCGATCCACCCCAGCACCTCCTCCAGCAGCCGCGCGTTGTCCGGGGCGCGCACCTGCGCCACGCGCAGCTTCGGGTGAGGAGTGGCGAGCGTCGTCTCCGCGTCCGCGAGCGGCTCCTCGTAGAGCTTCTCGCCCGGGCGCAAGCCGGTGTACTCGATGCGGATGTCGGCCTCCGAGAAGCCCGAGAGCCGGATCATCTGCCGCGCGAGATCGGCGATCCTCACCGGCTCGCCCATGTCGAGCACGTAGATCTCCCCGCCCTTGCCCATGAGCGCCGCCTGCAGCACGAGCTGCGCCGCCTCGGGGATCGACATGAAATAGCGCTGGATCTCGGAGTGCGTCACCGTGACCGGGCCGCCGCGCGCGATCTGCTCGCGAAAGCGCGGCACCACGCTGCCGGTCGAGCCCAGGACGTTGCCGAAGCGCACGATCACGAACTGCATCGATCCCGCCGGCTGCAGCGCCTGGCAGGCGAGCTCGGCGAGGCGCTTGGAGGCGCCCATGACGTTGGCAGGGTTGACCGCCTTGTCGGTGGAGACGAGCACGAACTTCTCCGCGCCGTGGCGCTGCGCCGCCCGCGCCGTCACCACGGTCGAGAGCACATTGTTCGTCACCGCCTGCAGCGCGTTGAGCTCCTCCATCAGCGGCACGTGCTTGTAGGCGGCGGCATGGAACACGACCTGCGGACGGAACTGCGCGAAGACCTCGTCCACACGCTGGGCGTCCTTAGCATCGCCGACAACGGCGCTCACCGCCACCGCGGGAAGCTGATCGCGGAACTCCTGCTCGATGGCGTAGAGCGCGAACTCCGAGAGCTCGAAAAGCACGATACGCGCCGGCGAAAAGCGCGCGATCTGCCGGCAGAGCTCCGCGCCGATCGAGCCGCCCGCACCCGTGACGAGCACGGTGCGCCGGCCGAGAAAGGCATGCAGCCCGGCGTCGTCCAGCTCCACCGGGTCGCGGCCGAGGAGATCGTCCAGCTCGATGCTACGTATGTGCGAGACGGCGACCTTGCCGCTGACGATGTCGTCGATGGAAGGCACCGTAAGCGCGTGGATCTCCGCCGCGGCGCAGATCTCGGCGGCGCGCCGGCGCACCACGTGCGCCGCCGAGGGCATGGCGATGATGGCGTTGTCGGCGCCGGCGCGGGTGGCGTGCCGGGCCAGCTCCTCGATCGGCCCCAGAATGCGCACGCCGAGCAGGTTGCGGCCGTGCTTGTTCCAGTCGTCGTCGAGCAAGCCGACGACGCGCCATTCCGCGCTCGTCCCAAGCTCCGCGATCAGCTTCTCGGCGGCGGCGCCGGCGCCGAGCACGAGCACCGGCTTCCTGTCGCCGCTCAACACCCCGTGCAGCCGGCGCTCCTTGTAATAGCGGTAGGCCAGCCGGCTGCCGCACATCAGGATGACCAGGAGGATGGGATTCAGGATCAGCACGGAGCGCGGCACGAGGGCGCCGCGCTGGGTGAAAAAGAGGAGCATGGTCGCGGCCGCAGCCGACACGGCGACGGCGATGGAGATCTGCTTCAGATCGGTAAGGCTCGCGAAGCGCCACATGCCGCGGTAGAGCCCGAACATCCAGAACACCGCGGCCTGCACCGGGACCACCCAGACGAGGGCCTCGAGCATTCCCTCCGCGAAGGCTTCGGGCAACTCGAAGTTGAAGCGCAGAAGGTAGGCGGCGCACCACGCGAGGACGCAGGCCGCGACGTCGTGGGCGAACGCGAAGACGAACGCCGGGCGGAAAACGCGCCTAAGCATGGGGCTCGCGCCGGCGCCAGCGCACGTCTACCCAGACAGCAGCAGCCGCCAGCAGCACGCTCGCCGCGCCGAAGGCCGCCGCCTGAAGCGGCACGGCCTTGTCGCGCCCGTAGAGGGCCGCCGCGGCGCACAGCAGCATCGCGGCGTAGCCGACGCAGGCGGTGCCCCGGTGGCCGAGGCCCAGGCGCACCATGCGCTGGTAGTAGTGGTCACGATGCGCCTGCCACACGCGTTCCCCCCGGACGAGGCGCTTCACGAGGGTGAGCGTCGCGTCGCCGATGAAGGGGCCGAACGCGAGGAGCGGGAACCACAGGGGCCACAGATCGTTGCGCCAGCCGACGATGCCCAGCGCGGCGGCGAGGAAGCCCAGCGGTATGGACCCCACGTCGCCGAGGAAGATCTTCGCGGGGTGAAAGTTGAAGACGAGGAAGCCGGCGGATGCCGCCGCGAGGGCGAGCGAAAGCATGCCGAGCGAGACGTCTCCGCCAAGCCGGGCGGCGAGCGCATAGGTGCCGAAGCCGATGACGCTCATTCCGGCGGCAAGTCCGTCCGACCCGTCCATGAAGTTGTACAGGTTGGTGATCCAGGCTACGGCGAGCACGAGGAGGACGAGCTTGAGCGGGTCCATGGGGCTGAGGAAGTACCAGGCGAGCAGCGCGGCGGCGCCCAGATGCGCGAGCAGCCTTGCGACGGTAGGCAGGCCGTACAGATCGTCGATGAACGACACCACGGCAAGGGCCAGGGCGAGCACCATTGGCAGCCACAACCCGGTGACGCCGAAGGCGAGCGAAGCGCCGGCCGACGCGAGAACGGCGATGCCCCCGGTGCGGGGAACAGGCCGGTCGTGGAGCGAACGGGCGTTGGGCTGGTCGAGCGCGAAGCGGCCGAGCCGCGAGAACAGCAGCCAGCTGACCGCGGCCGAAAGCAGGAAGGATACGATCGCGAGCAGCGCCGGCATGGCCGGCATTCTAGCGAGCCCGGTACCAGCGGGCCGTGGCGCCGAGCGCGTCCTCCAATGAGAACGACGGCTGCCAGCCGAGCTCCCGGCGTACGCGGGCGTCGTCGACTTCGAGCGAGTCGGTGAGCCGGCTGCCGCGCGGCAGGCGGGCGAGCAGCGAAGGGGGAAAGCGAAACAGCAGGGCCGGCGTGCCGAGCGCCCTCCCCATCGCGCGGCAGAGCTCGGGCGTCGAGAGGCTCGTGCCGTCGCCCACGGTGTAGGTGCGCAGGCCCGGTCCGGGTGCTTCGAGGCAGCGCGCAATCGCCTGCACGAGATTGCCGACATAGACGAGGCTGCGGCGGTTCTCGATGCTGGCAAAGGGCAGCGGAACGCGGCGCGCCACGGCGCTCATCAGCGCCAGGAAGTTCGCCTTCACGCCGGGGCCATATACCAGCGGCGGCCGCAGGATGATGACCTCGAGCCCGCTGCGCGCCGCGACTTCGGCCAGGGCACGCTCGGCGGCGAGCTTGGCTTCGCCATAGGCATCCTCGGGCTGCGGCGCCTCGGTCGCGTCGAACGGCCGGCCGCCGGTGCGCTCGCCGCTCGCCTTGATCGAGCTCAGGTACACCATGCGCCTCAGGCCCGCAGCCGCGGCGGCTTCGGCCATGTGCCGGGTGCCCTCGACGTTGACCCGCCAGAGCTGCGCGCGGTCGGCGCTCGCATGGGCGATGTTTGCAAGATGCACGACGGCGTCGCAATCGGTGAGATCCTGTACCCGGACATCGTGGTTTGCCGACACGAGCGCCGGAACCAGCGCGCTGCCGATGAATCCGGATGCGCCCGTGACCAGGACGCGCATACCGCTACTTCACCGCCAGCGCGACGAGGTCTTCGCCCGCGTCCCGGTCGATCATCAGCCGCTCGCTCTCGTTCAGCTGCACGGCGCGCGCCCAGAGCCTCATGAAGGCGCCGCCCGGCGCGGTCATGTCATAGCGGCCCTGAGCGCGGATCGCGCGGCTGCCGAGGAAAGCGCCATTGGCATCGCGTACCGAGGTGAAGAGCTTTACGCGCTCGAACCCGGCCGTGCGCAGCGCGGCCTCGAGCGCCGCGCGGTTGAAAAGATGCAGGTGGCGCGGCGGATCGAGCGCGAACCAGTGCTGGCGGAAGCGCCGGTGCAGCAGGCTGCGCGTGTTGGGCGTGGCGATCGCAAGCCGGCCTCCCGGGCGCAGGATGCGCCGCGCCTCCGCGAGCCAGGCTGCGGGGTCGTGCACGTGCTCGATGCTGTGGCTCATGGTGACGGCCTCAAAGCTCGCCTCCGGGAAGCGCTGCTCGAGCAGCCCGCCCGAGCGCATCTGCAGACCGCGCCGCCGCGCCTGCTCGACGGCGCGCTCGTCGAAGTCGATGCCCTCCGCGTCCCAGCCGAGGCTCTTCATGTGCTCGACCAGCCAGCCGCTGCCGGCACCTACGTCGAGCAGGCGTCCCTGCGCCGCCCGCAGCCACATGACGGAGAAATCGAGCTCCGGTCGGCGGCCCGGATAGATCCATGGCAGCAGGCCCAGCAGGCGCTCGAGCGGCGTCGCGCTGTAGCCGAAGTGGTTGGCGACGTAGCCTCGCTTCGCCGCGGCGAACACCCGATGCAGCAGGCCGCCGCGCGGCTTGTCTCCGTCGTGCGTGTAGTAGGACTCGTAGGCGCGGTGCACGTCCTCCGGCACCGGCATCGGATCGAGCCACAGTAGGCCGCACTTCGCCCGCGGGCACTGCGCGATCGCCCACACGCCCTCGGCCGAGAACAGGCGATCGCGCAGCCCCTGGTAGAGAACGCGTCCCGGCTCGGCGCACAGGATGCAGCGGGGTACGGCAATCGTACGGATGTCCGCGCTCACCGCGGCGGTTCGCCCGAGAGCAGCGCCAGCGGATGGCGCGCGCGCGAGCGCTCGGACTCGTCGAGCAGCACCAGCCAGCCGAGCGCGCAGAACAGAGCGAGCGCGGCGAGCGCGTAGAGAAGCTTCCCGCCGGTCGCGGAAGGCATCAGCGCCCCGGCGAGCGCGGCGAGGACGAGGACCACGGTGGCCATTTGCGACGCGGTGAATCCCGGCCGCACGGCACGTCCGGCGAAGAGGAAAAGCGCCGCCGCGTCGGCCGTGCAGCGAAGCGCCCAGGCAGCCGCGGCGCCTTCTATCCCCCAGTGGCCGACCAGCGCCCACAGCACCAGCAGGTAGACCGGCAGCTCGGCCAGGTGAAGCTTCGCGGTCAGGTCGGCGCGGCCCCGCGCCTGGAGGAGCGTGAACGGCAGGTAAGCCAGGCAGTTCACCGCCGCGCCGAGGCAAAGGAGCTGCGCGACGCGCGCGCCGTGCGCCGCGAACTGCGGGCCGAGCCAAGCCTGCAGCCAATCCTCGGCGAAGACGGTGGCGACCAGGGCGAGCGGGAAGACGGCGATCAGCACCGCTTTCGTCCCGGTGCGGTAGAGCGCGGCGAGCCGCTCGGGCGAAGCGGCCGCCATGGCGGGGAAGAGCACCCCGGTCAGCGCGGCGGGAATCAGCCAGAGCCGCGTCACGAGCTCGTAGGGCGCGCTGTAGTACGCCACCCAGGACACCGCGAGCAGCCCGGCGATGACGAAGCGGTCGATGTACACCATGAGGGGCCCGACCACGTTGGAGACGGTGAGCCAGGCGCCGTAGCCGAGCATCTCCCGGGCCGCAACGCCCTGGGGGCGGGCAAGCCCCAGGAGCGCCGGCGAGAGCCGGCGGCAGGCCATCCAGTGCGCGGCGAAAGCCGCAACGCGCATCAGCACCAGGGAAACGGCGAGCGCCACGAGGCTGCCGCTCCACAGGGTCGCCGCCAAAGGCGCGGCGAAAGTCAGGATGCCCGCCGGCACGCGGATGGCGTTCACCCATCCGAAGTGCTGCCCGGCCTCCAGCAGCCCCCTCAGCGCCGCCGTAAGCGTCACGAGGGGAAGGGAGAGCCCCAGGACGCGCAGCGCGTCCCGCGCGTCCCCCTGAAGCCCTGGCGAGAGCCCGAGCAGGCTCTCGCAGATCGGCCCCGCCGCCAGGAACAGCGCCGCTCCCGCCGCGGCGCCAAGCGCGAGCGTCAGCGTGAGCGCCGTGCGGGAGAGCACGGGCAGGCCGGCTTCCGCCGGCGTGCCGCGCCGCTCGGCGACCAGCCGCGAGAGCGCCCGACCGAGCCCGAGGTCGAACAGGCTGAAATAGCCGACGAGCGCCCAGGCGAGCGCGAGGAAGCCGAAACTCTCCGCGTCCAGGCGCGATACGAGCATGGGCACGAGCAGCAGCGCCGCGAGCAGTGGCGCCGCGTGCCCGGCCAGATTGAGCAGCGCGTTGCGCGCCAGCATCACGCCCACTTCCAGCCGTGGCGGTTGAAGAACTTCACCGCCGAGGAAGCGAACAGCCGCCGGTGCCGCCAGCCTTTGCGCGCCGCGTGTCCACCCAGATGCGTGATGCGCACGGCCGGCACCCAGGCAAGCTCTCCGCTACGCGCCGCGCGCAGGGATAGGTCGAAGTCCTCGAAATACAGGAAGAAATCGTCCGAGAAGCCGCCGATCTGCGCCACGGGAGCGCGCCGACAGAACATGAAGCTGCCGCTCAGCAGGGGCACGGCCGTCGAGGGCCGGTCGCGCGGCAGATCGCGCATCTCATAGCGCTCGAGCGAGGCTCGGAACCAGCGCTTGACGGGCGAAGGCGCGAAGCCGCGTACGGCGAGGTCGATCACCGAGGGATAGCGCTTGCAGAGGTAGAGCGGCTCGCCGTCCACGCCGCGGGCGTCGGGGGCCAGGATCACCACGCCCGGGTTCGCCGCCATGAACGCCAGGGCCTCATCGATCGCCGCAGGATCCAGCGCCACGTCCGGGTTCACGACCAGGTGAAAGTCGGCGCGGGAGGCGAGCAGCACGAGGTTGTTGCCCCGGCCATACCCGACGTTGCCGTGCCCGGAGAGCACACTGGCGTCGGTCGGCGGCGCGATCTCCCGGCGTACAAGCTCATCGAGCGTCGGCTTCCATCCCTCCCCCGGCCCGTTGTCGACCACCGTGACCTGGACGCGGCCGAGGCTGCCTTTGCCCCCCGCATGCGCGAGCGCCGCGGCCAGCGACTGAAGGGTCGCCCCGAGGATCCGCAGATCCGGCTGGTAGGTTACGACCGAGATCGAGAGCGTAGCGTTCACCGGCGCGCGCTCCAGCTCATCACCCTGAGTAGTTCGCCGACCGTTACCTTTCGCGCGGCCTGTATCACGCGGCGCTGCTTGAGCGCGGCCGGCAGTCCGGCCAGCGCGTCGCGTTTCGCGCGCAGGATGACGCCAAGCTGCCCGCGCAACGCGCAAACCGCTATCGACGCGAGGTTCATGGCGAGATGCAGCGGAAGCAGCGCCCAAAACAAGAACCCGGGCATATCCTTCACGTACGTCCACACGAGGTTGCGGTGGCCGTGGTAGGTGGCGAAATCGCTGCGGCGGCCGGTGATCCCCGAGCTCACGTGGTGCACCACGGCCTGCGGCACGTACCAGCACCGGTGGCCGCGCAGGCGCAGCCGGAAGGCAAGGTCCACGTCCTCGTGATAGCAGAAGTAGCGCTCGTCGAAGCCCCCGACCTCCTCAAGTGCCGTGCGCGCATACAGCGCCGCCGCGGCACAGGGCGCGAAGATCTCGCCCGGCTCCTGGCTCCCCCGCTCCGCGGCAACCCCGTGGTCGCGCCGCCACGACGCACCGCTCACATGGTAAGCGTCCCCGGTTCCGTCGAGGAACTGGGGCGAGTCGGCGAGCAGCATGCGGCAGCCGAAGAAGCTGAACCCGGGCTGCGCCTCCCCCGCCGCCACGAGCTGCTCCAGCCAGTCGGCCTCGGCGAAGGCGTCCGGATTGAGCAGCACGACCCAGCGCGCCCGCCAAACATGCTTCAGCGCTAGGTTGTTGCCGGCGGCAAAGCCGAGATTCGCCCCCGCCGGAACAAGCGTCAGATTCCGATAGCGCCCCTCCAAGCCTTGCACCGAGCCGTCTGTGCTCGCGTTGTCCACCACCACCACACGGTAGTCCCGGCGCGTCTGCTGCTCGAGCGCCTCAAGACAGCGCGCCAGCATGCCGCCGCTGTTGTAGTTGACGATGAGGACTGCGACGCTCGGCTCACCCGCCTCCGGCGCGCGCGTCATTGAACGGCCGGCCTGGCCCTTCGCCGGCGCAGCCGATAGACGAGCAAGGCGAGCGGAAACAGAATGAGCCAGATGGCCAGAGTGACGAGCAGCATCCACTGCTCCGAAATCGGGACCGCGTCGCCGACGTCACGTCCCGCCATACCTGGCGCGCCGCTGCGGTTAAATGCGTCTACTAGGATCGCTTCGTGTACCGCCGAACCGCCCGCACCTGCGGCTTTAGCCAGCTGATCAAGGTAGTCGAGCACCCTCTGCTGTGCGGCTGCATTGGCTAGCGTACGTACCTTGGCATCGATGCGCGCTCTCTTCTCGTCGGATATGAGGTTGGCCAGCGGAAGCTTGGCAACCACGATGGTCTTGCCCGACCGAAGCGGCGATATGTTCACCGTGACCGGAAAAGTAACGCTCGCCTTCCCGATGCCAAGCGACAGCCCTGCCTCGAACGCGTAGGAGTTCCCGTTCTTGCCGACGAAGCGAATGACCGCGTTTCGGGCTTGCACCTCCCGGCCGCCGTCCTTCACTATCATTTTTCCGGATCTCGTCGGATGAAGATCGTTGTTCTCTAAGGTGACCCCGATGTACCCCGGATATTCCAAAAGCTCGGCATGGCGTTCAAACCCCGATAGCGTAGGAATCTCAAATCTCAACTCACCTGCCGATTCCGCGGCATGCAGGGCCAATGGGATCACTAGGATCAACCAGAGGAATTTCTGGTTCATCGAACGGCCACCCGCATCGACCTGCGCCACGCCGATAACGTCTCGGCGATAAGCGGTAACGCGATCAATAACGATACGACGTAAGTAGAAAAAATAATGCGACCCGTGAACGGACCGAAAAAAACCGCGACGTATGTAAGCACGGCGAGGCGAAGGACGCCATATAGGCCCGCGATAACACCGACCAGAGCAACTGGGCCGAGCGGAACTCGATCCGCGATCCATAGCCGTAGCCCAAGGCACAGAACTGCCACAACCAGCAGAACCGCCCCTAACCCTTGGTAAGCTGGCACAAGTGACCGTCGAAGCCCGTCAAGCGTCTTGCTTACCCTGCTATCTTGCCTCTCTGCATTTAAGACGGTGCCGTAAATGCGCCGCAACTCCCCTGATGGATCAACGGTTTCGACTTGCAGCTTAGGGTAGACCTCCGGCTGGAGGGTTGTCAGGACCAGCCGGTAACCTTCCGCGACATAGGCCCTTGTCCAGCGCAATTCCATTGGCGGCAAAATGCCGTCGCCTTTCGCCTGGCAGCGAAGCCTGCCATCGGCACAGGCGGCCTCTATGTCAACCCGTACTCGGTGGAAGTACTCCTGCGCAGCGGTAAGGCTGGGAGTTAGGCCCGCCTGGAATGCTTCATCCTTGATCCAAAATGGCATCCAGCCATTGGCCCATTCCGAGCATACGCCCTGGCGCTTGCACGAATAGGTCGCTGGTCCCGGCTTTGGCAACTCGTCCACGATGGGAGCGAAGGCCGGAATCGTTTTTCTGAGCTTCTCCAGCCGCTCCTGGGTGACCATGACGAGGCGATTGTCCTTGGTTGATTCGATGGAGCGGATGGCAGCAAGCATTCGCGCAAACTCGCCCTCGCCGAAATCGTGCAAGATGGGGCTTCCGTAGTGCATAGCGACGAACTGCCGCAGGGCGTACTCGTACCCGTTAGCAAGAACCAGGGGGACGATTAGCGTCGCCACCACGAAAGACGCGGCAACTGGTGCGGTGAATGTGCGCCTACTCTGCCAAGCAAATCCTCCAACACAGAGCGCAAGGAACGCCCAAAGTAAGCGATTTTCCTCTCGGAGGAACATCGAGAAAGCAAACGCGGCCGCGAATAGCAGAAGATGCAGCCATGTTTGCCAACCGAACTTCCGAGTCGCGAGCAGGTGCGCGATTCCTCCAACCATGATAACCAGCAAGACGGTGTCTAGTGGCTCTCTTAAGACGCGCAGCCACTCGTCGCCATAAGTGACCGGATTCAGCGCGTAGAGAAGGAATGCCGCCAAGGCCGTGGCACGGCCTATACCACACCGGAGCAAGCCGACAAGCGCGTACACTCCTGATGCGAGATAGAGCACGTTGAGGAGCAACAGATACGGAACGTTGAGGACTTCCAGCCCGGCGAGTCCAATGGACAGGCCTGGATACTTCGAAAGAATTCTGGAGTCATATTCCCCGAACCCTTCTCCTGAGATGAGACTAAAGGCGCGGGCAACGTAGAGCGAGTCGTCATGCGGTGAATAGGTGATCAGGACATCCTGGTCCCAGGTCAGGAACAGCCTGAAGACGACTATGACACTCAGGGAAGCATAGAAGAGCCGGTCCGCCGTGTGACTCATCCGAACCCGGAGCGTGGTCCCAAAGCGTCTTGACTTACCCCTATCGCCATTTCAACTCGATGATGGCCCAGCGCACGAAACCTACGCGGTCCGGCCCCCCCGTATCGATTTCGACCAAACGAGGACTTGGAATCGCACGTTCCCGCTCCGGCGACATTGCTAATTTGACGAGAGAGGAAGACTCACATCCGTGAGGTCCCTCGCCTTTCGTGCCACGCACCCGGCTTGCGACGCCTGGCATTGTTTGCATTGCTAAACATAGATAGTACCGCGGCGTCTTGTAGGCCGGGTTGCTGTCGCGGTCAGCGAACCAGATGTACTCGTTCGAACGTTCAAGCAGCAAGTCACCGTCCGGGTGCGTAGAGAATGCCAGGTTCAGGTTGGCATCCATATACGCCCACTCGCCCGTGAAGGCCGCAATCGGAGCCGCATAGGAGTTCGCCGCGAAGGTTTGACCACGGTACGGGGGTTCCTGAAGCCGCTGAAAGATCCCGAAGTGATCAGGGGGCAGAAGACGCAGATACTGCCGCTGCACTCCAACCCAATACACCCCCAGCATAAGCGCCACGATGCCGGCGATGATGCGATTCCCGGTAACCCACTTTATGGTGCGCGGATGCTCTCCATTCCCGATGTGCTGGCCAGACGCAATGTGGGCTAAGAGGGTAAAAGACGCCCCGAAGATAGTCACAGTATGGAAAGCCGTAAATGGAACCAGTCGGAAGCGATATCCCGTAAAGACATAGCCCGGAGAGAGAAAGTACACGATCACGTAAGCGGCAATGCCGGTCACCCAGAAGATCGCCAATCTACGATCAGCGGTGGGATCATCCCCCACGCCAGCTCTTTTCGATGGCGCAGAACCGACGTAAACCGCGACTACGGTAAGCAGGAGCACGATGGCGGGCACTACCCATTCAGGGAAAGAACCAGCCAACAGCTCACGCCACAGCGCACTGTACTTATCGTTGTAGAGGTACCCATGCAAGGCCAGCAGTCCTGCGGCGATCAACAAGCCTGGAAGCGCGAGGTAGATCTGACCAGGTCTGCGCGCTCCAACGCGCCATAAGATAAACGCGATCCCAACACCGGCTGTCACAGCGGCCAAGAGGTGCTGTCCTTCGGCGACTCGCAGGATATCCGTAGTCAATCGGTCTCCGAGCGCAATCGGACCAGCAGTAGAGATAAAGACAATGACCATGGTGAGAACGCTGGTCAATGCCAACGCCACACGTCCGTATACAGGCCCGTCAGTAGTAGTCTCAGGGCTAGAGTCTCCGCGCCGTTTCCATGCCGCGTACGCTGATCCGAAGAGTGCTCCCCCATAGATGGCGAGAAAGACGGTGTAGCCAAGCGAGAAGCCATGGACGATGGGGCTCTCGACGGAACTATGCAGAATCACGCTCGGCGCGATGGCAGCAAGAATGAGAAGTAAAAGCATCGAACCGCTACTACCGCTCTTCTGCTCCTTTGCGCCGCCGTATGTCGCGATATAGCTCTTCGCAATCCAGATTGCGATCACTACTGCGATTAGCAGCAGACTAAGCGATTGAAGCGACCCAAAATCCCCGCGAACCAGCTTGTGTGACATGTGGGCCGCCACGAGCACGGTCGCCAGCAGGAAACTCGGAGTCCTCACGGTTGTCCCAATAACTGCAACCAGGCCCACTAAACGATCCGGGGTTAGGAAACGCCTGCAGAAGTACGCACCGAGTGGTATCGCGCTACAAAGCACCAAAAAGGGGGTGCGAGGCTGAAGGTCGAAGAAGGTCAACGAAGCGACGAAGTAAGGAAGCGAACGGAACTTCTCGGCGCTTTGAAAGTTGTACCAGAAGATCACTTTGTTCGATTCGTAGAACTCGCGAAGCACGTCTAGGAGCTCGTACTCGTTTGAGAAATGATTCCTGGCGATAAAGGTCAAATAGAGATCCTGCTTCACACCCTCCCAGCCAAGATACAGCGTAAGTTGCCACAGCAGAATGCCAACCCCTAATGCCAAGCTTGTGCCCTGAATAACCCCAAAGGTCAGCAGACGTTTGAGGTTGGGCCAAAGCAAAAAGATCGCGTATAGCCCGGAGGCCGCGAACACGAACGCCGCGAAGATCAGCTCGAAGTATGCAAGGCACACGAAGTTAACAAGAGCAGGAACAATCCACGATTTCCAACGACTCCCTGCCATGGCGTGTACCAGCAACATCGAAGAAAAGAGGAAGAACATGTGCCAAACACGGTAGGTAACCACCTGCCACTGCGCTATGACCGTATAGTCCGTGATCATCAACAATGTACAGATAGTCGCGAACAGAACACCGCCGACTCGGATAAAGAACAGGTACGCCATGACCATCGCGACCATGCCGACGGAAAATGTCGTGACAACAATCTGACTTTCGATAGACCTGGCTCCCGCCACGTAGATCAACATCGCGAAGAGACGAGGGAAATTCCCCTGATGGGTATGCACGTAAGGGTGGGCAGCCGCATGGGGGCTGAACACCTCGTCGGCCAAACCGGCCGAGCGACCCATTCCATGCTCTAAAGCATTGTGGGCGTGCCAAAGTGAAGAGAACGACTCATTGTTGTCCATCACATATGGCAAACCGTCTGACACTCCTATTAGGTAGGCGTATACGGCGCAATACACCGCCACCATGGCCACTAGGACCGTGGAAGCCATGTTGGCGAGGAAATAGCTAGTTAGCCGCGGGATGATGCGGACATGGGCGATACCGGTAGCTGTGCTCCTCACTTGCGCCGGGTAGTCTCCACCGGACGTCCCTTGAGAGGTCGCAAGTCGAAGAGAACGTATCCGGTACCTTGTTTCTCCACGCGGAGCATCGGAAGCGCTTGAATCAGCTCTTCCGGTGTTGGTTGGCGAGCTGCGACTATTGGGACGCGGATTGACTGGCTCGGGGCTTTAGCGGGCACATTCAACTCGATCTCGATGGTCTTGGAGTTTTTCCGGGTAAACAATGTAGTAGCGGTCTGCCCCGGCCTATCCTCTATCGTTACCCTTAGAGTTCGCACAAGGCAGTTATATGCAATAGCAGCGCTTGCCTGGGATTCGGTGCCAAGCGGTCGCCCCGCGGATTCCGCGGTTGAAGACTGAAATTCGGCGAGCCAGCGTGTAGGGTACGGGATGCTGGCCCGGAACGTGTACTCCGCAATCTTGTGTTCGGAACTCCGCCGATCGCTTCGAGATGGATTAGGTAGAACATCTGCAGAGAGGTTGAACGCCGTGTAGTAAGCGAACCTTATCCACTCGGTAAGGTAGTCCCATCGGCAATCCGCAGATTCGCGATCCGCGAGGATCAGGCTATCAGTCGGGAAGTAAAGCCAGAAATCCGGTGGCCACGCACTAGATTCCTCGAGCCTGCGTACGGCGGGGCCCGCAAGGAAGACATCTGTCTCGGATATGGAGAACGTACCCCGCCGAGCGCGGTTCGCGATTGCCCGCTCGGCGCCCGGCGCGATTCCAATGGCCCACTTGTCGGTAAAGAGAGCGACTGTGCTCGGGATCCAAGAGACGGCGACCGAACTCTGCGAAGCGTCGGTCAATGCACGCATCCAGCTGAGATCAATGCCGGATGACGCCACATAGTTGTCATATTGGATCTTCGCGTGATCGACCAAAATTATGACGCCCACACAAGCCGCAATGGCTTGCTTAGTGGCGGAGACTCGGGTCTTTAGGAGGAACGCGCCAACTGCAAACAGCGCGCTCGCCTTCGCAATCACTATCGGCGCTATAAGGAGGGGAAACTGATGCTTCAGATAGACCTGAAATGAGAACGGAGCAAACGCCAGCAAGCCGATAAGCATACCGATCGCGAGCAGACCGACCATCTCGGCCGATCTGCTTAGAATAGGAATTGCCGTAGCAGGAAGAGCGGGTCGCACTAGGTCGTTGAGGGCGCTTGTCCCGGTGCGAACCGCGCGGACAATTTTCTGGGGAAGCCATTCACTGGAGGCGGTCCAAACTAGAAAAGACAGTGCAACACCAAGAACACCGAGGAGAGCTCCATAACGAATGGAGTACAGCCCGAACAGTTCAGGGCTCACCGAACGGTGCGCTAGAAGGTGTACTAAGAAGGGCAGGAGAAGAACGGCGAGTAGGGCCGCTGTAATGCGCAGTCGTCGGTTTTGAGGCCACGGGGCGCCCGACGCTACCCACCTCGTGCACACTAGGAGGATACCTCCGACCACGACGAGTAACGTCAGCAGCATCGATGCTATTCCCACAACGGGTAGAAACACGTTGTTGAATAGCGCTACGGCACCCGGCCACCATTGCGAAAACGGCGGAATGGGCTGGGCCGGCGGCCGGAGTATCCCGTACGCTTCATAAAAAGCCGCCGGTTCTTGGGCAGATGAGAGGAAAGTTGCGGCCCAAGGCATCTTTGCTAGCAGCGAAAGGGAAACGTCGGTCCACCAGAATTGAGTGCCAAGGACCCACAGAACCTGAAGTTGCCGCAGTACCGGCGGTACTAGGGCGAGGAAGGCCAGTATTATTAGCGGCGTCCAACGCGGGCGCGCATATTTCCACGCCGACCATACAGAGAATACAAATGCGCAAACGATTGCCGTGAAGTAGAACTCGTAGCCAATGCCAAAGGCAATCAGTACACATACCGCCAGTCCCAAGAAATGAAGGCGAGTGCCGCGACGGTCAGAGGGCGCAGCGCCAACCGCGTACGCATGAAATAACAGACCAAAAAGTGCTATCCAATGCCATGCCCTCAGCGCATTTGTGGCAAACGCGAGCACCAACCTGTATTCGGTTGCGAGCAACGCAAGCGCAACCAGCCCCAGTGCCTGGCTTCCACTGATTCGGGAGACGGCCAAGTATGCGTATAGCAGCCCAAGAGCAAATATTACGATAGTGGCCAGCTGCTTGACTTCCATTGAACCGACGCCGATTACCTCGAGCGCGATGTACCAGAGGCTTCCGAGGTTAACGTTGTGCGTATATAGGAACGCAGGATCCTCTTGGCTCTCATGGACTGCATGATCCTCGAGCAAACCGTATCGCAGCCCGTAAATCCTGAAGTTGTCTACTTGGTGAAGCGCAATGAACGTTTCGCCGCAATCCATTACGCACGCAACGAACGAGCTCCGAGCGGTCGCGATTGCGATGCTCGATGCCACCAGGACACAACATACTATTGCAAGCCAATCGTTACGCTTCGTTCGCATTAGAGTATTACGTCGATCTCTAAGCACTCATACATTAGCCGTGCCATGATTCTTCCACGAAGGATTTCTGAGATTGGTTTTTGGGCCGCGGCCACATCGCTGTACGCTTTGCCCTTGCTGGCAGCCATTCTTGTCAATGCAGACTTTACTGCCCTAGCAAACGAATCAATCGCGTACCGATACTTCGCCGTCGATCGGATCCAAGGGGGAGAACGAGGAAATATCTGGCTTCCCCAAGGTCATCTAACAACTACCATCCAACATATAGTTGGTGGAGTGGTTAACGCAGTAGATGCCGTCTCCGGTCTGTCATTTCGGGGTCGGTTAGGTCTTTTCGGCCACCTCACTCTGGCTACGTACGCGGCTATCGCGGCGGGCCTTTTCGCGTTAGCCGCCAGGGATCGGCGACTAACCTGGGGCCAGCGGAGTCTCATTGCACTCATCGTGCTGGTACCAACGTACGCCGCGGGAATCGTCGGCTTTCACATCCACCTATTGCCCGACTACCAGGCCTTATCGACCTTGCTTTTGGGATGGTCCTCGTACTTGATTTTCTCATCTCGCAGCTCGTCACAGGTGTACACGCATCTCGCAATGGCCCTGCGCCGAGGGGCATTCATCGGACTTCTGATCGCGAACAAGATCACACTGGCGCCGGCAGGAATGTTGATTGCCCTTGCCACCGCGTTCGCAGGCGAAGAGAAACGAGGCATCAAGCGGACGAGTTTGTACCTGGCAGGAATCATGGTAGGTACGGTTGCGGTGACGATTTTCGTCATCTCTGCGTTTTATCTCTTTAGAGTGCGGGCAATCGTTGAAATGGCACCACGCTGGTGGAAGTTTGTCGGCGATCCTGGTACGGAACCAAACTTTTGGGTGAACATTGCCCTTTTCACCAGAGAGTACTTTGCTTACGGGGCGATTTTTTTTCTCATCGCACTAATCGCCTTTTTGTCGTCTCTCTTAGCCAAATGGTCGAGCGATCATTTTTTCATCTTAGTAGGTTCCCTGGCTACGCTCGCCGCATGCATAGTATTTGTTCAGTCCCGACCCGCACACTCCACTTTCTTCGATGTCTTCGTACTGCTCATCTTTGCTTCATCAGTCCTGATTGGCACCCTGCCGGAGAACGGCCGCTGGCGTGCACTTCCCGCAATTGCTATAGCGGCTTGGCTCATCGCAGTCGTCACTACTTTTCCGGCTCGCCAAGCGCTGCTGATGCTTCAGCAATCGCGTGACATGGGCAATGAAAGATGGGACTTCTTCGAGAGCACGCGTCGTATGTCCGCTGGCGCTCGAGTCCTAGTGGTAATTCCTGACAATGAGTACGCTCACGGTGGGGTGCACGAATTGCTACTAAAAGGAGCAGCGGCATTCCCCACGTGGGGTGTGGACGAAGCAGGCTACCGCATCGTAGGTCGCTACAGCGCGGGACTGCGCTTTTATCACGAGTACGCCCCCTCTGATCTTCAGAAGGTAGTACAGGACGCACGAACCGTCGTCTGGTTCGATCGGTTTGGCCTACCGCCCCTCAAGGAGCGCTATCCCGCCCTAAACGCGCTGGTGAACCGCCAAGGCGTTGTCTGCCAAACTGGTGTTTTCACTGACTTTGGCCGCCCCAGCAACGCTTGGTGGCGTTGCTCTAAGAGGCCGTGAGCACAACTATCTAGCGCTACGATTACTCGCTATGTCGAAAAAGTCGTCTCAGCGCCAAGAAGAGGTTGGCCATCGATCTGCCGTTCTCGGTAAGGACCCACGTACCCGGGGACTGCTGCTGCAACAGTCGGGATTGACACAGCCGCTCTAAGCGAAGCAGGGCCATCTGATGTCCCGAGTAACTGTTTTTGAGTCTGTCTTCGCTTTCCGGCCCCTGCCTCAGCAAGAGAAGGATGTTGGCGGACACACTTGTCGTAACGAATGTGAAGCAGAAGATGTATAGCTCACAGAGTAGCGCATACAGGATCACGCTCGACACAATGTCATCCAACGGTGATTCAGCCGCGAGCGAGCAGGTCAGCAAAGCAACTCCGCAGACCGATCCTGCGATGATGAAGGTGACTACGCGGTTACTGGCAGGCGTGATCCTCGCTACGACCGCATGCGCCGCGACGGCGGTGCCGAAAGCTAGCAATGCCTGCGCTAGCGCGAGCATTAGCCTTGCTTCTGAACCTTAGCAAGATTGGCAATCAGCACGAGCACCAATGCCACCACCTTTCCGATCCTCGTCAAACGCAGTTTCCCATCCTCGCTGACGGCGAGCCCCCCGAAGAGGAGCGCCTCCTGACGAGCAAGGCGCTTCGCTTCGCCGATCGCCGCAAACCTCATTACGTCACTACGTGTAATGTCGCCGTTCTTGACGGCTGCTAAGAGAATAGACACCGAGTATCCGCCCTGCGCTAGGGACCATAGCTCGAGAAAGGACATGCTGTAGATTCCGTGGAGTGCCACCATTCCTACGGCGATAGGTATTGCCACGAACCCGGCCAGGCTTAGTACGCCAGCTGCGAATACAAGAAGCAATGATGAGCCGAGGTGATAGAGGAAGATTCCCAACTCACCTTTCAGCATTCGCCACTTCCTAAGCGCGATGACATACAGCAAGAAATGGACAATGATGTAGGCCAAACAGGCGATAAGCCACGTCATATGACCAGTCTTACGCCTTCAACTCTCGCACCGGATGCAGCGTCAGGATCTTTAGAAGTCAGCGGCTGTCGGCGAGCGATCTTGCCGAATATCGATCATTGATACCTAAGGTAAGCCGTTTTCTGAGCCTGTTGCTCGGCATTTCAAGCAGTCGGTAAGTCAACCATGCTGCGGTCACGCATGTAACGATATAAATAAGAAAGGCGAGTGCGGTGCCCACCGGATTGGTGGAAAGGACCTTGTCAAAGGGATAAAGGAAGAACTTTATTGGCAAATGCCACATGTACAGGCCGTACGACACCGCACCAAGAAATCGCGTCCAACGAAATTGAAGAACACGGCGAATGACTCCGTCGTCATCCGTAACGCTCAGCAGCAGAAGCGCTATTAGTGCCCCCAGGACTGGATAGATGACGGTACCTAGTGCCGTACCTGTCCAAAGCACGAAGTGCCACAGGTAACCCAACAAAAGTAGCACTGCGAGCAAGAGACCTGTAGTCACGGGAACCCGTAGGTTCGTCCCTCTTGCGTGCGCCACGCCGGCGGCCGCGCTCAAGCCGAATACCTCGATGTAGGCGAACGTCGAGTAGTACAGCTGTCCGTTTGGAAATGTGCTGGTAAACCAAATCCTAAATGCAGTCCCGGATATCAGGACGAGGCCGATGTAGATCCCAGGTCGAAGCTTTCGCGCGGCGACGAACAAGAAAGACAGTACAAGGTAAAACTGCATTTCAACGCAAAGAGACCACAGGTGGTTAAGCTCATTGGCGAACCCGTATTCGCCGAAGGCTAACCGCCAATTGAAGAGGAAAAGAAGGTAGATCCAATAGGAGTGAAGGGACTTCTGTAGCTCCGCTTCGGGATGTGGAAGTAGAGCGACTCCGATAACGGTTACGACTGTGACGAAAAGGTAGAGCGGGCAGATCCGTATAAACCGGTTCAGCAAGAATATCTTTGCATCGAAGTAACGCTCAGCATTCCGAGCCAACAGAAAGGCGGAAAGACCAAAGAAAATAGCTACGGAGACATTCGCAAGCGACAGATCGTGCAGAAACGGAAAGAGATACGGATTCTTTGGATCTGGCGGCTTGGCGGGAGTGTAGTGGGCAAACGCAACAACGAGCGCCGCTAGCCCGCGAATCCCGTCCAGCTCCTTAAGGCGGTCCCCGGGCTGTGCGCTCGGCATGAATGCCTAGGTCAAGGGATCCGGACCGTTAGTCAGCGCCCGGCTAATAGGGTCCCTTGAAGCTGTCCTCCCTATCTATGTCCGCCAAATCGTCGTCATGCCTGCCGAGGATGAACAATGCCGCCCGCGCGATCGTGTTGGCGCTGGGGTAAAAGGCTTTCTCCAAGGTTTGAGATACAGGCGATGGGCAATCGGCCATCGCGATGCGTCTGACGGGAGCATTTAGGGAGCTGAAGGCTTTCTCCGCCACGAGCGCGCAGACCTCGCTCGAAAATCCACAAAGTTCCCAGCTTGTATCAGCGACTATCACACGACCGGTCTTTTGAACTGATGCCAGTATGGCTTCCTCATCAAGAGGCCGGATACTGCGTGCATCCACTACTTCAGCACTCACACCTTGCTTCTCCAGTTGTTCGGCAGCATGCAGTGCCTCGTACGCCATAAATGACGTAGCAACAATCGTAATGTCACGACCTTCTTTTATGACGGCCGCCTTACCTATGGGCGTAATCTCGTCAGACTCGGGAACATCGCCAACCGTGTCATAGAGAGTCCTGTGCTCGAGAACGATGACAGGCGAGTGATGCCGTAATGCAGCCAGCATCAGCCCCTTGGCGTCGCGCGGAAAAGCCGGCATTACGACTGAAAGACCCGGGAAATGCCCGAGCACGGATTGAAGGCTCTGCGAATGACTTGCGCCCTGCCCCCACCCCTTTCCGATCACGGCGCGGACGACCAATGGCACCTCGCCCGCGTTGCCGCCGTACATGTATTTCCATTTGGCGGCCAAGTTGATCATCATGTCGAAGGCGAGAAACATGAAGTCGTTTCTCGGGTGCACGATGATCGGTCGCTTACCCATGGCAGCGGCACCAATGGCGATACCGGTGAGCGCGTTCTCCATGGCGGGGGAGTCGAACACGCGCTTCGGGCCGAAGCGCTTGGTCGCTTCGATCGTCGAGCCGAAGATCCCCGAGGGGTAGTCGACGGCGATGCCTGTCATATAAATGTTCGGGTCACGCTCCATCGCGTGAACGATGCCCTCGGAAAGGGCTTCGGAGTACTTGAGCTGTCGCATCAGTAAACGTTATCGAAAAGGGTAGCGGGATCCGGCCAAGGTGATGCCTTCGCCTTGGCAAGGACCTCGGCGAATTCGTCACGCGCCTCGGCCTGCCAGGCTTCGATTTGCGCCGAAGAGGCAATCTTCTTGGCAAGCAAGCGCTGCTCGGCACGAACAACCGGACAGCGCTTTTTCCAAGCCTCTACTTCCTCCTTCGTCCTATAAGTTCGTCCGAGCTCATGGTCGTACATCGGCCCAACGTGCTCACGCAATCGGTACGTCTCGCACTCGATGAACAAGGGGCCCTTGCCGTCCCGGATTCCAGCCACAGCCTCCTGGGCCGCATGGAAGACGGCGACGACGTCGTTGCCGTCTATCCGGCGTGCCGGAATCTTGAAAGCGCGCACGCGCTCGCACAGTTCGGTGCCCGCGGGTTGCCGCATGCTGGCAGGGCTCTCGGTGGAGTAAAAGTTGTTCTCGCAAACGTACAACACCGGCAAGCGGTTCACCGAGGCATAGTTCATCGCCTCGTAGGCTACGCCCTCCTCCATAACCGCCTCGCCAAAGAAGCCGACTGCGACTCTAGGCACGCCGTCCATGCGGAAAGCAAGGGCGCTGCCTGTGGCGAGCGCCAAGGCCTGTCCGAGGATCGGACTGCTGCCGATGAACCCCACTGAACGGTCGGTCAGGTGGACGGACCCGCCTCGCCCGCGGGAGCATCCCCCCTCCCGGCCGTAGAGCTCGGCGACCAGGCCAAGTAGGCTTCCGCCCTTAGCCAAGTAGTGCGTATGGCAGCGGTGGTGCGAGTACGCCACGTCATCCTTCCTCAGCGCTTCGCAAACACCCACCGCGACCGCCTCTTGCCCGACCCCGAAGTGGGTGGGCGTCCGCATTTCCTTTTCCTTGTACAGCTCGGCCAGCGTCTCTTCGGCGTATCGGATTCGGAACAGGCTTCGGTAGAGGGCGACCTCGGTCTGCGCTGGAAGCGCGAGATCCCTCGACGCGTCAAGGTCCTTGAAGCTTGGCGTTGCTCCCATGCCTTTTGTTGCCCGTGAGGTTGAAATGGAGGGGCGCGCTTACTGCATGCGGCCTTGCGTCGAGGTCGCTTCCTCGTCAGACAGAAAGTCCGGACGGCCGCCCTCTATGTGCTCTTTCGGGATCGGCTTGAAGCGGATGATTTCTTTCAAGAGGTGACCCAAAGTTCTTGCGACACTGATCAGGTTGCTTGGCCGGAGCGCAACGGAGCGCCGCGTATGCTCAGCGCCCAGCACGCCGACTTGCACGTGACTGCAGCCTGACTTGAGCAGCTTGACGAGGACTTCGCCCTGGAAACCGAAGCCGCTGCTGGTGATCTGTATGCGGCGCAGCAGGTCGGCACGATGCACCGGCAAGCCGTTGTAGTACTGCAGTCGAAACCCGAACAGCGCATTGAGAAGCGACGTGTATCCGCGCGAAAGAAAGTACCTGACGGGCGTCTTGAGTTGACGCAAGTTCGTCATATACGGCACAACGATGTCCGCCTGCCCGATCTTCTCGAACACAGCCGGGAGGCTTGTTGCCGGGAAGCCGCCGTCGCCGCAAAGCAGCATGACATACTGGCAGCGCGCCTCCCTGACCCCCCGCTTGTAAGAGGCGCCCAACCCGATGTTTCCCGGGTTATGAAGGACCCGAACATTCCGTCGCTGGCGAGCGATCTCCTCCATCACATCGCCGGTCGAATCCGTGCTGCCGTCGTCGATGAGGACCACTTCGTATTCCCTTACCTTACCTTCAAGCTGGGCGAGGATCTGCTCCACGACGCCCCTGATCACGGCTTCCTCGTTCAAGGCCGGGACGATCAGGGTCAACGACCAAGGATATTGCGGGATCATGATCTCCATCCGTATACCGGTATTTTAGGCGAGAGCTCAGGCCAGCGCACGGACGCGCGCCGTCGGCGCGCAAACGGGGATATGGTATTGCCAGACGAGCGAGATCCGTATATAGAGCGACACCTTGCGCCGCGCCGCCATCATTACCCTGAAGCTCGCCGTATCGATCGGCCTCGTGTGGTTTGCGTTCAGCAAGATCGACATGAGCAGCACATGGACGACCCTGCGCGCGATCGCGCCTGCCGCCCTCGTCGTCGCGTTGCTCCTTCTCGGCGTCCAGTTCCTCCTGGGGGCACTTCGACTCCGGGCGTTGCTGGACGCGCTCGGCGCGCCCTACCGCACAGCAGCCGCGATGCAGGTAGTCCTGATCGGTGCGTTCTTCAGCCAGACCATGATCTCGTTCGTGGGAGGCGATGCGATGCGGGTCTGGCGAATCATCCGCTCACGGGTCGCGGTCGCGACCGCAGCGAAGAGCGTTTTGTTTGATCGAATCGCAGGCTTCGTCGGACTGTTCGTGCTCCTCCTCGCGGCGACACCGTTCCTTGTACAGATCATCGAAAGCCCCGAGATGCTTGCCGGGCAGCTCCTCATCGTGTTGACCGCGCTCGGCGGGATTGCCGCCGCATTTCTGCTGCGCAGAATGCCCGGGATGCTCCCGCAAGGGAGGCTGACCAGGATCGCCCGGGACGTCGTGGACTCGGGACTCGGCATCTGGCGCAGCAAGCAAGGCGCTTGGCTGGTCGTTGGCCTGTCGATAGCGATTCAACTGATGAACGTCGTCGTCCTGTACGTCATCGGCGAAGGACTCGGCATCCACTTCCGCTTCATCGATGGCTTGCTTCTCTTTCCAACCGTTCTGTTCCTGTCGATGCTGCCGATCTCGGTGGCAGGCTGGGGCGTCCGTGAAGGGGCGATGGTTACAGCGCTGGCGTTAGTGGATGTTCCGGCCCACCAAAGCCTTGCCCTGTCGGTGTGCTTCGGTCTCTCCCTGGTGGCGGTAAGTCTACCCGGCGGCGCCATATGGCTGCTTTCGCGCCATACGCCGGTCGAGCAGGGCTCTTGATCACGAGGACCTGATGCGAAAGGTGACGTCCAAGCCGCGACTCGATTACAGCAATCCCTTCATGGACATCGTCCACACGCATGCAGACTTCGGGCAGTTCAAGAAAGACTATTTCGTGATCGAGCTCGGTCCGCGCGCCGGGATCATTGCCCTGAAGGAGGGCACCGTGCTCCTGACCCGTCAGTACCGCTTTCTGATCGACTCGCCGTCATGGGAGATTCCTGGCGGACGGGTCGACGAAGGCGAGACTCCTGAACTTGCCGCAGCGCGTGAATGCCTCGAAGAAACGGGGATCGAGTGCCGCGACCTTCGACGCCTTGTCGAGTACTACCCGGGATTGGACAACTTCAACAACCGGACTACGGTGTTTGCGAGCGAGGACGCGCGGGTCGTCGCCCCCTTCAAGGCGGACCCATCCGAGGTGACCGAGATCCGCTGGTTTCCGCTCGAGTCAGCTCTGAGGATGGTGTTCTCGGGAGAGATCCTCGACGCGCTGACAGTTGCCGCTCTGCTTGCCTATAAGGCAAGCCGGTCTTAGCTACTTCTTGCAGCAGCACAGTGCCAGAAGGTAGTGCGCCATCTTGTGGTAACCGGTATGCACGACCTCATCGTTCATCGAGAACATGAAGACGTTGTGGAAGTGGCGCTGCATCAGGGCCTTGAGGTCGGGCATGGTCTTGCAATTGACGTGACCTTCCTTGCTGAGCGGTGAAGCGTAAGGCTGGGACTCGAGGGAAGGCATGCCGATCACCATCACTCCGCGCGCGGTGAGCGGAGCGGTCATGTTGCGCAGAAAGCGCTCCTCGTTCTCAGGAACGATGTGCTCCAGGACGTCGAGCGCGTAGGCGCCGTCGAACTGCCCGGAGAGCGGTCCGGCCAGCATGTCGTGCACGCGGCACTCGAACTTCCACCGATCGCTCATGCGCGCGTTGGTGTCCTCGACGAAGAGGGGATCGAAGTCGACCGCGGTCAGCTTTTTCACTTCCTGAACGACTACCCGGGTGCCGAAGGCATCGGCGCAGCCGACCTCGAGGACGTGCTCCGAGCCGGCGAGCATCTTCGCCACGAACTTGTAGCGCGACAGGGTGAACGCCAGGCGCTTGGGGTCGTCGTACCAAGCCTGGCTGGCCATGAGGCCCATGGTCTCCAGCCCGCGCTCGCGACGGTACTCGAGCATGATCTGGTACTGCTTTTCCTTCGTGTGGTCCTGCGTCATGCGGGCTCGACCTCGAGGATGGTCCAGAAGTAATCGCCGGTGTATCCCGCTTCTTTGAGAATCTTGACCCACTCTGCGGGCATGCCGTAGGTGCGCGCGGTGAGCATCCAGTCTTCGAACAACTGCCGCTCGTCGGGACTGCGGTAGGCGTCGACCTGGATGTATGCGCGGCCAGGCGCGAGACGCTCGATTTCCCTGAGGGCCTGGATGCAGCCGGCGCGGTCGAGGTTGTGCACGGTGTTGATCGACAGCACGGCGTGGAAGCTGTTGTCGGGAAACGGCAGGCGGGTGGCGTTGCCGACGTGGAGGCGGCCGATGACCTCGGGCTCGCAGTGCACGACGGCGTACTCGGAGATGTCGAGGCCGAAGACCTCCAGGCCGGGGCAGACCTTCATCAGGTCTTTCACCAGGAAGCCCTTGCCGCAACCAACGTCGAGGACGCGGTGGCCGGGCTGGAGCCCGAAGTGCCTGACGATGTCCTCGGCGATGGGAATCCAGCGGCCATCGTAGCGATAGCCGCCGTAGCCCTGTTCGCGCGTGCCGTCGAAGTACTCCTTGCCGAACTGCAGCGCGATGCGGCGGTTCTCCTCCTTGTGGGCAAGCCGCGCCTTGATGTTGCGCTTGGCCTTCGGGTAACGCGCCAGGAGGTTCACTTCTGCCATTGCATCTGCTCCAGCGCAGCGAGACGGATTCCAGGGAAAGCCTTGATCAGGCTGGTGGTGTCGTAGTGGCGGTGCGTGATCGGGTTGGCGCGCGCCGCGGTGAGGATCTCTACCGGCTTCTCGGACTTGCCGGCGACGATGCGGGCCACGTCGCGGAAAGGCAGGGACCTGCCGGTTGCCAGGTTCAGGGTCCCGGTGCTCCCGAGCATAAGGCAGCGCACGGTGATGGCGGCGACGTCGTCCACGTGGATATGGTCGCGGGTTTCCTCGCCTCCGCCAAATAGCTGGATCCTGCCGTCTTTCTCGGCGCTGCGCCGGAAGCGGTTCGGGCCGTAGGAGTTGTGGGTGTCGTCCGCACCGTAGACGCCGGTGGGACGAAGAACGAGAACCGGTATCTTCGCCAGACTCCGTGCCATGGTCTCGCGGGCGAGGTGCATCACGCCGTACAGATCCGGCGGGGACGGCGCTGTTTCCTCGCTGACGAGTCCCGCGGCGAAGCCGTAGACCGCATCCGAGCTGAAGTAGACGAGTTGCGCGCAACCGGTCTTCTCGAGCGCCGCACAGAGGTGCTGCATCATGGCCATGTTCTTCGCGAGCGTCGCGGCGTCTTTGCCTTTGTCGGGCGTGACCGCGGAGAGCATGACCACGCTGTCGGCCGGCTTGATCGCCGCCGCAAGCACCGCGACGGATGAGTTTTGGGTGAGGTCGGCCTCGCGTTGCCCGAACGGCAGGTGGGAAATCCCCTGCTCTTCCAGCCGGCGGACCAGCGCGGCGCCGATGAACCCGCGCGGGCCGATCACGACGACCCGGGCAGGCTTCTGCGGCTCGGCGTGGCCGTGGACGATCACGAGGGTGCTCCCAGCGTGTGGTACTCGAGTCCAGCGGCGCGGCAGTCGGCGGCCTTGAGTACCGCGTAGGGGTCGAGCACGACCTTGCCGCCGCGGAGCCGCCTGGCGATCTCGCGGGGGTCGAGCTTCGAGAACTGCGCCCAGGGGGTCATGACCGCGAGCACATCGGCGCCTTCGCACGCTTCCAGCTCCGACTTCGAGCCGTGGCGGCGCGGCACCGGCGCCTCGGAGGCGGGCACGACCGGGTCGAACACGCGCACGCGAAACGGCCCCAGGCTGGAGAGGAGCGCGATGGAGGGCGAGTTCTTGGTCGAGTGGGTGTCCTGCTTGTACGCGAGGCCGAGAACGGCGATCACCGGGTCTTCCGTCCTGGAAAGGACGCGTTCATGAAGTACGCGCAGCGCCCAGTCGCGCCGGTAGCGGCTGTTCGCTACCCACGCGCGCACCACGCGCGCATCGGTACCCAGCTCATCAGCGAAGCGGATCACCGTGGCGAGGTCGCGCTCGAGGTTGCCGCCGGCGATGCCCAGGCCGGGTGACAGATACGCATGCTGCCCGATGCGCTTGTCGAGGCGCAGCGCGGGCACGATCTCCCACCAGTCCGCCCCCGTCTTCTCGCACAGCTCGGCGAGCGTGTTGGCGGTGGATACCGAGGCCACCAGGCACATGTTGATCGAAATCTTGGCGAGCTCCGCGCTTTCGTAGCGCATCGGCAGGATCGGGCAGCCGTGCGCCTGCAGGAAGCCCTGGTAGGCCGGCGCAAGCGGCAGGGCGGGATCGGCACAGCCCACGATGTAGCGCTCGGGCTGCAGGGCGCGCTCTACGGCTCGTCCGAAGATGAGGGTCTCGACCTGGTAATAGAGGGTGCGGCCCGGCCGCTGCCTGCTTCTCGTGTATCCCGGCGGAACCTGCGAGAGCACCACGATGACGGCGTCGGCGCGTGCGGCGTCGAACACGAGATCGAGCAGCGCGTTGATCGACGCCAGGTCGCTCTGGCCGGTATCGTCGGTAGGGACGTCCGGGGCGACGTACACGACGTCGCACTCCCGCAGCGCTGCGGCGTCGTCGGAGAAGCGGATGCGCTCGGCGTTCTTCGTCACGAGGTGCTCGAGCTGCGGCTCGGAGACCGGCAGGCTCTTGCGGTTGAGCGCCGCGATGCGCGAGGCGTTCGGGTCGAAGCAGACGGTATGGAAGCCCTTCTCGGATGCCGCCACGCCCGAGACCAGCCCGAGGTGCGTCATGCCCACGAAACCGATGCGCGCGGGCATCAGCGGCCGGCCTCCTGCCGCATCGCGGCATGCACGCGCTGCAGCCCTTCGCGCCAGCCCCGGAAGCGCAAACCGGGAAAGGCCGCGAGGACCGCGCGGTTGTCGAAAGGCCGGTAGCCGTCATGGGGCATGGGGCCGGTGCGCGGCGTGCCGCTGATGTCCACCCGGGGCTCGAAGCTCGATGCGGCGAATTCGGCCAGCTCGCGGAACGAGACCACCTCGCCAGACACGGCGTTGGCCACGCCCTGGCTGCGATGCAAGATGACGCGACGCACGAGCTCCGCCACGTCCTCCACGTCGACGTGGTCGCGCCGCTCCTCGCCTTCGCCGAAGAGCACGATCGGCTTGCCCGCGGCGGCGAGCCTGCGAAAGCGGTTCGGTCCATAGCCGTTGTGCGGGTCGTGCAGGCCGTACACCAGCGTGGACCGGATGGCCGCCACCGGCCCCGGGTACTCGCTTCTCAAGGCGACCTCGCGCGCGAGGTGCATGACACCGTGATAAGAGGCCGGTTCGGCCGGCGACTGTTCAGTGAGAGGGTTTGGTGAATCCTTGTACACCGCGTCCGAGCTGATGTAGACGACGTGCGCGACCGGCTTCGCCTTCAAGGCTGCGCATACCGCCTCCGCCATCACCAGGTTCTCGCGCAGCATCTCCAGGTTCTTGCAGGGCGCTTTCGCCGAGGCGAAGACCAGGGCGTCGTGCGCGCGCAGCGCCGCGGCAAGACGCTCGCCGGCGCCCTTGGCGAGGAGATCCAGTCCGGGGCGCCCCAGCGGCAGCACCGGCAGTCCGTCCGCGGCCAGCCTTCGCGCGATGGCGCCGGCGATGAAGCCACCCGCGCCGAGCACGACGACGCGCTCGGGCCTTCGCGGGGTCGAGAAGCCGTGGGTCATCATGCGGCTGCCTGGCGCGCCAGGTCGTCCAGGACTCCCTGGATCCAGATGTCGTTGAAGATGTTGCTCTCGCCCCGCTCGCACAGCTTCTTGAAATGCCCGTACTCGACGCCCCAGGTCGGATCGTCCTGCACGAGCGTCACGCTCTCCTCGTCGGGACGGCCGCTGGGGAGCTTGCGGCTGCGCACGGTGAAGGTACTGGGACCCCATTTGCACAGCGACTCGATGTGCGCGCTGCCCTTCTCGGCGAGCACGTCCGTGTAGTGATGGTTGCGCCAGGAGAGCAGCGTCGCCTCGAACTGCAGCACCGGGTCGCCGTTCACGCCGAAGGCGATGTGGTCGAAGGCACGGTTCTCGAAGCGGTTGGCGCTATGCACCTTGAAGCCCGAGACCGGCTTGCCGAGCCAGAAGAGCGCCGTGTCCAGCAGGTGCGAGCCCAGGTCCGGGAGCACCCCCGCGCCGCGGTCGCGCCAGGCCGAATCGCGCACCAGCCGCGCGGTGCCGTTGCCGTAGAACATGCGGATGCAATAGACCTTGCCCAGGCGCCCGGTATCGAGCAGCGCCTTCATGCGCACGAAATGCGGCTCGAAGCGGTGGTTGTACGCGGTGTAGCAGGTCGTCCGCTTCCGTTCCGCGAGCTCCTTCAAGCCGAGGAGCTCCTGTGCAGAGCCAAAAAGCGGCTTCTCGACGAGCACGTGCTTGCCGTTGGAGAGCAGATAGCGGAGCAGCGCGATCTTCGCGTCGTCGGGCGTGCACACCAGAGCCGCGTCGTAGCTGGCGAGCGGCACGTCCTCGATCCGCTTGAACTGCGCCTCGGGATTGACCGGGTCGACGGTCGCGACGGCTTCGCTCCCGGCCACCGCCCGGCGCTTGAAGCCTTGCACGCCAAGGCCGACCACCACGACTCGCATGCTGCTACTCGTAGTGCGCGTGCTTCTCGACCGCGGCGATCTTCTTCAGCACCTGGTCGGGCGTCACCGGCACGTTGCCGTCGTGCTCGCATTCGATGCCCGCCGCCATGTTGCCGAGGATGGAAGCGATCACGTCGCTCTTGGTCGCGACCATCGCGAGCGTCGCGTACGCGAGCAGCGCGTCGCCGGCGCCGACGGCGTCGATCACCCGATCGGCGAAGGTCTCGAGCGTGAAGAACGCCCGGAAGTCGGTGGGCGAGTCGGAACGGTAGGTGATGATGCCGCGGTCGCCGCACTTCAGGATCACGGTCTTGCACTTCGAGCGCCGGTGCAGCTCGAGCGCGAGCGGCCGTACCACCGAGTCCTGGTCACCCAGCGCGAAGCGCGCCTCGCGCTCGTTCGGCGTGATGAGGTCGAAGCCCTCGAACTCGAGGATGTTCCCCCAGCGGCTCGCCACCTGGCTGTCGGCGACGCGGAAGGCGCCGTCGGGAATGGCGGACGTGAGCTGCGGGATGGTGACGCGGTTGAAGATGCCGTGCCGGAAGTCGCTGAACACCACCGCGTCGCTGCGCCGCTCGGCGAGCTGGCGCCTGAGCTGCTCGACCACCTTGTCCGAGATGGAGCGGTTGTCGAGCGTGTCGACCTTCAGGAGCCGGTAGCCCTCAGACACGATGGCATTCTTGTTCGTCGTGGGCCGCGTCTCGTCGATGATCGGCAGGCAGTGCACGCCGAAGGTAGTCAGGTCGTCGATCACGAAGCTCTTGTAGGCATCGTTGCCGAGCACCGTGGAGAACGTGACGTCGGCCCCCGCGGCGCGCAGGTGCTTGGCGACCACGCCCGCTCCGCCCACGAAGTCGGTCTTCTTCTCGAAGCGCACGCTGATGGTGGGGGTCTTGGTCATTCCCCCGATCATGGAGGTGTACGTATAGCTGTCGACGATGGTGTCGCCCACGACGTGCGCGGCCACGCCCTTGAGCTTGCCCACGGCTTCGCGCAGGTCCTTGAAGGTGACGCCCTCGCCCTGCATCAGCATCATCAGCTTCTCCACCGCGATGTTGGGCGGCGCGAGCTCGATCAGGGCGGAAGAGGAGTAGACGATGTCGCCGGGGGTGAAGATGATCTCCCCGCCGTAGGACTCGAGGATCTTCATCTCCTCCTGGGTCTTGGGATGAACCTGTCCCGCGGTGTACTCGTACCCCTTGGCGAAGTAGTCGGGCTGGATGATGCCGAGGTTCCTGAGCGGCGTGGCCTCCCGGTCGATGATCACGTAGTCGACCATCTCCAGGGCGGCGAGGTTGATCGCCCTCAACTCCTCCGGCACGTAGGGCCGCATGTTGCCCTTGGTGATGTGCACGTCCGCGGTAAGGCTGGCCACCAGGACGTCGGCCTTGGTCTTGGCGTACAGCAGGTGCCTGACGTGCCCCGGGTGCACCACGTCGAAGGTGCCGTGGCACATGATGACCTTGCGCTTGCGCGGCCGCGGGCCGATCACGCCGCGCAGCTCCTCGGCGGTCTTGATCTTGTGCGAAAGCAGATGCCTGCTTGCGGCGTCCATGCTCAACGCCCCCCTTGTGGCGCCAGGTACTCGAACCAGGTGCGCGTCGCCTTGGCGATCGACTCGGGGTCCCACAGCGGGGCGCTTCTCCAGTAGTCGATGTCCGCAACGATGCGGCGTACCCCTTCTTCGAAGGATACCTCCGGCTTCCAGCCGAGCTCCGAAGTGATCCTAGCGATGTCGGCCCAGGTGCAATCGGGTTCCCCCGGGCGCTTCGGTATGTAGATCCGGTCGCCGCCGAGGAGCTCGATCAGGCGGTTCACCGACTGCGGATTCCCGGCGCCCAGGTTCCAGTGCCGGCCTGCCAGCTTCGTCTCGGCGGCGGCCAGGAAGGCCTTGGCCACGTCGGTGACGTAAAGGAAATCGCGCTTCTGCGTGCCGTCGCCCACCACCGTGTAGGGCTTGCCCGCCAGCTTCTGGCGCAGGAACACCCCGAAGACCGCGCCGTAGGCCCCCGAGGTGCGCGAGCGCGTGCCGTAGGCGTTGAAGATCCTGACGGCGTTCACCGGCAGTCGGTACACCTGGTGCCAGTGGAAGGCCGCCTGCTCGCCCTGGTATTTCGAGAGCGCGTAGGGGTACTGCGGCGCGATGCGATGGTCCTCGCGCGTGGGCACGTCCGCCAGGCCATAGCACGACGAGGACGCGGCATACACGAACTTCTCTACCCCGGCGTGGCGCGCGCACTCGAGCATGTGCACCGTGCCCTGAACGTTGGCGGACATGTACTCCATCGGACGCTCGATCGAGGGGACGATGTCGCCGATGCCGGCGAAGTGAAAGACGTACTTCGCGCCCTTGAACAGCGGATCCTCGGGCGTGTAGGTGCGCACGTCCCTCGCTTCGAGGACGAAGTCGGGAGTGTTGCCGTGATGGGCGACGTTCTCCGGCCGCCCGCCCACCATGTTGTCGATCGCGCGCACGGCGAACCCCCTCTCGAGGAGGAGATCCACCATGTGGCTGCCGATGAACCCGGCGCCGCCGGTGACGACGGCGATCGGGCGCCCGCTCATGCCGCCTTGAGCTCTTTCAGGCGCCGGACGTTGAAGTAGAAGGTGTCCTGCAGGCTGTTGGGCAGCTTGCCGCTCTTGAACGCCTTGCAGAGGTCGCGCACCGCGTCCTCGATGTTGCGTTTGGGCTGGAAGCCGAGCACCCGGCGGATCTTGTCCGAGTTCACGTGGTAGGAGCGGATGTCGTCGGTGGGCGTGGTGACGATCGGAATGTCGCCCTTCTCTGGGAACTCCTCCTGCACCACGCGCTTCGCGATCTGCGCGATCTCCATGATCGAGAGGTTCTGGAAGCCGGCGTTGAAGGTCTGCCCGGCGATCTTCTCGTCGGGCACCTCGAGCAGCAGCTTGTACAGGTCGCACATGTCCTGCACGTGCAGGTTGGGCCGCTTCTGCGAGCCGCCGAATACCGTGATCTTGCCGGCGTTGATGGCGTGGTTGGTGAGGATGTTGACCGAGAGGTCCAGGCGCTGACGCGGCGCATAGCCGCACAGGGTCGCCGGGCGGATCGTCACGCACACGAACTTCGACGAGTGGTGCTTCCAGAGCAGCGGCTCGCACAAGCCCTTGTACTTGTTGTAGAGCGTGAGCGGCACGAGCGGATGGTCCTCGGTCACGTCCGGGGACTCGGAAACGCCGTACACCGAGCTCGACGAGCAGTAGACGAAGCGCTTCACGCCGGCTTCCTTCGCCGCGATCACCATCGGCTCGAAGGCGTCGAGGTTGATGCTGGTCGAGAGCTTTTCGTCGAGCTCGAAGCTCGCGTCGTTGGAGATGCACGCCAGGTTGATGACGACCTCCACGCCCTTCAGTGCCTTGGCGAGCTTCGCGGTGTCGCGAATGTCGCCCTGCACGAGGGTGAGGTTGGGATTGTCCTTCGGCAGGAAGTCGTCGCCGAAGTACATCACGTCATAGACCGTTACCTTGTAGCCCGCGTCGAGCAGCTGCGGCACGAGCAGGCTCCCGACATAACCGGCGCCGCCGGTGATGAGCACGTTCTTGAAGCGCATATCAGGCTTCTATGCGCGAGGCGATCGTGTAGCCGGCCGCCTTTGCATCCTTGTAGAACATTTCAACCGTCTCCAGCGAGTACTTGTCGAGATCCTTGCCGACCAGCGACAGCTTCTTCAGGATGTCGTTGGTCGCGGTGATGATGTGGCAGCCGACCGCGTCGGCCTGGAAAACGTTCAGCAGCTCGCGCGGGCTAGCCCAGATCAGTTCCGCCCGCGGCTTTGCCTTCATGATGCGCACGGCCTTGGCCATGATCGGCATCGGATCGAGGCCGGTGTCGGCGACGCGCCCGGCGAACACGGAGATGATCGCCGGCGTCTTCGCGTCGAGCCGCTCGGTGATGCGCTCCACCTGCTCGGGAGTCATTACCGCGGTAACGTTCAGCTTGACGCCCGCTTTGGAGAGGCGCTCGATGAGCGCGCCGCTGAATTCCTTCTTCGTGTTCGTCACGGGAATCTTGACGTTGACGTTCGGCCCCCACGACGCGATCTCGCGCGCCTGCGCTTCCATCTCCGCGAAATCGTCGGCGAACACCTCGAAGGACACCGGGCGGTCGGGAATCGCGTTCAGGACATCGCGCGCGAACGCGCGGTAGTCGGCGATGCCGGCCTTGCGCATCAGGGTGGGGTTGGTGGTGAACCCCTTGATCAGGGGATTCGCCGCCATCTCCTTCATGCCGGCGAGGTCGGCGCCATCGGCGAAGAGCTTGACCTTAAGAGCCTTTATGTTGCTCAAGTTACTTCCCTCCCTCGGGGGGCTGGTTCAGGATGAAGGCCGCGGCCTCGGGCAGCGATTTTACTGAAACATAAGGCTCTTCGGGCCTCTTTTCGGCGTAGCCGTAGTCCACGTACAACAACACCTGGCACCCCGCGGTTCTTCCGGCCTCGATGTCTCGCCAGCGGTCGCCGACCATGCAGCTCGCGGGCAGGCTTATCCCCAATTCCTGGGATGCCTCGATCAGCATTCCCGGCCTTGGCTTGCGGCAGGAACAGTCGTCGGCGTCGGAGTGATAGCAGACCTTGATCGCGTCGAGTGTAAGTTTTTCACGCAAGCGGGCGTTGATCGCCTCGACCACTTCGCGACGCTGCTTGCCCGTGCCCACATCGGGCTGGTTGGTGACGACGACGTTCAGGAATCCCGCTGCCGCCAGCTTCTCGAGCGCCTCCGCTACACCCGGGAGTATCTCGAGCGTCTCCACGGAGTCCGGCGGGTAGGGCTTGCCCTCGCGCACCAGCGCTCGGTTGAGGACACCGTCGCGGTCGAGGAAAACCGCGCGGCGGCTCACCACTTCGTGGCGATTTGCTGGAGCGCCGGGTGCGAGACGAGGCAGTGCCACACCACGGCCTGGAAGGCCTCGGTGTGCGGGGTGACGCGATTGGCATCTACGGTCGGCACCACGACGACGCAGTCCCCGACCTTCTTCGTGTAGCCGCCGTCGCGCCCCACCACGCCGAAGACCTTCATGCCGCGCTCCTTGGCTTCCTTGAGCGCGGCGACGATGTTCGGGCTCACGTTCTTCTCGAGATTGCCGCCCCCGACGGAGAAAACGAACACCGCATCCTCGGCATCCGCCCGGCTGGTGCGCAGCCATGCGGCGAAGACCGTATCCCATCCCTCGTCGTTGGTGCGCGCGGTGAGCTCGGAGACGTTGTCGGTCGGCGCGTAGGCTTCGATGCCGCAGAGCTTGCGGAAGTCGTTCACGGCGTGACCGCAGTTGCCCGCGCTGCCGCCCACACCGAGGAAGAAAAGCCTTCCCGCGCGCTCGCGCAAGGCCTTGAGCTCGAGGGCGAGCTTCTCGATGGCCTCGATGTCGATGTGCTCGGCAACTTTGACGACTTCCTGGAAATAGGTCTGTACGTGCATGGCGTGATTATAAGATGGCCACCAACCCTGCCATGACGATCGCGAGGGCGGCGTAGCGCGCGCGGGTCATCGGTTCCTTCAGCAGCACCGCCCCGATGACGGCCGCGAAGACGATGGAAGTCTCGCGCAATGCAGTCACAGGCCCGACCTGCGCCCGGCCCAGGGCCCACATGAACACGCCGAAGGCCACCACGCCCAGGACGCCGCTCACCAGGGTGCGCGCCCATGCGGCGCGCCAGGTCGCCGCGGCGCCTTTGCGCGCCAGCACGGCGTAGGCCAAGAACGCGGCGGAATCGCAGGCGACGAGCCAGGCGGTGAAGCCGAGCCAATCTCCGTGCAAGCGCACGCCGTATGCATCGAGGACCGAGTAGGCGGCAACCGTGGTGCCGACGGCGAGCGCTGCGGCGAAGCTCCCCGAAGTGAGCGGCCGGGCGCCGCGCTCGAAGAAGAGCAGCGCAATGCCCGCCGAAATGGCCAGGATGCCGCCGATGCGCCAGCCGTCGGGGGTCTCGCCGAGAAACACCACCCCAAGGAGCGTGGCCACGATCGGCGTCATGCCTCTGGCCAGCGGATAGCCCTGGCTCAGGTCAGCCCGTCCGTAGAGCTCCGCCAGCGCGACCTTGTACGCGCCGTGCAGAACTACGGAGAAGCCGATGACCACCATGGCGGCGAGCGTCGGGAGCTGCACGAAGGGCAGGAGTGCGAGGGCCACCATGCCGCTCACGAGGTTCATGCCCGCGAGCGCCACGACGCGGTCTCCGCTCGACTTCACGAGCGCATGCCAGCTTGCGTGCAGCAACGAGGCGGCGAGCACCGCCGCCGCTACGCCGGCTTCCACGCCTTTACGCAGCGATCGAGTAGCGACTCCCAGGTCGGGAGCGGTCCAAGCAGCCGCTCCAGCTTCTCCTTCGAAAGGATCGAGCAGGCCGGGCGCCGGGCGGCGCTCGGATACTCTCCGGAAGGGATCGCTTTCACCGGAACGCTCGCCCCGAGCCCTTGCACGATCGCGGACGCGAACCCGTGCCAGGTCGTGTTGCCCGAGGGGACGACGTGGAGGATCCCCTCGGCTTTCCGCTCGATGAGCGAGCGGGTGGTCTCGGCGATGAATTGAGCCTCCGTGGGCACGCCCTTCTGATCGCCGACCACGCGCAGCGGCTCGCCGGCAAGCGCCTTCCTGGCGATGGCAAGAAAGAAGTTCTTGCCGCGCGGGGCGTAGACCCAGCTCGTCCTCAGGATCAGATACCGGCATCCCGACGTGGCGATCGCCTTTTCGCCGGCAAGCTTGCTGCGCCCGTAAACGTTCAGCGGGTGTGGCTCGTCGCCCTCCTCGTACGGAACGCTCTTCGAGCCGTCGAAGATGTAGTCCGTAGAGTAGTGCACGAGCAGCGCGCCGCAGCGCTTCGCCTCGACGGCAAGCACGCCGGGCGCCTCGGCGTTGATCTGCATGGCGATGCCGGGCTCGGATTCCGCGCGATCGACTGCCGTGTACGCCGCGGCGTTGACGATGACCTCGGGCTTCGCTTCCCGCACCGCTCGCCGCAGGGCGTCGCCGTCGGCGAGGTCGAGCGCGGCGCGGTCCGGCGCGGTAAGGGCCCCCAGGGGCGGGAGGGCACGTTCCAGCTCCCAGCCGACCTGCCCGGTACGGCCGGCAAGGAGGATCTTCAAGCGAAAAGCTCGGCCTGCGCGAAGCGGGCGCCTTTCGCGTCGCGCTCGGAAAGGAGGGGAGCACCCTCGAGCGGCCAGCGCACCGCCAGATCAGGGTCGTTCCACACGATGGTGCGCTCGTGCTCCGGCGCCCAGAAATCGGTGAGCTTGTAGATCACATCGGCGCTCTCGGAGAGGACGAGGAACCCATGGCCGAAGCCGGGCGGGATCCAGGCCATGTGCCGGTTCGCCTCCGAGAGCCGGAAGCCGACCCACTTCGCAAAGGTCGGAGAGCCGCGGCGCAGGTCGACCGCCACGTCGAAGATCTCGCCGCGCAGCGCGCTGATCAGCTTGCCCTGGGATTTTTCCACTTGATAATGCAGGCCGCGCAGCACGTTCTTGCGGGACGTCGAGCGGTTGTCCTGGACGAACACCGGGTCCAGACCGGTGACCTCTTTGAAGGTGCGGCGGTTGTAGCTTTCGAAAGCAAGACCGCGCGCGTCCTCGAACACGCGCGGCTCGAGGAGGATCACCTCCGGGATTTCCGTCCGGATCGGCTTCATCCGAACAGGCGCTCGGACAGGACCCGCCGCAGATACTCGCCGTAGCCGCTTTTCTCGAGCGGGCCGGCGAGCGCCTCGAGCTGGCGCGCGTCGATGAAGCCCATTCGATAGGCCACCTCCTCGGGACAGGCGATCTTCAGCCCCTGCCGCCGCTCGATGGTCTCGATGAAGTGCGCGGCCTCGAGCAGGGCCTCGTGCGTGCCGGTATCGAGCCACGCCATGCCGCGGCCCATCGCGATGACCTCGAGCTCGCCTTGCTCGAGGTAGGCGCGGTTCACGTCCGTGATCTCGAGCTCGCCGCGCGCCGACGGCTTCAGCCTGGAGGCGATCTCCACGACGCGATGATCGTAGAAGTAAAGCCCGGTAACGGCGTAGCGCGACTTGGGCCGGGCGGGCTTCTCCTCGATGCTGCGCGCCCTGCCCTGCTCGTCGAACTCGACCACGCCGTAGCGCTGCGGATCGTTCACCGGGTAGGCGAACACCGTGCCGCCCCGCTCGCGGCCGGCCGCGCGCTTCAGGAGCTCGGTGAGATCGTGCCCATAGAAAATGTTGTCGCCGAGTACCAGCGCCACGCGTTGCGTTCCCACGAACTCGCGGCCGAGAAGGAATGCCTGCGCGATGCCTTCGGGTTTCGCCTGCACGGCGTAGCTCAACTGCAGGCCCCATTGCGTCCCGTCGCCGAGCAGCTCGCGGAAGCGCGGCGTGTCCTGCGGCGTGGAGATGAGCAGGATGTCGCGGATGCCCGCCAGCATGAGCGTGCTGAGGGGGTAGTACACCATGGGCTTGTCGTATACCGGAAGAAGCTGCTTCGACACCGCCTGCGTCACGGGGTAGAGGCGCGTGCCCGCGCCGCCGGCGAGGATGATCCCCTTCACGCCGCCTCCGGCGCGAAGTGCTTCTCGAGATTGGCGAGATACCAGCGCACCGTCTTCTCTAGCCCGGACTCGAAGCGCTGCTTCGGCCGCCAGCCGAGCTCGCGGCGGATCTTCGCGATGTCGATCGCGTAGCGGCGGTCGTGGCCGGGGCGGTCCTGGACGAACGCGATCAGCTCCGCATAGGAGCCGCGCTCGCGAGGGCGCGCCTGGTCGAGCAGCACGCACAGCGTGCGCACCAGGTCGATGTTCGCGCGCTCGCTCTCGCCGCCGATGTTGTAGGTTTCGCCGACCCGCCCCTTCTCGAGCACGAGGCGGATGGCATCGCAATGATCATCGACATAGAGCCAGTCGCGCACGTTGCGCCCGTCGCCGTAAACAGGGAGCTGCTCGCCCGCCAGGGCGCTGCGGATCATTAGCGGGATGAGCTTCTCGGGAAACTGGTGCGGGCCGTAGTTGTTCGAGCAGTTGGTGATGAGCGTGGGCAGGCCATAAGTGTGACCGTAGGCGCGAACCAGGTGGTCCGCCGCCGCTTTCGACGCGGCATAGGGGCTGTTGGGAGCAAAGGGCGAGGTCTCGGTGAACGGCGGATCCGCGGGGCCGAGGGTGCCGTAGACCTCGTCGGTCGAGATGTGCAGGAAGCGGAACCGCGCCTGCTGTGCCGCATCGAGCGACGCGTAATAGGAGCGCGCCTCCTCCAGCAAGCTCATCGTGCCAACGACATTGGTTTGCACGAACTGCGCGGGACCGAGGATCGAGCGGTCGACATGGCTCTCGGCGGCGAAGTGCACGATGGCACGCGGCCGGTGCTGGCCGAGCAGGCCTCGCACGAGCTCGCGGTCGCAGATGTCGCCCCGCACGAACACATGGCGCGAGTCGGCGCGCAACGACTCGAGGTTGCGCGGGTTGCCGGCGTAGGTGAGCTTGTCGAGATTGACGATCGGCTCACCCGTTCCAGCGAGCGTGGAAAGGACGAAGTTAGAGCCGATGAAGCCGGCGCCGCCGGTGACGAGAAGCATCGGCGCGGATTATCTCAGAGGGTCGCCCGTCACCGGATCGACCGGCTCGGCGACGAAGTTGAAACAGCCCATCGAGAAGCTCGTGAACGCGTAGCGACAGGCGCGCAGGGTCAGCAGCTCGCCGATCTGCCGCCTTACGCCCTCGTACTCGGGGTTCGCGAGGACCACGTACTCCGCCGAGGTCGACACGCCGATCCGGGCCTCCTGGAGCATCCTGGTGACGGCAGGAATCGCCTCTGGATCGCCCTTGACCGAAGGCGCGATCCCTCTGCGACGCAGGTAGGCGACGTCCGCGGCCAGCGCACGCGCCACCGCCTCCGCCGCCGCCGGCGCGGCCGGGGTGGGCCAGAGGAGCGCGACCTTGTCGGCGGGCGAGGGCGGCACCTGCGCCGAGCGAGCGAAACAGTAGCGGTAGCGCAGGCGATGCTCGTTGGCGTACAGGCACCGCTGCCCGCCGAAGCCGATCGCTTTCATCGACTCGAGGAGGCTTTCCTCGGCCAGCCACCACGACGCCAGGTTGCCGATGCCGGCGCGCGGGTGGCGGCGGCGCCGGGACTGGCGCTCGCGGGCATCGTGGCTCTCGACGAAGCGGATGCCGGGAAGCGAGCGGGCGCGGAATTGCCGCCAGCCCGGATCCTGCAGCAGGGGGGCGAAATGCGAAGCGGCGCGCTGGCCCTCGTCCTTGGGGGCAAGGTGGGTGCAGAAGTACGCCATCTCGCCCACGTGCTTCCCGAGGAGTTCGATGAGGTGGAACGGCTCGGCGAGGTGGTGGATGAGGCCGGAGACGAAGGCGGCGTCGGCCTGCTCCCAGAGCGACGGATCGAGGACGCTGCCGGTGCGGAACTCGACGTTGGTGTAGCCCAGGCGGTCGCGCAGGTACTCGGCGCGCCGCACCACCTCGGGCCGCCCCTCGATGCCGATAACGCGCGCGCCGGTGCGGCCCAGCGCCACGGTGCTCGTGCCCTCGCCGCAGCCGATGTCGAGGATGGTGCACTTGCTCCAGGGCTTGCTCTTTGCCGCATCGAACAGGCCGATGAACTCGGACGGCCGGTAGTCGATGTGGGTGGTGAAGTCCGGGTAATAGATGCCTTCGGGCAGCGGCTCGGCGAAGAGGTTCGACGAGACGCCGAGCCGGTAGCGCGCCTCGGGTGTCGCGTCGCGCTTACGCTCTAGCGCAAACCAGGACATCCCAGCCTCCGTAGGGCCAGCCGAAGTGCTCCATGGTCACCGAGCGGAAAGCGTCCTCGAGCATCTGCCGCGTGGCGCTGCGGTGCTCGTAGGGCGCCACCGCGATGAGCGCTTTGCCGGCGATGCCGGACAGGGTTTCAGCGATGTTCGCCGATTGCACCAGGGAATCATGGGCCAATGCGCGCATCGGATCCAGGCAGAGGACGGCTTGCGCGCGCGCCGCTTCCCGCCTGAACAGCCGGTTGATGCAGTGCTGCTGGTAGAGCGCGACGCTGCGGGCACGCATGCCTTGGCTCAGCGCGTGGTCGACTTGCCGAACGCTTTCTTCGTCGGGCTCGATCACGAGGACGTCTTTCCCGCCGAGGGCCTGGTCCAAGGCGAGGTATGTCTCGGCGCCGATGCACGCGACGCTGCCAAAGCCTTGCAGCGCGGCCGTCGCGCCGGCGACGAGCTTCTCGTCGAGGGGTGCCACCGATGCGGTGGCCGCCGGCCGCTCGGCGGGCACGAGCGACTCGGCCTCCTTCAGCGCGGCGTCCGGGGTCGCGCCCCGCAGCGCGGGAGGCGGCTCGAGCACGAAAGCGGCCGACAGCGGCGGCTCGTTCGCCGCCACGCGCGGGCCTTGCAGCGGGTGGTCGGCGATCGCGAGCCGGGCGAGGCGCGAATGCTGCGGCTTCGCGGCCAGCACGAGCAGCGGCGCCAGCATCCCTTCCCAGAACATCCGGAACGCCTTGAAGGGCGCCTCCTCGGGCAGCACGGAAGCGGGACGGATGGAGCCAAGGTCGATCCAGCGCGGACGGTTGGCGGCGAAGAGCATGAAGTTGCCGTAGTGCGCGTCGGTGAGCGCGAGCCCCGCCGGCAGCAGGCGCCGCGTGATCTCCAGCCAGCCGAGGACCGCCTGCCGCAGCGCCCCGAAGCTGAAGCGCTCGCATGGCACGTCGAACGGCGCTTTCTCCGCTTCGAGCACGGGCCCGTAGCCGTCGACCTTGATGTCGCTGCGCCACATGCGCGCGACCAGGCCTTCCTGCATGAGGGCCTGCACCGCCGGGTGCTCGAGCATCCCGAGCGCCTGGTCGGCGCTTTCCCGGAAGAGCGCGCGGAAGATCCTGCCGTCGCGGGCGAACACGCGGCCGAGCGGGTCGGTGCAGGGGCTGTTCAGCCAGGTTTCGCTCATGGCCAGTCCAGGACGAGTCGGCTGACACGGCGGGTGAGCGCGTCGCCGGGGACGCGCCCCCCGACGATCGAGGACGGCAGCGGCCGCGTGCCGTCGGTCTTGTACGCGTCGTTCTCGTAGAGCCCGTAGCGGATCCAGGTGACCAGGCGCGGGCGCGAGCGCGGCGGCGTGCCGCGGTGCAGGGCGAAGGTATCGGCGGCGATCGCGGTGCCGGCCGGGCCGTCGACCCGGCGCACTTGCCCGCCGAAGAGGCGCGCGTACAGCTCATCGTAGCCGTAGCCGTTGCCGCCGTTCAGGCGCCTGAGGTCGTCGGCGGTGCGGATGCGCACGAAAGGGCGCCACGACACTTGGCGTGCCAGGCGCCCCACCTCGCGCAGCCTCTGCGCCACTGCTTCGGGATCGTGCGTGCCCTCGATGAAGTAGAACTCGCCCTCGCCCGGCTCGACGGCGGTCCAGTAGATGAACACGACCATGAAGCGGTAGTCGTCCTCGTCGCGGTGGAACTCGTGCGACAGGCCCGGCTTGCCCACCGGGAAGGTCCAGAAAGTGTTGATCGAGTAGAGCGACGGCAGGCAGCCCAGGTAGGCCGCGGCCAGGGCGAGCATTCCAGGATGGAGCGCGAGCTCCGCGACATGCGGGGCGCGCAGGCTGTCCGCCAGCGTGTACGAGCCATAGGTCGAAGCTTTCGCGACTTCGGCGACCGGCCTTGCCCCGCCATCGCTGTAAGCCGGCACGTGCGCCGCATGACAGCTCGTGCGGGTGAAGTAGTCGACGACCTCGGCGCACTGCCCGGCCTCGATGCGTACCGGCGCCGGGGCGATACCCGCCTTGCGCAACCCTGCCAGCGCGGCTGGGTCGGCTCCGGCCTCGCCCGGAGGGTGCTGCTGCGACAAGGTCTCCGCGAGCGCGCTGCCGAGCGCGGCGCGGGTCGGCCAGTCGACCCGGTTCTGGATCGCGCGCAGCACTGCCGGGAGCAGGGGGTCGCGCGTCATAGCACCTTGCGCGCCGCGCGGCGCGCGAGCAGCCAGAAGAAGAGCTTGGCCCGGCGCGCAGGCGAGATGTCGCGATCGAACAGGGTGGCGTCGAGAAAGCTCTCCCCGGCGGAAGTCTTTTCCTGCGAAGCAGCCGCGCGGCCTTCGATCGCCGCCTGCAGCCGCGCCGCGGCGGCGCTTCTCTCGGCCCGCAAGCCCAGGAAGATGTCGTCGTCGGCGAAGCGCCCGCGGTTGCCGTAGATCTGGTCGAAGTCGCCCTTGCCGCTGCGGAAGTGCATGTGCTCGAAGATCACGTCCTCGAGGTAGAGGATGCGCGGGTGCCCGTGCCACTCGAGCCGCTTGAAGAGGTCGAGCAGGTGCTGGTCGATGAAGGCGCCGAGGTAGGCGCGCGGGAAGGGCTCGCCCAGCAGCTCGCAGGTGCGCCGGGGCAGGATGGGGAAGGAGCTCAGCCGCCGGCCCTTGAAGAGGTCGTTCGGGTAGGCGAGGTACACCTGGTCCTGCATGGCGGCGTGCAGCTCGCGGAGCTTGCGGTCCCAGCCGCGCGTCTGGATGACCACGTCGTCGTTGCCCAGGATGAGGATGTCGCCGCGCGCGCGCTCGAGGCAGGCGCTGTTGTACTCGCCCATCGACACGCGCGGGCCGATGATCGTCCTTACCTCCAAACCTTCCACGGACAAGGCATGGCTGGCGGGATCGTCCTCGTCGGCATAGAAGATCACTTCCACGAGGTCGGGGCGCTCGCTCCTTGCCAGCACGCTTTCCAGGAAGCGCCGCGCGAGCTCCGCGCGGCCGCGCGTGGGGACGAGGAGCGAGATGCGGTAGTCGGTGCCGCGCGCGCCGCGACCGGCGATGCGCTCGCCGTAGCGGGCCACGACCTTGCGCGCCGGCCCCGAATCCACCACCCGCCCGAAGTCGAGGCAGATCGCTTCGTCGCACAGCGCCTCGATCTCCTCCATGTCGTGCGAGACGAGAAGCAGTGTGCCGCCGCGCGCCTTGAACTCGCGCAGCGCGTCGCGGCACTTGCGCTGGAAGCGCGCGTCGCCGACGGTGAGCACCTCGTCGATGAGCAGCACGTCGGCGGGCGAATGGATGATGATGGAGAAGCGCAGCCGCGCGATCATCCCGGCGGAGTACCTGCGCAGCGGCCGGTCGAGGCTGCCCTGCATCTCGGCCCACTCGGCGATGGCGTCGATGCGGCTGCGGATGTCGCGCATCGGCATGCCGATCACGGCGCCGTAGAGGAAGATGTTCTCGCGGCCGCTGAGGTGGCCCTGGAAGCCCGCGCCGAGCTCGAGCAGCGACGCCGGCCGCCCGTCGATCCTCACCTCGCCGCGGTCCGCCGGCACCGCCCCCAGCAGCGCCGAGAGGAGCGTCGTCTTGCCGCTCCCGCCGGGGCCGATCACCCCGAGCGCGCGCCCGCGCGGCACCTCGAGGTCGACGCCGCGCAGCGCCCAGCGCCGCGCGTTGCGCATCTCGGGACGGCCGCGATAGGACTTCCACAGGCCCGCGCAGCGCAGGGCGGGCATGGAATCCGGGGCCGAAGAGGCCAAAATGGGTACGATCGTACCCATTTCCCTCAGACCACCTCGCCCACGCGCGGGGCGAGCCGGCGGTAGAGCCCCCAGACGACGGCGCCCGCGACCGCGGCGAACCCGGCGGCGTACGCGGCGTGCCGGAGGTCGAGGCGCGATTCGATGAACACCGCGCGCCAGCACTCCATCAGCGCATGGAACGGGTTGAGCTCGAAGTAGCGCGCCAGCGCCTCGGGCACCATCGAGACCGGGTAGACCATCGGCGTGGCGAAGAACAGCAGCACGAAGCCGATGCCGAGCCAGTACTCGATGTCGCGCACGTAGGCATTGGCGAGCGCGGCGGCGAGCGCGAGCGGGTAGACGAAGGCAAGCTGCAGCGCCATCAGGAGCGGGATCTGCCACAGCCAGGACAAGGCCAGCGGATAGTCGCCGGGGATCGCGATCCAGGCGACGATGAGGGGCAGCGCGAGCGCGAAGTGCAGCATCTCCTGCACCACGTTCGAAAGCGGCAGGATCGCGTGCGCGAGCCCCATCTCCCTGATGAGCCCGGCGTTGGCGACGAAGCTGCGGCTCGCGCTCACCACACCCATGCTCATCCACGCCCACGGGAAAAGGCCCGCCACGAGATAGACCGAGTAGTTGGGCAGGTCGATGCCCATGATCACCTTGAAGGCGATCCAAAAGACGAAGGCCAGCGCGAAAATGAGGCCGACCGCGCCGAGATAGCCGAGGAAGCGGCCCTTGTAGCGCGCCTTGAGCTCCATGCGCGCGAGCAGGTACAGGAACTCGAGAAGCTGCCAGGGGCTGCGCTCGATCATAGGCGCTGGTAGCGCTCGATGACTTCGCGGACCGGTCCGGCGTCGGTCACTTCGCCCATGTCGAGGCGGATGCCTTCGTCGCAGACCTCTGCGAGCGCCTCCATGTCGTGGGAGACGATGACGAGGGTGCCGTTGCGCTTGCGGAAGTCCTGCAGGTGCCGGCGGCATTTCTCCTGGAAGCGCACGTCTCCCACCGAGAGGACTTCGTCGATGAGGAACACGTCGGCGGGGGCATGCGCAATGAGCGAGAACCCGAGCCGCGTGATCATGCCCGCGGAGTAGGTGCGCAGCGGCTCCTCCACCGCATCGCCGAGCTCCGAGAACTCGACGATGGTGCCGTAGCGCTCCTCGACCTCGCGGCGGCGCATGCCGAGGATCGAGCCGTAGAGGAACAGGTTGTCCCGGCCCGAGAGCTCGGGATGAAACCCCGCGCCGAGCTCGATCAGCGACGCTACCCGCCCGTCGATGGAGACCGTCCCGCGGTCGGGCTGCACGATGCCGAGCAGGACGGAGAGGAGCGTCGTCTTGCCCATGCCGTTTGCCCCGAGGACGCCGAAGCCCTGCCCGCGCCCCACGGTGAAGCTCACCCCTTGCAGCGCCCAGCGCCGCGCGTAGCGGCTGGTGCGGGCCGCCTGCGGGCGCAGGAGCAGCGTCTTCAGGCCGACGCGCCGGCTCGAATAGGATTTCCAGACCTCGCGGCACTCCAGCGCCGGGGTCACAGGAGCTCCCCGATGCGCGGCCCGAGGCGGCGGAAGCACAGCCAGGCGACGATGCCGAAAAGCACCGCGCAGCCCATGGCGTAGCCGACCTGCGCGCCATCGAGCGTCCCGGTGAGCAGCACGTCGCGCCAGCTGTCCATCAGCGCATAGAGCGGGTTCAGCTCGAACCAGAGGCGCAGCCCCTGCGGCACCATCGAGATCGGGTAGACCATCGGCGTGAGGAAGAACAGCATCGCGAAAGCGAGCGCGGCCAGATGCTCGATGTCGTGCACGTACACGTTGCCGACCGCGAACACCAGCGCGATCGGATAGACGAAGGCGAGCTGCACGGCGAGCATCAGCGGCAGCTGCCACAGCCACGAGGCGCGCACGTCCAGGGCGCCCGCGAACAGGACGAAGGCGATGATCACCGGCAGCGCGAACAGGAAGTGCACCATCTCCTGCACGACGTTGGACAGGGGCAGGATGGCGCGCGGAATGCGCACCTTCTTCACCAGGGAGGCGTTGATCTGGTAGCTGCGCGTCGCGTGCGTCACCCCGCTCGCGAGCCACAACCACGGGAAGATGCCGGTGATGAGGTAGAGCGAGTAGTTCTCCATCTGCACGCGCATGATGTACTTGAAGGCGATCCAGTACACGAGCGCGAAGGCGAACGGATTGGCAAGCGCCCACACGTAGCCGAGCACGCTGCTCTTGTAGCGCACCTTCAGGTCCTTCAGGACCAGCAGGTACAGGAGCTCGAGCGAGTGGGCGTTCAACCGCGCCTCATACCACCGCCAGGCGCTCGCCCGACAGGCGCGAGCCGAGCATGGCGGTGCAGCGCCAGTAGAGCTGGCGGGTGAGCACCACGCTGGTCTGGTTGCCCTTGAGGAGCTCCACCACTTCCTCGGCGCGGTGCACGCGCACGAGCTTCGCGCCCGGAGCGATGCCCAGCGCCTTCAGCAGGCGCAGGAAGACGATGGTGCGCGGGCTGTCGGCGACGACCGTGATCGCGCCGGGAAGGAAGCACAGGTTCTGCGCGAGGTCGCCGAGAGCATCGCCGATCAGCCCGCTCTCGGCGGCGAACTGCTTCATCCGCTCCGCGGGCCGCACGCCGGCCCCGGGCGCCCCTCCACCGGCGGCGCCAACGCGCGCGAGCAGCCGCCCGGCACGGCGCCAGACGTGCCCGACCGCGAGCCAGACCGGCACGAAAAGGCGCGCGAGGCGCTGCCCCAGCGCCGCCTTCGCGGGTGTCGCGGCGTCGATCGCCGCGCGCAGCGCCGGAAGGTCCGCCGCCTCCACGCTCCTCGTGTACGCGGCGTTCCTGCCGCGGTGCCGGTCAAGGGCGAGATGGGCGTAGTAGCCGCGTGCGTCTCCGTAGACGAGGAAGCCCCGGTAGGTATCGACATGCAGGTCGCCCGCGTCGACACGGCGCTCGAGCGCACCGCTGTCCGCATGGCTCTTCAGCCATTCCGATTTGTAAAGAGGATTCACCAGGTCGGCCAGAAGGTCCTCCGATACTTCTCGGTCCTCGCGCAGCGTGCGGATGGCGGCGTTCTCGAGCAGCGGCGCGATGCGGCCCGAGGCGAGCGCGGCGAGCGAGGTGGTGGACACGTGCCGGCCGTCGTGCGGCCCGAGGTAGTTGTCCACGCCGGCCTGGCCGGGATGCCAGGTGTGGTACATGAACTCCGACGGGTGCCAGTGCTCGCGGCGCCCGCTGTTCATGAGGCGCCAGGTCATGTCGTAGGGCCCGCAGATATGGCCCAGGAAGTCGACGTGCTCGTCGGCACCGCCGATGGCGATCAGCGCGTCGCGCCGCGCGCACATGCAGGCGCCGTAGTTGCGGCTGTGGATCGGGTCGGCGCCGTCGAGGATGCCGGCGGGCGTGCCGCCGGCGTTGTTGACGCAGCCCTCGCCCAGCACCGCCTCGAAGCTCGGATAGCCGAACGGGTAGAGGTCGCGCCGGTTGTTGCGGAACTGGTCGAGGTGCAGCACGAGCTGCGGCTCGCGCTCGAAAGCCTCGACGATGGCGCGGATGAAGGTCGGCTTCACCATCGCGTCGGAATCGCAGATCACGCAGATCTCGCCCCGCGCGAGCACGATGCCGGCGTTGTACATGAGGTGCTTGTGGTAGTAGCACTCCGGCGGCATCTCGAGCAGCAGCCAGGTGTCGACCTCGGCCGCGAACTTGCGAATCGCCTCCGACTCGCGCGAGTAGTACTCGATGACGACCACCTCGAACCAGTCGCGCGGCACGTCCTGGCGCGCGAGGTAGTGCAGCAGGTGGAAGCTCTCGCGCACGCTCCAGTCGAGCAGGATCAGCGAAACCCTCGGCTTCGCCCGCTCGCTTTGCTTCAGGAACCTAGACATTCCCGTGCAGCGTATTGCGGATCATCGTGTAGCCCTTGACGAGCTCGGCGATGCCGGCGTCGAGCGAGTGCGCCGGCTTGTACCCGGTCGCCTCGACCTTGGCGTTGGAAACGATGTAGTTCCTCTGGTCGGGATCCTTGCCCACCGGCGCCTCGAGGAACACGAACCCCGGCACGTGCCGCGCGATGGTCTCGCACAGCTCGCGCTTGCAGGCGTTCGCGTCGGAGAGGCCGACGTTGTAGAACTGCCCCTTCATGCGCTCGAAGTTGTCGAGCCCGTGCTGGAACACGCGCGAGACGTCGCGCACGTGGATGTAGTTGCGCTTGAACGAGCTCTCGAAGAGCACCACGAAGCGGTCGTTCACCGCGCGGTAGGTGAAGTCGTTCACCAGCAGGTCGATGCGCATGCGCGGGGACATGCCGAACACCGTGGCGAGGCGGAAGCTGATCGCGTTCGGGTGCTGCATCAGGTGCTTCTCCACCTCGACCTTCTCGATCGCATAGCGCGAGATCGGCCGCAGCGGCGAGTCCTCGGTGCAGAAGTTGCCCTTCTCGCCGGTGCCG
>CBDDRQ010000015.1:0-39991 GCA_965233125.1 uncultured bacterium
TGAGCGTCTTCGCCAGCCCCGGCACCCCCTCCACCAGCAGGTGCCCCTGCGCCAGCACCGCCACCAGCACGCGCTCCAGGAAATGGTCCTGCCCCACCACCGTCTTCTTCACCTCGTAGAGGATGCGTTCCATCAGCGATGAGGTTTCCATGGGGCTCCTAGAAGGGTGAAAGGCCGGCGGCGCCGGCGGCGTTCTCGATCGGCACCGCGAAGCCGATGCCGATGAACACCCGCGCTTCCGTGGGGTTGAGAAGCCCGGTGACGATGCCGACGACTTCGCCGTCGACGGTGACCAGCGGCCCGCCGGAATTTCCCGGGTTGACCGCCGCATCGAACTGGATGAGGTTGGAGAGCTTGCCGCCCGAGGGCGAGACGTATTCGCGCTTCAGGCCCGAGACCACGCCCGCGCTCGCCGAGGGGCCGATGCCGAAGGGGAAGCCCACCGCCACGACCGTCTCGCCGGGGGCAAGGTCGGCGGTGGAGCGCATGGTCGCGGGGGCGAGGTCGTCGGGCAGTGTCTTCGCGCGGATCACCGCGAGGTCGTGCTCCGGCCGCGCGCCGACGATCGCCGCCTCGGACTCCGAGCCGTCGAAGAACGTCACGCTCAGGCGCTGCGCGCCCTGCACCACGTGCAGGTTGGTGAGGATGGTGCCGTCCTCGACGATCACCACGCCGGTGCCGACGCTCTCGTCGGCGACGAAGCCCTCGAGTTCGCCCGCCCCGGGCTCGGGCAGCCCGCGCACGCGCACCACGGAGGGGCGGATGACTTCGTAGGCATCGGCGGTGCTCGGCACCGCGCGCTCCTCGAGCGCCTCCTCGATGGCGCTCGCCACGTCCCGCGGGCTCAAGCCGCCGGGGACGGGCGCCATGAGCCAGCCGGCGGCAAGGAGAGCGAGGGCGGCCAGGGCCAGGGCGGCCCGGCGGCGATAGCCGGGGGCTGGAGAGGGCCTTTCCTTTGGAAGCTCGACCGGAGGGGGCGCTTCGGGCAATACCTTCCTGCGCTGCGAACTGCTGTAGACCCCGGCCCGCCTTCTCATGGGAGGATTGTGGCAGATGCCCAAGCCGTTCACCACCGAGCGCCTGATCCGCTTTTCGCACTGCGATCCGGCGGGAATAGTCTTCTTCGTCAACTTCTTCGAGATGATCTCGGGATGCGTCGAGGACTGGTTCCGCGACGCCGTCGGCCTGCCTTTCCAGGAAATGCACCTCGAGCGCCGGGTCGGCTTCCCGATCGTCAACACAGGCTGCGAGTTCTTCCGCCCCTGCCACCTCGGCGACACGCTGGTGCTGGAGCTCTCCATCGCCCGCCTGGGGCGCGCCTCGATCGAGTTCGACATCCGCGGCCGGGTCGGCGGGGACGAGAAGTTCCGCGCCCGGCACAAGGTAGCGATGGTGTCGCTCGAGACCTTCAAGTCGATGGCCATCCCGCCGCAGATGCGCGAGAAGATGCTCGCCTACGTCGGCGCAAAGGGCGACTGACGCCGTTCCAGGGAGGACCCCCGTGGCACCAGACCCCGTATCCATCGTCAAGGACGGCTCCCGGGCGGATGCCGGGCTCAGCCGCGTGCTCGGCGGCATGTCGGTCTTCACCATGCTCATGACGGTGCCGCAGGTGCTCACCATCTGGGTGGGCCAGCAGGCCGCGGGCGTCTCGGTCCTGTCCTGGAGCGCGTACCTGCTTTCCGCCCTGCTCTGGTTCTGGTACGGCCTGCAGAAGCGGGACCGCAACATCTACCTCGCCTGCATCGGCTGGATCATCCTCGACGCGGCGGTGATCGCGGGGGCGCTGGTCCATGGATAGCGGCCGGCTCGCCCCGCCGGCCGACAGTCGGCCCGAGCGCGCGCTCGGGGCGGTGGGCGCGCCGATCACGCTGGTCGAGTACGGCAGCTTCAACTGCCCCTCCTGCCGCGCCGCGCACGAGGTGATCGCCGGGCTGCGCGAGCGCTTCGGCGAGCGGCTGCGCTACGTCTTCCGCCACCGTCCGCTCACCGGGAGCGACGAGGCGCGCCGCGCGGCCGAGCTCGCCGAGTACGCCGGCGGCACCACCGGCGAGTACTGGCGCGCGCACGACGCGCTGATGCGCCGCGGGCCGACCCTGCGCGAGGAGGATCTCGCCGCGGTGGCGCAGGAGCTCGGCCTGCCGCCGCGCGAGGCGCAGGAGGAGGCGTGGCGCGAGGCGCAGGCCGTGGTGCAGCAGGACCTCGAGAGCGCCCGCGCGAGCGGCGCGCGCTTCTCGCCCACCTTCTTCATCAACAGCCGCCGCTACGACGGGCCCTGGGACGAGAGCACGCTCGCCGAGGCGATGCTCGGCTCGCTCGGCCACCGCGTGCAGTCGGCGGCGCTCGACTTCGCGCGCTGGGCGCCCTCCACCGGCCTGCTCCTGCTGGCGGCGACGCTCGCGGCGATCGTCCTCGTCAATCTTTTTCCCGGGATCGAATCGTTCTGGAACGCGCCGGCGGGCTTCACCGCGGGCAGCCGCGGCTTCCAGCTCCCCTTGCGCGACTGGATCAACGACGGCCTGCTCACGGTGTTCTTCCTGGTGGTCGGGCTGGAGATCAAGCGCGAGTTCACCATCGGCCGGCTCGCCTCGCGCCGCGCCGCGGCGCTGCCCTTCGCCGCCGCCGCCGGCGGCATGGCGCTTCCCGCGGCGCTGTACCTCGCCGCGGCGCCCGCCTCGCTCTCGGCGGGCTGGGCGATCCCGACCACCACCGACACCGCCTTCGCGATCGCGCTCATCGCGCTGCTGGGCAGCCGCGTGCCGGTGGAGCTGCGCATCTTCCTCACCGCGGCGGTGATCGTCGACGACCTGGTGGCGATCGCCGTCGTCGCCGTCTTCTACTCGGCCGGCCTCGACTGGGCCAGCGTAGCCGCCTCCATCGCCATTGTTTTCCTGTTGATCCTGTTGAACAGGAACGGCGTCTACCGCGCCCTGCCCTACGCGGTGCTCGGCATCGTGCTCTGGGCCTGCCTGCACGCTTCGGGGCTGCACGCCACGCTCGCCGGCGTGATCCTCGCGCTCGCAACGCCGACGCGGCCGCCGCCCAACCTGCACGCGCTGCGCGCGCAGGCGGAGATCCTGTTCGAGCACGAGCTGCGCCGCGCCGGCGAGGACGTCCTCGGCCACGGGCCCTCGGAAGCGACGCTGCGCGGCCTCGACGCTGTCCACGACCGCATCGAGTCGCCCGCCGCCAAGCTGCTGCGCGCGGTGGAGCCCTGGTCGAGCTATATCGTCCTGCCGCTCTTCGCGCTGGCAAACGCAGGTTTATCGATAAGTATCACCAGTGTGAACGGTCCTTTGGTCCTCGCCATCGTCCTTGGCCTGGTGCTGGGCAAGCCCCTCGGCATGTTCCTGGGCGCCGCGGCCGCGGTGCGCCTCGGGCTCGCCGTCAAGCCCGACGCCTACTCGTGGGCGCAGCTCTTCGGCGCCGGCGCCATGGCCGGCATCGGCTTTACCATGTCGCTCTACATCGCGCACCGGGCGTTCGCCGATCCCTCGGACTTCGCCGCGGCGAAGCTCGGGGTGTTTCTCGCCTCGCTCCTTGCCGGCGCCGCCGGGACGGCTATCCTGTGGTCCGTGGCGAAGAAGAATTCGAACGGGGGAGGATGATCTCGCATCGCCAGTACCTCGCCGTGCTCTCGGTGCTGTTCGCCGCGGTATTCGTCGCGCTCGCGCTCGAGCCGCGCTACCGCGAGGACTGGGCGCTCGAGAACGCGCTGGTGGTCGCGTTCGCGATCGGCATCGCCGCCTCGCACCGCAAGCTCCTGCTCTCGCGCGTGTCCTACACGCTGATCTTCCTCTTCCTCTGCCTGCACGAGGTCGGCGCGCACTACACCTATGCCGAGGTGCCCTACGACGAATGGGTGAGTGCGCTGACCGGCCGCTCGCTCAACGAGGCGATGGGCTGGGAGCGCAACCACTTCGATCGCCTCGTGCACTTCCTCTACGGCATGCTGATGGCCTACCCGTTGCGCGAGTTCTTCCTGCGCGTGGCCGACGTGCGCGGCTTCTGGGGCTACTTCCTGCCGCTCGACTTCACCCTGTCGACCTCCGCGATCTTCGAGCTGTTCGAGTGGGGGGCGGCGGAGGTCATGGGCGGCGAGCTGGGCGCGGCCTACCTCGGCACCCAGGGCGACATCTGGGACGCGCACAAGGACATGGCGCTCGCCGCCAGCGGCGCGCTCCTCGCCATGCTCATCACCGCCGCGCTCAACGCCTGGCTGCAGCACGACTTCGCGCGCGAGTGGCAGCAGAGCCTGAAAATCAAGGCGAGCCTGCCGCTGGGCGAGGACGAGATCGCGCGCCTGCACCGCACGAAGAAGCTGCGCGACTAGTGGCCGAGCATTACTTCGAGGACTTCGCGCCCGGCCAGAAATACCGCGGCGCCTCTCGCCTGCGCGTGGCGGCCGAGCGCGTGAAGAGCTTCGCCGCCGAATTCGACCCGCAGCCTTTCCACCTCGACGACGCCGCGGCGCGCGAGACCATCTTCAAAGGGCTCGCCGCGAGCGGCTGGCACACCGCGGCCATGACCATGCGCCTGCTCGTCGAGTGCGACCTCAAGCCCGCGGGCGGCATCGTCGGCGCCGGCTTCGACGAATTCCGCTGGCCGCGCCCGGTGCGCCCCGGCGACGAGCTGTGGATCGAGGCTGAGGTGCTGGAAGTGCGGCCCTCGAAGTCACGCCCCGACCAGGGCCTGGTCAAGGTGAGGACCACGACCTACAACCAGGCGGGCGAGCCGGTCCAGGTGAACGTCGGCAACCTCATCGTCCCCCGAAGAGCTGGTTCAGGTTGACCGACGGGTCGGGCCCGGCGAGACCGGCGAACGAGCCCTGCTCTGCGATCTGCTTCGCCGCCTTCGCGGCGGCGAGCCACGCGGTGCGTGCGAGCGCGCCGCCGATGCTGATGCGGCGCACGCCGAGCGCGGCCGCGTCCTGGAACGAGATCCAGCCGCCAGCGACGAGCAGGTTGACCGGCCTGGGCGCGACGGCCTTCACCACCGCCGCGATGTCTTCCTTCTTGCGGATGCCCGGTGCATACAGCACGTCCGCGCCCGCCGCGGCGTAGGCTTCGAGCCGCCGGATGGCCTCGGCGATGTCCGGCTGCCCGACGAAGAACCCTTCCGAGCGGCCGGTGAGGAGAACGCCGGTGCCCGTGCGATCGATCGCCGCGCGCGCCGCCTTGATGCGCTCCACCGCGAGCGCGAAGTCGAACAGCGGGTTTCCCTTGTCGCCGGTCGAATCCTCGATCGAGAGTCCCGCGATGCCGGTGCGCACCGCGCGCTCCACGTTCGCGCCCACGCCCTCGGGCTCGACCGCGAAGCCGCCCTCGAAGTCGGCGTTGATCGGCACGCCCACCGCCGCGGCGATCTCCTCGAGATGCGCGAGCTTCTGCTCGAGGGTCACCTTGTTGTCGGGCACGCCCTTCGACCACGCGAAGCCCGCGCTCGTGCTCGCGAGCGCCTTGAAGCCGAGCGACTCCAGGTAGATCGCGCTGCCGCGATCCCAGGGGTTGGGAATGACGAAGCAGCCCGACTCATGGAGCTGCCGGAACTTCGCGATCTTCGGGGACATGGCGGTGATGATAGCGGAACGAAAACGAAAAGCCCCGCCGCAGCGGGGCTGTTGCGGAGCCGGGCGGCCCCTAGTACTTCTTCGAGCCGGTGCCCTGCGAGGCGCCGCTTCCCGAAGACGTGCCGGAGCTGGTGGCGCCGGCGCCGGACTTCTCGCCCGCGTGCTCGGGAGCCGCGGCGTGCTCCTCGCGCGAGAGCTTGCCGTCGCTGTCCTTGTCGAGCGTGGCGAAGTCCGCGTCGTGCGGCGTGCCCTTCGCCTCGGCCTTGGTGATGGAGCCGTCCTTGTCCTTGTCCAGGGCCTGGAACATCTTCTCCGCGCCGGAGGCGCTCGCGCCCGAGGCGGCGGAGCCGCCGCTCGAGGCCTTGTTGTCGCCGCCCGCCAGCGCCGAGACGGGCCAGGCGAAGGCTGCCGCAACCGATGCTGCAATAAGGGTCTTCATGTTCATCTGGGATCTCCTCTTGAGGATGGACGGAATTTCGTCCTCCCGGATGAGCCGCAAGATACGTGCCGCTAGCCGGCGTTGCGGAAGGTGAGATTGAAGCGGCAGGCGCCGAGCAAGGGGTGCTGCGCGTCCTTCAGCGGCATCACGCCGTGGAAGCGCAGGCGCGAGGGCCCGCCCCACACGGCGACGTCGCCATGCTCGAGCGGGATGCGTTCAGGCTTGTCGCGCCGCTCGAAGCCGCCGAAGAGGAACACCGCCGGGATGCCGAGCGACACGGAGACGATGGGCTGGCGGAAGTCGCGCTCGTTGCGGTCCTGGTGCAGGGTGAGCCGCGCGCCGGGCGCATAGCGGTTGACGAGGCAGGCGTCGGGGACGAATGCCGCGAAGCCGGCCGCGCCGGCGGCCTCGCGCGCGAGGCGCAGGAACGCGTCGGGAATGGGCGGCCAGGGCTTGCCGCTTTCCGGGTCGCAGGCGCCGTAGCGGTAGCCTTTGCGATCGCTGAGCCAGCCGAGCGCGCCGCAATTGGCCGTCGCCACGGACATGCGGAAGCCGCCGGGCGTGACCATGTGGCGCAGCGGCGCCCTGGCGATGACCTGCTCGATTCCCAGGATCAAATCATTTACTTCATGCAACGCAAACGCGCGCAGCACCACCGCGCCCGGGGCGAGCGCCTCGGTCATTGCGCGTCGTGGAAGATGATGCCGGCGGTATGGCGTCGCCCCGAGCGCACCTCGCTCACGCCGTGGCGCAGGTTGACGCGGTAGGCGCCGCGCGTGCCCTGCACCGGGCGGTGGCGCACCGCGAACACCACCGCGTCGCCTTGCGCCAGCGGCACCACCATCGCGCGCGACTGCATGCGCGGCCGCTGCTCGGCGAGGACGAACTCGCCGCCGGTGAAATCGCGGCCCGGCGCGGAGAGAAGGATGGTGAGCTGCAGCGGGAACACGTGCTCGCCGTAGAGGTCCTGGTGCAGGCAGTTGTAGTCGCCCGCGCCGTAGCGCAGCAGCAGCGGCGTCGGCCGGCGCTGGCCCGCCGCGTGGCAGCGCTCGAGGAACTTCGCGTGCGTCGCCGGAAAGCGCACGGCGATACCCATCGCCTCGTGCCAGCGATTGGCGAGCGCGGCGAGCGGCGGATAGAGCGCCTTGCGCAGGCGGCCGATGGGCTCGGGGAGCGGGTAGCGGAAGTACTGGTACTCGCCCCGCCCGAAGCCGTGCCTCGCCATGATCACGCGGCTGCGGAAACGCTGCTCGTCGGCGTACAACGCCGCCAGGCTCTCGCAATCCACCGGGGAGAGGAGATTGTGAATAGTGGCGGCGCCGCGTGCGTCGAGATCGGCCGATACCCGCAGCCAGTCGATCCCCTTGAGGCGATCGGGCGCCTTCATCCCGCCGCTTCGCGCGCGAGCAGCGCGCGCTTGCGCGCCACGCCCCAGCGATAGCCCGCGAGCGAGCCGTCCTTGCGCACGACGCGGTGGCAGGGAATCGCCACTGCGATCGGATTGGCGGCGCAGGCTTCGCCAACCTCCTTCGCTGCCTGGGGCACGCCGATGCGCTGCGCCACCTCGCCGTAGGTCTGCGTCGTGCCGGCGGGGATCTCGCCCAGGGCGCGCCAGACGCGCTTCTCGAAATCGCTGCCCTGCGGGTCGAGCGGCAGGTCGAGCGCCGCGGCCGGGGACGCGAGATGCGCGGCGACCTTCGCGAGCATCGGCTCGAGCTCGCCGCCAGCCCGGCGCACGCTCGCCTGCGGGAAGCGGGCTTGCAGGTCCCGCTCGAGCGCCCCGGCGTGCCCGCCGAGGAGGATGGCGCATACGCCCCGTTCGTTCGTAGCGACGAGCACCACGCCGAGGACGCATTCGCCGGTGGAGTACAGGATGTCGTGGCTCATGCCGGCAATCTATCCCCGGCGCGCGCTCCCGGCACCCCGTTCCTTGCTCAGTTCAGCTTGATCTGCAGCTCGCGGATCAGCTTGCCGTACTTGTCGTAGTCGCCGCGGTACTGCTTCTCGAACTCCTCGACGGAGTTGGCGACGACCTCGAGGCCCTGCGGCGCGAGCTTCTCGCGCAGCGCGGGGTCCTTGAGGGCCTTGGCGGCGGAGGCGTTCAGGCGCTGCACCACCTCCTTCGGCGTGCCGGCGGGAACGAGCAGGCCCAGCCACTGGTCGAGGACCATGCCCTTCAGGCCGGATTCCTGGTAGGTCGGGATGTCGGGTAGCGACGCCGCGCGCGTGGCGCCGCTCTGCGCGATGATCTTCAGCTTGCCCGAGCGGTGGTGCGGCATGACCGGCGTGTTGCCGAGCGAGCCGATCTGCACCTGGCCGCCGACGAGGTCGATGATCGCCTGGCCGCCGCCCTTGTAGCCGACATGGGTGAGCTGGATGCCGGCGAGCTTCGCCAGCCACTCGCCCGCGATGTGCTGGCCGGAGCCGGCGCCGGAGGTGGCGTACGGGAGGCCGGGCTTTTTCTTCGCCGCGGCGATGAGCTCGGCGACGCTGCTCACGCCGAGCGACGGGTGCACCGCGATCACGAGCGGCTGGCGCGTGTACTGGATCACCGGCGCGAGGTCCTTCAGCGCGTCGTAGTCCAGCTTGTAGAGGTGCGCGCTCGAGAGCAGCGCGTCGGCCGATGACAGCGCGATGTAGCCGTCGGCCGGCTGCTTGGCGACGTACGCCGCGGCGACGTTGCCGTTCGCCCCCGGGCGGTTCTCCACGATCACCGGCTGGCCGAGGTCCTGCGAGACCCGGTCGGCGATGGTGCGGGTGACGAAGTCGAGCGAGCCGCCGGGTGCGAAGGCCACGACCATGCGCACCGGCTTCGTCGGCCAGGCCTGCGCCTGCGCGCCGAAAGCAGCGATGGAGAGGATGGAACTCAGGAGGATTCTGAACATTGGAACTCCTTCAGTTGGCTAGAACCCGCTCGGCGAGCACGCCGGCGGTGGTGACTTCGATGTGCTCTCTTGCGTACGTGAGCAGCCGCCGCACGGCGGCGAAGCGCTCGTCGTCCACGCCGCTCACGAAGGCGTGGATCACGATCGTGATGTTGTTTCCATTCTGCGCCGCGCTTTCAACGGCGTTTTTCCATGAAACTTCGAGTTCCTGCGGCGTGCGCGGGCGAACGGGGTGGCGCAGGTACTGCACCGAATCCACCATGTCCCAGCTCCAGGGAATGTGCGCGAGCCCCGGGGCGAGGAGCGCGGGCTGCGTCGAGCGGTCCCCGGGATCGGTGCTCGAGTCATAGCGGAACCCGAGCGCCTGCAGCACCGGGACGGTATGCCTGCCGCGCAGGCCGCCGGGGGCGCGAAAGCCCCTGGGGCGCAGGCCGATGCGCTCGAGCGACGCGGTGCCGTCGTAGAGGAGCTGCTCGGCGCGCGCCGCCTCCAGCGCGCCGAACTTCTCGTGCACCCAGCCGTGCAGGCCGACCTCGTGGCCGCGCTTCGCGAGCTCCTGCACGCGCTCCGGGTGGTGCAGGCCATTCCAGCCCTCGATGAAGAAGGTGCCGTGGAGATCGAGCTCGTCAAGCAGGCGCAGCAGGCGCGGATAGCCGACCTTGAGGCCGGGCTCGCCGGGATCGGGCCGGCTCGCCCGGCCCTCGGCGATGTCGCGCGCCGCGCCCATGTTGTCGAAGGTCAGGCACAGCGTGCCGCGTCTAGTCGAGCTTGGCAGGAGCAGGCCCTCGCACCGGGATCTTCATCAAGTCCTCGCCGAAGAAGAGGTTGCCGCCGTAGACCTGCGACATCTCGCGGATGAGGCGCTCCTTTACCCCGGGCACGTCCATCTGCTCGGTGATGTGGCTCGCCACCAGGTTCTTCACGCCTGCGTCCTCGCCCAGGCGAGCGAGCTCGAGGTGGCCCATGTTGCGCTTGTCGAACTCGGCGTTGAGCGCGGTGCCGCTGATGAAGTGGCACATGTGCACCAGCACGTCGCAGTCCTGCGCCAGCACCTGCATCGCCTTGCACGGGCCGGCGTCGCCCGAGTAGGCGAAGCTCGCGCCCTCGGCCTCGAGGCGGTAGCCGAAGCACTCGAGCACCGGCTGCGCGTGGATCACGGAGCGCGCGTGCACGCGAAAGCCCTCGCCCTCGACCGTGTCGCCGTTGCCGATCTCGCGCACCACCGGCCGCGGCTTCGCGCGCGGCAGCTTGCCGCCGCGCGCCTCGAACACCGCCTGGCTCATGGGGAGCTCGGTGCGCGCGGCGAGGTCGGGACCGAAGATGCCGTCGGGTCCGACGATTCTTTCCGTCATCAGCGAAGTATGAGCGGGCCCATAGACGTTCAGCTCGGGGATGCGCCCCGCGCCCTGGTCCCAGCGCGTCATCAGCAGGCGGATGTAGTCCAGGCAATGGTCATAGTGCAGGTGCGTGAAGAAGACGTCGGTGATCTCGGTGGGCTTCACGCCCGCTTCCAGCAGCCGGTGGTAGCAGCCCGGGCCGAAGTCGAACAGGATCTTGCGGCTGCCGGTCTCGACCAGGTAGCCCGAGCTCATGCGCTTGAGCGAGGGGGTGGGCGTGCCGGTGCCGAGCAATCGGATCTGCATCAGTCGTTCTCCAGGCGAAGTCTAATGGTGCACCGGGTGCGGGCGGTACGGGGCTTCGAGCGCCAGGCGCTCCTCCGCGGTCAGCGCCATATCCACCGCGCGCAGGGCGGTGTCGAGGTGCTCGAGCCGGGTCGCGCCGACGATCGGGGCGACGACGCCGGGCTTGCCCAGCAGCCAGGCGAGCGCCACCTCCGCCGAAGAGCACCCGCGCGCGTCCGCCACCCGCCAGAGGGCATCGACCACGCCGTCGTCGCCGTATTGCCCGTAGCGCTCGCGCAAGAGCGGGTCGCTGGCCGCGCGGGCGGTGCCTGCGTCGCCGCGCCGGCGCGCGAGCATGCCGCGCGCGAGCGGCGAGAAAGGGATGACCCCGACGCCTTCGGCGAGGCAAAGCGGGATCATCTCGCGCTCCTCCTCGCGGTAGGCGAGGTTGTAGTGGTTCTGCATCGAGACGAAGCGCGCCCAGCCGTGCCGGTCGGCGCTGTAGAGCGCGCGCGCCAGCTCCCAGGCGCCGCCGGCGCTCGCCCCGAGGTAGCGCACCTTGCCCTGGCGCACCAGGAGATCGAGCGCGGCGAGCGTCTCGTCGATCGGCGTCTTCGGGTCGAAGCGGTGGATCTGGTAGAGATCGATCGCCTCGACCCCCAGCCGGCGCAGGCTAGCCTCGCAGCCCTGGACGACATGCTTGCGCGAAAGGCCCGCCATGTTGGGGCCCTCGCCCATGGGAAGGCAGACCTTAGTGGCGATCACGATCTCCTCCAGCCGCGCCATCTCGCGCAGCAGCTTGCCGGTCACCTGCTCGCTCGCGCCGCGCGAGTACGCGTCGGCGGTATCGAAGAAGTTGATCCCCGCCTCGATCGCGCGCCGGAAGAACGGCCGCGCCGCCTCCTCGCCGAGCGTCCAGCTGCGCCACGCCGGGTCGCCGAAGGTCAGCGTGCCGAGGCAGATCCGCGAAACCGTGAGGCCGCTGCGCCCGAGCTGCGTGAACTGCATCGCCCCTACACCTTCGGCCGGCTCGAGAGCGCCGCCCGGATGATGCCCAGCGCCTCCTCGCGCTCGGCCCCGGCGAGCACGAGGCGCGGCCCGCGCACGCGCTCGTGGCCCATGCCGACCTCCTGCTGCACCAGCTTGATGAGCTGCACGAACTTCGGCGCGGTATCCATCCGCAACAGGGGAAGGAACCATTCATAGATGGAAGTTGATCTTTGGTTGAACAGCGCCATTGTTTCCTTTGGCAGCGCGTTCACCAGGCCGGCGATCCAGCCCGTGGCGCCCACGCCCAACGACTCGAGCACCATGTCGTCGAGCCCGGCGAAGACCGCGAGCCGATCGCCGCACAGCGCCTTCACCGCGGTGACGCGCCGCGCATCGCCGCTCGACTCCTTCACCGCGTGCAGGTTGTCGTTCTCGCGCGCGAGCTCCTCGATGTGGGGCGCGAGGAAGTCGGTCTTGTACGCCGGCGGGTTGTTGTAGAGCATGCAGGAGAGCTTCGTCGCGCGGATCACCGCCTGCACGTGCGCCTTCATCTCGCGCCAGTCGGTGCTGTAGACGTAGGGCGGCAGCACCAGCAGGCCGGCGCACCCCGCCTGCTCCGCGGCCTTGGCGAGCGCGACCGCCTCCGCGGTGCTGAGCGAGGCGATGCCGGCGACCAGCGGCTTGCCGTCCAGCGCGCCGGCGAGGGTCTTGAGGATCGCCACCTTCTCGTCGAAGGCGAGCGTCGCCGCCTCGCCCAGGGAGCCGAGCGCGACGATGCCGTCGACGCCGTTGTCGAGCTGCCAGCGGGCATGCTTCGCCAGGAAGGCGTGGTCGAGCGCGTAGTCCGGCTTGAACGCGGTGGTGATCGCGGAGATTACGCCCGCCCATTTCATCGTTCGGTTCCTTTCAGTGGTAGCGATCCGGGGAGAGCAGGCTTACTTCGATGCTGGGTCGCTGTTTCGAAATCATCTCAGCAACCAGCTTGCCAGTGATGGGCCCCAGGCTGATCCCCAGCATGGCGTGGCCGGTGGCGACAACGAGGTTGGAGAGGCGCGCGGTGCGGCCGACGTAGGGCAGCCCGTCGGGCGAGCACGGCCGCAGGCCGCGCCACGGGCACACGCCCGCGAAATCCTCGCGCTCGAGCTCGGGGTAGTAGCGCGGCACGGCATCGATGATGCCCTGCACGCGCCGGAGCGAGATGCCTTCGTTCAGGCCCGAGAGCTCCATGGTGCCGCCGAAGCGCAGGCCGCCGCCCATCGGCGAGACGGCGATGCGCGCCTCGGTCAGCATCGCGCTCATGCGCGGCGCGCGGCGCGGCTCGCGCAGCGTCAGGCTGTAGCCCTTGCCCGCCTGCATCGGCAGCCTGAGGCCGAGATCGCGCGACAGCCCCGGCGACCACGAGCCCGCGGCGAGCACGAACTCGTCCGCCTCGATCTCCTCGCCGCCCTCCAGGCGCGCCGCGCGGATCGTCCGGCCGCCGTCCACTTTCCAGCGGGATATGTTCTTCTGAAAAAGAAACTGAGTACCCGTGGCCGCAAGGCGGCGCTGGAGAACGGCCATCAGCCGGTCGGGGGCGAGGCTGGAATCGCCCGGGTAGTGCACTGCGCCGGCGATGTCCATGCGGATGCCGGGCTCGAGCGCGGCGGCGCGGTGCGGCTCGAGCACCTCGGCGGCGATGCCCAGGGCGCGCGCCTGCCCGGCGGTCCGCGCTTCTTCCTCGAGGCCGTGGTCGGTGCGGCAGAGCATGAGCGTCCCGCGCTTCTCCAGGCCGAAATCCTCGCCGCCCGCGGCGAGCTCTTCGTAGCAGGCCTGGCTCGCGAGGCTCAGGTCGCGCAGGAGCGGCGCGGCGCGCTCGACGTGCGCCGCGCTCGCGGCGCGCCAGAACTTCAGCCCCCAGTCGAGGAGGTCCCACGAGACGCGCGGGCGCACGTAGAACGGCGCCGCCGGGTTCCACATCCACTTCAGGCCGAGCGCCACCATGCCCGGCGCGGCGAGCGGCACGAAGTGGCTGGGCACCACCAGGCCGGTGTTCCCGAACGAGCAGCCGTCGCGGCCCTCGGCGTTGCGCTCGACGACGGTGACACGCCAGCCCCGCAGCGCGCAGTAGAGCGCGGCGCACAGGCCGATCACGCCGCCGCCGGCGACGAGGACATGCCCGCCGCCGCTCAGCGGATGCCCCAGCCGAACGGGTCGCGCTCGTCGATGAGGAGCGTGCTCTCCGCGGTGACATAGGCCCGCCCGGTGATGAAGGGCGCAACCTTGCCGGCGGCGCGATCGAGCCAGCGGTAGGAGGCAGTGAAGGTGCTGCCCAGCACGCTCTCCTGCACCCAGGGCGCGCCCTCGGCGAGCTTGCCGTCGGCCGCGAGGCAGGCGAGCTTCGCGCTCGTGCCGGTGCCGCAGGGCGAGCGGTCGTAGGCCTTCCCCGGGCAGAGAACGAAGTTGCGGTGACCCGACATGAGCTCCACGTGGTCGACGTCGGGGTGTCCCTGCGCATTGAGCGCCTGGCGGATGCGCCATGCGACATCGGTAAGGTGTTCTACGTTCTTCAGTTCCAGTACTTGCTGGTGATTGTCTACGAGGTAGAACCAGTTGCCGCCCCAGGCGATGTCGCCGCTGACCGCGCCAAGGCCGGGCACCTCGGCGCGCACGCCCTTGTGGCTGCGCCAGCTCGGCACGTTGGCCACCGTCACCTCGCCGTTGTCGCGCAGCGTGACCGAGACGATGCCGACGGGGGTCTCGATGCGGTGCTCGCCGGGCTGCATGCGGCCCAGATGGGCGAGCGTGGCGGCGAGGCCGATGCTGCCGTGCCCGCACATGCCGATGGTGCCGACGTTGTTGAAGAAGATGACGCCCGCGGCGCAGCTCCTGTCGTGCGGCTCGACCAGCAGCGCGCCGACGATGACCTCCGAGCCGCGCGGCTCGTTGATGATCGCCGAGCGGTAGCGGTCGAACTCGCGCTCGAAGCGCTTGCGCCGCTCGGCGAGTGGCCCCGGCCCGAGCTCGGGGAAGCCCGAGACCACGACCCGGGTCGGCTCGCCGCCGGTATGCGAGTCGACTACGCTGAGTTTCTCCATCTACTACTGCGGCTGGATCCCCAGCTCGCGCGCGAGCTTGCCGAAGCTGTCGATCTCGCTCTTGATGAGCGTGCCGAACTGCTCCGGGGTGCTTCCCACCGGCTGCAGCGCCGCGCCCGCCAGGCGCGCCTGCACGTCGGGGAGCTTGAGCGCCTTGACCGTCGCCGCATGCAGGCCCCGGATCGCTTCGTCCGGGGTGCCGCGCGGCGCGAGCAGCCCCAGCCATTGCGTGGCGTCGAACCCGGCGAAGCCCGACTCGTGCAGCGTCGGGATCTCGGGCATCCCGGAGAAGCGCTCCATCGAGGTGAAGGCGAGGATGCGGATCTTGCCCGACTTGTGGTGCGGCAGGAGCGGCGTCGAGCCGAGCACCGCCACCTGCACCTGGCCGCCGAGGAGATCGGTGATCGCCTGGCCGCCGCCGCGGTAGGGCACGCCCACCATGTCGATGCCGGCCATCTTCTTCAGGAGCTCCCCCGAGAGGTGCTGGCCGCCGCCGTTGCCCGCGTGCGCGTAGGACAGCTTGCCGGGGTTGGACTTGGCGTGCGCGACGAGCTGCCCGATGTCCGCCACCGGCAGCGCCGCGTTCACCGCCACGGCATTTGGCTGCGTGGTCACCTGCGTGACTGGCACGAAGTCGCGCAGCATGTCGTAGGACAAGCCTTTCACCGCGAGGTGCAGGAGGCTTACCGCGTTGGCCGCGAAGAGGAACGTATAGCCATCGGGGGCGGCGCGCGCCACCTCGCCGGTGCCGAGGGCACCGCCGGCGCCGCCGCGGTTCTCCACCACCACCGACTGGCCGAGGGACTGCGACAGCTTGTCGGCGAGGCTTCGCGCCGCGACGTCGGTCGAGCCCCCCGGCGGGAACGGCACGACGAATTTCACCGGCTTCGCCGGCCAGCCTTGCGCGAGCGCCAGCGCCGGGACAACGAGCAGCGCAACCAGGATTGCTCTCAAGATCGCCATGGGACCCTCCTCCTCAGTCCCGCGAATCTGCGCTTCGGCATAGCCGCCGTCTAGGCGGTTTGCCGAGCTTTGACTCAGGTTTCTGCACAAAGGAAACGCTCGAGGAGCCGCCCGAAGACCTCCGGCTGCTCGAGGTGCGCCGCGTGCGCGCAGCGCGGCAGGATGCACAGCTCGCCCTGGGGCAGGCCGCGCCACAGCCGCATCTGCTCCGCGGGCTCGGTGGAGCGGTCACGGTCGCCGCCGATCACCAGGGCGGGCACCTTGATCTCGCCCAGGCGCTCGCTCGCCTGCCAGGCCTCGACCGCGCGCAGCACGGCGACGGCCGCTTCCAGGTCCGCGCGCCCGGCCATCGCCCGGTACAGGGGAAAGGCCGGATGCTCGCGCCCGGCGACGAACCACGAGGCGATGATCGGCTCGGCGCCCGCCGCGATGCCGGTGCGCCGCAGCCGCTCGATGGTCGCCTCGAAGGTCTCGAAGCGCCCGGGCAGCCGCCCGCTCGAGGCCGCGCCGTAGAGAACGAGGCGCTCGAAGCGGCCGGGGTGGTCGAGCGCCATCTGCTGCACGATCATCGAGCCCAGGGAATGGCCGAAGAGGATGCTTTTCGGAACCTTCAGCTGCTCCAGGAGGCTCGCGATGAGCTCCCCGTAACCCCCGAGGCTCGACGGCGCCGGAATGCCGGCGCTGCCGCCGAAGCCCGGGAGATCGACGGCGATCACGTCGAAGCGCGGCGCGAGGCGGGTGGTGAGCTCGTCCCATTCGGCGATGCCGCCGAGGAAGCCGTGGACGAGGACGAGCGGCGTGCCGCTGCCGCGGCGGGTATGGTGAAGGGCCATGGGTTAGGATTTCCGCACCAATTATGAGCCCTGGCGAAGAGCTTTTCCCGCTGCTCGCGGAGCCGTTCACCGGCGAGGCGCTCTTCGACTGCCTGCCCGACCTGGTGTTCTTCATCAAGAACCGCCGCAGCGAGTACGTGGTGGTCAACCGCACCCTGGTCGAGCGCTGCGGCCGGCGCGACAAGCGCGAGCTGATCGGGCGGCGCGCCGACGAGGTGTTCCCGCTGCCCCTGGGCCGCACCTACGTCGCGCAGGACGAGCAGGTGCTGGCGAGCGGCGTGCCCATCCTCGACCAGCTGGAGCTGCACTTCTATCCCAACGGGACGCGCGGCTGGTGCGTGACCAACAAGCTGCCCCTGCGCGGGCGCGACGGGTCGATGGTGGGCCTGTTCGGCGTGTCGAAGGACCTGCAGGCCGCCAACGAGCGCGGCGCGGACTTCTCCGAGGTCGCCAAGGCGGTGCGTTATATCCAGACGCAGTACGCGGAGGCGCTCACCGTGCGCGAGCTGGCGCGGCGCGCCGGCCTCTCGGCCTACCAGTTCGAGCAGCGCATCCGGCGCATCTTCCACATCACCGCCGGCCAGCTCATCCAGAAGGTGCGCATGGACGCCGCGGTGCAGCGGCTGCGCGAGAGCGATGCCTCGATCGCGGCGGTGGCGGTCGAGTGCGGCTACTCCGACCAGAGCGCCTTCACGCGCAAGTTCCACCAGACCGTGGGCATGTCGCCCTCCGAGTACCGCCGGCTCGGTAATTGGGGACGTACCCCATTTAAGGTCACTTCAGGGTAGCGAGGAACGCGGCGATGTCGCGCGCGTCGCGCTCGCGCAGGCCGAGGTTGGGCATGGCGGTGAGCGGCGCGAAGGCCTGGGGCGCGCGGATCCAGAGCGCCATGTTCTCGGGCGAGTTGGGCAGCACCCCGCCCAGCATCTCGCGCGAGCCGACGCCGGCGAGCGGCGGGCCGACGGGGAAGTTCGGGCCGACCACGCCGGGGATGGCGTGGCAGGTGACGCAGCCGTACTGCTCGATCGCCTGCCGCCCGCGATCGGCGCTCGGTTCTTCGTTGCTTGAAGTCGTCTGTCGCTCGACCGGCTGAACTTTGATCCCCTTGTATTGGGAAGGCGTCATCGAGGACATCGCAGGCAGGAAGGCGACCACCGACCAGATCTCCTCGTCGGTCATGCGGTACTTCCACGCCGGCATGCCGGTCATCTTGATGCCCTCCTTCACCACCCAGAAAACGTCCTGCGGCGGCCAGGCGCGCGCGGTGTGGACGAGGGGCACGGGCGTCGGGGTCATGCCGAGCGCGAAAGGCTCGGGCGCGACGCCGGGGCCGCCGTGGCAGTTCTCGCATTGCGCGCGATACAACGCCAGACCTTTTTCGATCTGATCTTTGCCGCCCAGCGCCGGCACATCGATGCCCTTCCCCCGCCGCTTCACCGAGTACTTCATCGCGGTGTCGAGCAGCCAGTAGGTCGGCGCGAGGTGCTGGTCGGTAGCGGAGATGTCATAGAAGCCGAGGCGCACGAAAGCCGCCGCGCCCACGACCGAAATCACAAGAATGAAAAGCAGGATCCTCATCTCAGCGTATAGAGGTAGGCGACCATGTCGCGCGCGTGCGCCTCGGTGACGCCGAGGTCGGGCATCGCGGTGCGCGGATCGACCTCCTGCGGGCGGCGGATGAAGCGCGCCATGTTCCCGGGAGAGTTGGGCAGCACGCCGGCGAGATAGACGCGGCTCCCGATCCCGGCGAGCGGCGGCCCCACGCGTCCCTTCGCCGCCGCGACGCCGGGGATCTCGTGGCAGGCGCCGCAGCCGAACTGGCGCAGCAGCAGGCGGCCGTTCGCCACCGAAGGATCCTCCCCGGTGCACCCCATGGTGAAAAGCACGAAGAGGACGGCGGCTAGGCGCATGCGGGGACCATGAAAGCGGAAAGCCCTTCCCAGGCGATCGCGACGAACGCGAGCCCGGCGACGGCGGCGGTCATCCAGCGCGTGAATTCGCCGGACAGGTGGGTGACGATGATCGCGATCGCCGCGGCGGCCGCCACGGCCGTCGCGCCGCCGACGAACCAGGGCGCCGAGGCGCCGAAGCCGCGCGCGCAGGCGAGCGCCGTGAACCCGTAGACGAGCGTGAAGTGCAGCGCCCACAGCACCACGCCGAGCGAGATGCGCAGCGCCGCCATCAGCCCACGAGCCTCGGGAAGCCCTGCACCATGAGCAGGCCGGCGAGCGTTTGCGCCACCGTGTAGTGCCAGAACAGCCGCGCGTTGTCGAAGCTCACGCGCCGCTCGCGGTCCAGCCGCCCCGCCCGCCGCCGCGCGAGCGCGAAGAGCGCGAGCATGACGGCCGAGGCGATGAAGAAGCCGTCGATGGACAGGATCGCGTAGACGATCGCGCCGTAGGCGCTTTCGCTCGGCGACAGATGCCACTGTCCCGCCAGGTGAAAGCCGAACGCTGCCAGCAGCAGCGGCAGCGCCAGCCACAGCGCGCGGCAGTCGCCGTCGCGCGTCACGCCGCGATTTGCCAGGCCCACTGCAACGGTGCTGAGCAGGAGGAGAACTGCCGTCACCATGGGAAGAATTGGATTTGAAGAACCTGCAGGCCAGACTTCCGGGGAGACGGTCCAGAGGTAGAGGTACGAGAAAAGCGCGCAGGCGTAGAGCGAGCCGGCCACGAGCATCAGCACCACCATCGCCCACCACGCCTGCGACGCCGGACCGCTCATGTACACGGGCAGCTTGATCCCGCCGCCGATGTCCACCGGCGGGAGTCCCGCGGGCGGGTCGAGGTGCCACCCCCAGTGCAGCAAGGCCGCGATCGCGACCACGAAGAAGACGGCCGCCGGCAGAACCAGCTTGAAAGTGAGGGCGAAGAAGAAGGCGGCGGTGAAGAGCGCGCCGGCGAGCGGCGCCCAGCCCGGCAACGGCAGGCGCAGCACGAACTGCGGCCTCGCCTCGACCGGGCTGGTGACGATGGTGTCGCGCGTGCCGGTGGCCGAGCCCGGCATGTACCAGGCGCCCGCCTCGACCTGCTGGGCGAGGCGCGGCTGGTCCCACAGCGGATAGGCGCTCGTCACTGCGGGGATGCTGCGGTTGGAATAGTTGCCGTTGGGCAGCCACTCGAGCGTGCCGGCGTTCCACACGTTGCCGGCGTTGCCTTCGGCCGACATGCGGAAGCGCCGCGCCACGTCGATGAGGAAAAGGAGCACGCCCACGGCGATCATGAACGCGCCGACGGTCGAAACCAGGTTTAGCGCATCCCAGCCCAGGCCCGCCTGGTAGGTGTAGACGCGCCGCGGCATGCCGAGGATGCCGGTGACGTGCATGGTGAAGAAGGCGATGTTGAAGCCCAGGAACATGAGCCAGAACACCCAGCGGCCGACGCGCTCCGACAATTGGTTCTTACTTGTATATGGAACCCAGTAATAGAACGCGGCGAACAGTGGAAAGACCATGCCGCCGATCAGCACGTAGTGCAGGTGCGCGACGATGAAGTAGGTGTCGTGCACCTGCCAGTCGAAGGGCACCACCGCCACCATCACGCCGGTGAGCCCGCCCAGCACGAAGGTGAAGAGAAATCCCAGGATGAAGAGCGCCGGGGTCTTCATCTGCACCTTTCCCTTCGCGAAGGTCGCGATCCATGCGAACACCTGGATGCCGCTGGGGATCGCCACCGCCATGCTCGCCGCCTGGAAGAAGGAGAGCGAAAGGCGCGGGATGCCGGTGGCGAACATGTGGTGCACCCACAGCCCGAAGCTCAGGAACCCCATGGTGACGAGCGCTAGGATTACCAGCCGGTAGCCCGCGAGCGGCGTCTGCGCCATGGCGGGGACGATCATCGACACCATGCCCGCCGCCGGCAGGAAGATGATGTAGACCTCGGGGTGACCGAAGAACCAGAAAAGGTGCTGCCAGAGCAGCGCGTCGCCGCCCTTCGCCGCGGTGAAGAACGGCCAGCCGAAGGCGCGCTCGAGCTCGAGGAGCAGCGTCCCCAGGATCACCGCCGGGAAGGCGAACACGATCATCAGCGCGAAGATCAGCATCGCCCAGGCGAAGATCGGCATGCGCGCGAGCGTCATGCCGGGGGCGCGCGTGCGCAGGATGCCGACGATGATCTCGATCGCGCCGGCGATCGCCGAGATCTCGATGAAGCCGATGCCGAGCAGCCAGAAGTCCTCGTTGATGCCCGGCGAATAGGCTTCGGTGGTGAGCGGCGGGTACATGAACCAGCCGCCCATCGGCGCCATGTCGAGGAAGAGGCTCGAGAAGAACACCAGCCCGCCGATGAAATACGCCAGAACGCGTACGCCGAGAGGCGCGGGAACGGCAGGTCGCGCGCCCCGAGCATGTTCGGCAGGAGCAGGATGCCCATCGCCTCCACCGCCGGCACGGCGAAGAGAAACATCATCATCGTGCCGTGCATGGTGAAGAGCTGGTTGTAGAGGCGCGGCCCGACGAGGTCGTTCTCGGGCACCGCGAGCTGGGTGCGCATGAGCAGCGCCAGGATCCCCGCGAGGATGAAGAACAGGAACGCCGCGCCCACGTAGAACACGCCGACGTAGTTGTTGTTGATGACGGTAATGAAGCGCAGCCCGCGCGGCGGGTCCCACAGGCGCTTGAGCGCCTCCAGTTCCCCCGGAGGCCGCGGCAGGGAGCTGGGCAGATCGCTCATCGCAGCTGGTAGAGCACGGCGATGCCGGCGCCGTAAGCGCCGAGGGCGGCGAGCGAGTCGTAGCCCATGCGCGCCACGGTGCGGTCGCGTCGCTCGATCATGCCGGCGAGGTAGAGCGCGGTCAGCACGATCGCGAGGAGCGCGGCGAAGCCCGCGAAAGGCCCGACCTCGGCCAGCACCGGCGGGCCGTCGTAGAGCGCATCGACCGCGAAGATGATCGCGATGTTGAAGACGTTGGTGCCGAAGATGTCGGAGACCGCCATCTCGTAGCGCCCGAGGCGCACCGCCGCGATCACGGTGCTCACCTCCGGCAGCGAGGTCGACGCGCCGAGCAGCACCGCGCCCACGAAGCTCGTGCCCAGCCCGGTCTGCACGGCGATCGCCTCCGCGCTCTTCGCGAGGAGAAACCCGGCGACGAGGATCAGCGCGCCGGCGACGGCGGTCTTCGTGATGACCGGCCGCAGGGCCTGGGCGCGGTGCTGCGACGCGGCAGGCTTCTCCTGCCCCGGCTTGCGCACCGCCTTCCAGGCGCTCGCGCTGTTCGAGCGGGCGACCACCCAGAGGGCGACGGCAGTGGCGCAAAGAAGAAGCCACGTCCACGCGCTGGCGCCGAGGAGCGGCACGTCCATCGTCATGGTCGCGCCGACCACCATGGCCAGCAGGACGATGCCGAGCACCCCTTGCAGCAGCACGCCGGGCGAGGCGAGCACCGAGGTGATGGCGCCGCGCCCGAGAACGGCGTCGGCGACGGCGATGATCACGACGTTGATCGCCGCGCTGCCCAGAAGGTCGTTCACCGACAGCGCCGGGTGGCCGGCGAGGGACGCGGTCGAGGCGACCGCCATTTCCGGCAGCGAGGTCACGCCCCCGAGCAGCACGATGCCGAGCAGGCCGCGCCCGATGCCGGTCGCCTCGGCGATGGCGTCGGCGTAGCCGGCGATGCGCGTGCCGGCGGCCCAGACGGCCGCCGCCGCGCCCGCGAAGACGAGGCCGTTGCCCCACAGCGGGAAGGACTCGAACACCTACTTCAGCCCTTCCAGGTACGCGGCCAGCTCGCGCAGCTCGACGCCGGAGAAGGTCTCGAAGGAGGGCATCAGGTTGCCGGGCTTGAGGTGCTGGCTCGAGGCGATCCAGCCAGCTAGCGCGCCCGCGTTGTTGGGGAGCAGCCCGGCGCCGATCGTCAGCCGGCTGCCGACGTGGGTGAGGTCGGGCCCGCGCGCGCCCGCCGCCGCCGTGCCGCGCACCGTGTGGCAGGCGCCGCAGTGCGCGACGAACGAGGGATTCTGCTTCTCGGCAGGACCGCGCTGCCGATCGCTCCACCTTTGAAATTCTTCCGGTGGAACGGCGACGACATAGAGCGCCATGAAGGCGTGCGGCCCGCCGCAGTACTCCGCGCACTGGCCGCGGAACTCGCCGGCGCGCTCGGCGCGCACGCGCAGGACGTTGGTGCGCCCGGGAATCATGTCGAGCTTGCCGGCAAGCGCCGGCACCCAGAAGCTGTGGATGACGTCGGCGCTCTTCAGCTCGAGCCGCACCGGGCGGCCCACGGGGATGCGGATCTCGTTCGCGGTCTCGAAGTCCGGGTAGCGCACGCGCCACCACCATTGCTCGCCGACCACCTCGATGCGCAGCGCGTCCGGCTCCTCGGGATGCAGCGCCGCGGCGCGCACCAGGCTGTAGACGAGCAGCGCCGAGAGCGTGACGACGGGAAAGACGATGCCGCCCCCGACGATCAGCTTTTTCGAGGAAAAAACTTCCCTCTTCGAGCCAAACAGCGCGTAGCCCGCAATCGCCATCACCGCGGCGAAGATGATCGCCCCGCCGATGAAGAGCACCCAGGAGATCTCGGCGATGATCGCCGCGTCGGGCCCGTGCGCGCTAAGGACGGACTGCACCGGCGTCCGTGGCCCGGGCAAGGCGGCGGCGTGAGGGATCGGCAGAATTCACAGGGGAAGGGGTGAGGACGGCAAGGTGGACCTGAAATGATTGGCCCGTGCTGGAAGCTTGGCTATCACCCGAGCGGCCAATCGCGCGTAGCTCTTACGCGACAGGCGCGCGGCCTCCTGAAGGACTAAGATGCCTCGATGATTCGAAGACTTCTCGTGCTGTCCGCCCTCCTCTCGCTCCCCGCCTACGCGCAACAGGCGCCGCGGCCGCTACCAGAGGAGGCGGCGTTCGCGCGACTCGCGCCCGAGCTGCGCTCGCTGCTCGGGCACCTGAGCCCGGGCGAGGCGCTGCGCCAGGTGGAGTTCGCGCGGCAGAACCTGATCGCGCTGGGCCAGCCCAGCCCGACGCGCGAGCAGATGCGCCGCACGGTGCAGACCGTGCTCTCCCCGGACGGCTACTCGGTGCTGGGCGCGAGCCCGGGCGACACGACGTTCCCACCGCTCAGCCCGCTGGTCGCCCCTCCGCCGCCCCTGCTCGCGCCCTAGGGTCTAGACGGGTGTCTGCTGGTGAAAGGCCAGCTTCCAGGCGCGGCCATCGTGGACGTACGCGCTGCTCGCGCGCGCTACATAAGTCCCGCCCTCCGGCCGGCTCGCCGTCGCCTTGTAGGTCACGACCGCCGCAGCATCGCTCAGCTCGAGCAGCCGGTGCTCCTCGAGGGCGACCTGCGACCAGCGCGCCGTCTTTCCGAGAGACGAGGCGATCTCGTCCTTGACCAGCACACCGGCGGGGTCGGGAAAGACCATGATCGCGGCGTAAGCCAGGTGCCGCCTGTAGTAGTCGGTCCCCTCGGTCCAGAACTTCTCCTCCAGGCTGAAAAGATGGTCCTCGAGCTTGGCTGGCATGGGCGCTCTCCGAGGCAAAGAACGTTCGACCTCATGCGCCGGCGCGAAATTCCGCCGGGCGCGCCGCTTGCAGCAGAGAGGCATGCTGCCCACGCATGACGTCGATTGCCCGGATTGCGGGAAATTCGTCTACACCGCGCTCTCGCTCGAGGACGTGCTCGCCGCCGACGCTCCGACGAGCCCCCAGGTCCAGGCGGACGCGCGCGGCGACTACCTGCGCTGCCCGCATTGCGGAGCCCGCATTCCGATGCAGCGCATCGACACTGATGCGGGCGTGGGCTTTCGCGTCGCCGACGCGGTGAGAAAGCGTCCGAAAAGATGAGACGAACGAGCCTTCTTCTCGCCGGCGGCACGGCGCTCGCCGCCGTGTTCGCCTCGCGCGCGTTGCTGCGCCGCTCCCGACGCTTCTCCTTCTCCGGCAGGACCGTATTCGTGGCCGGGGGCTCCCGCGGGCTCGGGCTGGTGCTCGCGCGGCAGCTCGTCGAGGCGGGCGCCCGCGTGGCGATCTGCGCGCGCACCGCGGCGGATCTGGAAAAAGCCGAGCGCGAATTGCGCGCGCGCGACGGAGAAGTGCTCGCCCTGCGCTGCGACGTCGCACTGCCCGAAGAGGTGCATTCGGCCGTGCAGCAGACCGTGCAGCGCTTCGGCGGCATCGACGTGCTGTTCAATGTTGCCGGAATCATCCAGGTCGGCCCGCTCGAAGCGATGACGCGGGAGGATTTCAGCCGTGCGATGGACGTCCATTTCTGGGGAGCACTGAACACCACGCTCGAGGTGCTGCCGCTCATGCGCCGCCGCGGCTGGGGGCGCATCGTGAACATCGCCTCGCTGGGCGGCAAGCGCGCGGTGCCCCACATGCTGCCCTACACGGCGAGCAAGTTTGCCCTGGTGGGCCTCTCCAGCGGCCTGCGCACCGAGCTCGCGAAAGACGGCATCCTCGTTACCACCATCGTCCCGAGCCTGGTGCGCACCGGGAGCGCGCGCAACGCGCTGTTCAAGGGCCAGCATCGCAAGGAGCACGCGTGGTTCAGCGTCGCCGGCTCGCTCCCCGTGGTGGCGATGAGCGCCGAGCAGGCCGCGGCGCAAATCCTCATCGCCTGCCGCGACGGCGAGCGCGAAGTGCTGCTTCGCAATCCCCTCAATCTCGCCGTGGCGCTTCAGGCGTTCCTTCCCGGTACCACCCAGTCGCTGCTCGGCGCCGTCGCCCGCCTCCTCCCGCGCATGGGCGGCATCGGCCGGCGTTCGGCCTACGGTTACGAAAGCGCAAGCCGCTGGTCGCCCTCCCCGCTCACGCGTCTGGGCGACGCGGCCGCGCAGCGCAACAACGAGATGCGCAGCCGACCCGGCGCGCGCTAGCCGCGGTTCCCTTCAGTACGCGCCCGGCTGGCGCTCGATTTCCTCGCGTCGCATGCGCAGCCGCACCTGGCGCGCCTTCCAGTCAATGCCCTCCACCGCGCTCGGCGACACGAGAACGTTCCTGCCGGGGAGCCAGGTGCGCGTGTCGACCACAAGCTCCGCGACCGACCAGGATCCGTCGTCCACGAGCAGGTCCTCGACATGCCCGACGGTGCCGTCGCGCGCCTCGATGGCATAGCCGATGACTTCTTCGCTCGAGCGCAAATGCGACTCGCTCGCCTTGCGCTCAGGTTCGCTCCGCTCGCGGCGCTTTTCGTCCGATGGCAGGACCGGAGGGATGGGGACCGGCGCCGCTGCCCAGTAGTACGGATAGCCGTAATAGCTCGCATGCGCCTCCTCATACTGGCGTGACACCGGCTTCTCGGTGTCCACGTCCGGGCTTTGTGCGACCTGCTTGCGGGAGAGATTGACGCTGATCGCCGCCTCCGCGGAGCGAGAACGATCGATCGAAGCCGGGGAGATGAGCACCTTGCGGCCTTGCAGCCAGTCGCCCGTGTTCACGACCAGGTACCGCATCCCCCATCGTTGGTCGTCGAAGTAAACGTCGTCCACCTGCCCGACTTCGCCGTCGGTGGCGACGATACGGTCTCCCACCAATTCCTTCGTTCTATGCAGCACGGGAACCTCCTTTCGGTTGGCCGTTTCGTGCTGCAAGCGGCGGTCCCGCGTCCGATGCGTCCTCGGTTCCGGGCTGCAGATTCTGGCGGAGAGTGCTCGCCGAAAGTACAGCCGACTCTTGTTGAATGGCGGAATTGACCCTGCGCCCAGGCTGGCTTCTTTGAGCTATTTGAGATTCCGTCAGGGGAAATATTGCAGTTGTTAGCGCGCCTGATGCCGCCCGCTGCCGCCCGGCGGCGGCTCGGCCACTGGATCGCGCCGCACCAGCGAAGCCGATGTTGGCACGATCTTCGCAAGCGTGTGCCCCATGGCTATCGAAGGACTGCTCCGCGAGGGCTTTGTCACCGAAAGGGCGGACAACGTTATCAACTGGACGCGCACGGGGTCGCTCTGGCCGATGAGCTTCGGCCTCGCGTGCTGCGCCGTCGAGATGATGCACGCGGCGGCGTCGCGCTACGACCTCGACCGCTTCGGCATCGTGTTTCGCGCGAGCCCCCGGCAATCGGATCTGATGATCATCTCCGGTACGCTGTGCAACAAGATGGCGCCTGCGCTGCGCAAGGTCTACGACCAGATGGCCGAGCCGCGCTGGGTGATCTCGATGGGCTCGTGCTCCAACGGCGGCGGGCCCTATCACTACTCCTACTCCGTCGTACGCGGCAGCGACCGCATCGTTCCAGTGGACATCTACGTGCCGGGCTGCCCGCCGACCGCCGAGGCGCTCCTCTACGGCATCGTCCAGCTGCAGAACAAGATCAGGCGCACTAACACCATTGCGCGCTGAAGGCTGGGCGGCGCAAGAACGTTCGGCCGCGCGCCCCCCAGGCCGGCGCCGGCTACCGCGTCGCCTGACTGCCGGTTCAGGCCCCCCGCGCAGGCTGCGGCTCGACGTGAATCTCCTTGATCCTGTCGTCGTAGAAAGCCAGCCGATTCTTCAGCTCGCGGTGCTCGTCGTACGGATCTTCGTACGTCCACACCGCATCCTCGAGCCTGCGCTCGCCGAGCTTCAGGCTGAAGTAGCTGGCCGTGCCCTTGAAAGGGCATTTCGTCGTCGTCTCCGAGCGCTCGAGCCTGTCCATCTTCACGTCCAAGCGCGGAAAGTAGTAGCGGGCCGGCTGGTCATCCTCGTCGACGCGGATGACGTCGCTCGAGTCCGCGATCTCGTGGCCGCCGACTTCGACCTTGACGCGCTGGCCGACGCGTCTTTCCTCGACCTTGTGGTCGGGCATCTTCTGGTGTCCGGGCGATTTGCTCATGCGGATCTCCTATGGGGTCGAGGCGTCGCCTACGCGAGACGAGCCCTCTCTTTTGCCGTCTGCGAGTGCGGTCCGCCGCGCTTCGACACGTTCCCGATGGCCTGCGCCGCGACTTCCGGATCGCGCTGCGCCACGTCGCCCAGGGACAGGATGCCGACCAACCGGTCGTCTCGTGCCAGGACCGGCACCCGCCGGATCCGCGCCAGGCCCATGCTTTTCGCGACCTCGTCCACGCCCTGATCTTCGAAGCAGAACAAGACCTCGCGGCTCAGGACCTCCCGAACCGGCGTATCGGGCCCCTTGCCGGCGGCGATGGCGCGGATCGAGATGTCGCGATCCGTGACCATTCCCACCAGCAAGTGGTTCTCCGCGACCGGGAGCGACCCTACGCCGGCATCGGCCATGGCCTTGGCGCAATCGCGAATGCTCTCTCCGGGGTCGCAGACGCGCACATCGCGCGTCATCAATTCGCCGACTCGCATCTCACTGCGACATTCGTCGCTCGAGAGCGTTCCTGCGGACCCGATGCCCTCGTCGGCGGCACGTCGTTTGCTTCGCGAGCCGGACACGAGTAGAGATTGCGCTCGCGCACAAGTGAGGAACCCATGCCACGTTGCGAAGTCTGCGGAAACGATTACGACAAGACCCTGTCGGTGACGCTCAGCGGCGGGGCGCCCCACACTTTCGACAGCTTCGAATGCGCTATCCAGGCGCTGGCGCCCAATTGCAGCCATTGCAACTGCCGCATCATGGGCCATGGCGTCGAGGCGCACGGCAAGATGTTCTGCTGTGCCCACTGCGCGCGGCTATCCGGCGAGAAGGGCGTCCAGGATCGCGCCTAGGGTGGCCGACCCGGGAATGCCAGGGCATGGGTGCAATTCCGCCGATCGCCGTTCTGCTCGCCGTCATGGTCCTGACCGGCTGCGAGCCGCGCCCGCCGAAGCCAAAGACAGTCGATGCCCAGGCAAGTATGTCCGCGGCCGAGGAGCACCGCCCCTACCGGTGGACCCCCTTTACGGCAAACTCTTGCCGTTCAACCAGATCTCGAAGTCGCGGATCGACTGCTCGAAAAGCGGCCGGTATGCCGGGGACGCCGCATGGCTGCCCGATGCGATGGCTTCACGATAGAGTTTCAACGTTCGCTCTACCCACGCCCGCGCCTGCTCGACTCCATCGCGGCGCACGAGGAACTCGATACGCTCCTTTTCGCCCATCGATGCTTTTCGGTTAGCCGTCCGCCCCCAAATTGGCGGAGAGTGAGGGATTCGAACCCCCGAGCCCTTTCGGACTAGCGGTTTTCAAGACCGCCGCATTCGACCGCTCTGCCAACTCTCCGTGATGGGGCGGGTTGGGGGCGGATTGTACGCGCCCCCGCCGTGGCCCCCGTGGTACCCTGAACCGCAGCTTGCCGCATCCATTCCTGGCAGATCGCGCTGCCGATGCTGTCCGTGGTCATTTCAAGGCAATCAATGAACATCATCATGTGGATGGTGGCGGGCGCCGCCATCGGCTGGGCTGCGTACGCGGTTCTGCACTTCAACGAGGACCGCGGGATGGTCGTCTCGATGGTGATCGGGCTCCTCGGAGGCGTGGCCGGCGGCAAGCTGGTGGCGCCGATGTTCGGGGTGGTCGCCAGCATCCCCGAGGCGTTCAGCATGGCGGCGCTGGTTTGCGCCCTGGGAAGCGCCGCGGTGATCCTCTTCATCGGCGACCAGGTGCACGCCCGCTTCGGCGTCTGAGGGTCCATGGGCTTGAAACTTCGGGACTCTTTGGTAGTCTTAGGTTCTGACAAGGAGGAATAAGCATGCAACCTGAACTGAAACCCGTACGCACCAATGAAGGCGGCTTCGGCCGGGGCTCGTACGACGCGGCGCAGGACGTCGCCGCAAGCGCGCAGGGACAGAAAGTCCTGCGCAACACCTACATGCTCCTGGCGCTGACCATGGTGCCCACGGTGATCGGCGCGTGGTTCGGCATGCAGACCGCCGGCATCATCATGGCGAGCCCGATGATCAGCATGATCGTGCTGCTCGCGGGCGTGATCGGGCTGCAGTTCGCGATCGCGCGCTTCCGCAACAGCGTCGTGGGCATCGCGCTGCTCCTGCTCATGACCGGCCTGCTCGGCTGGTGGCTGGGGCCGCTGCTCAACGTGGCGTTGTCGATGTCGAACGGCATGCAGCTCGTGGGCTACGCCGCGGTCGGCACCGGGGTGATCTTCTTCGCCATGGGCGCGGTCGCCCAGACGGTGAAGCGCGACCTGTCCTTCATGGGCAAGTTCCTGTTCGTGGGCATGATCGCGCTGCTGATCGCCATCTTCGCCAACATGTTCCTGCAGATCCCGGCGCTCGCGCTGACGATCTCGACGCTGGTGATCGTGGTGTTCTCGCTGTTCCTGGTCTACGACCTGCAGCGCATCATCCGCGGCGGGGAGACCAACTACGTGATGGCGACGACCGGCGTCTACCTGAGCCTGTTCAACATCTTCGCCAACCTGCTGCACCTGCTGCTCGCCTTCGCCGGCGAGCGCGACTGACCGGGGCCTTCCCACTCCCGAGAAAGGCGCCTACGGGCGCCTTTTTTGTTGGCTGAGCCGCACGAACGCCAGGTAGAGCGCGATCGTGGCGAGACCGAGGACGGCGTTCAGGTACACCGGGGCCGCCGGCGTGCCGGCGCGATCGTAGAGCCAGCCGCCGAGCGGCGGCGTGGCGGCGGCGCCGAAGTAGAACCAGGTATAGAAGAGTCCCAGGCCGACCGCCCGGCGCTCCGCCGCCAGCGCGGCGGCGGGCAGCGCCACCATCGGCGAAACCGGTATCGAGCCGAAAATGCTGATCAGGACCGCGGCGACCGTGACCGCGAGCAGGCTCTGCGTCGCCGCCGCCGCCGGCAGGAGCGCCACGCACGCGCAGAATGCGGCCACGCCGCCGAAGAGCACCGCGCGCGGCCGGCGGGAGCGGTCGGCGAGATGGCCGCCCAGGGGCAGCGTGACGGTGGAGACCGCGCTCGCCGCGGCGAGGACCAGCCCAGTCTCGACCACGCCGAAGCCGCTCTCGACGAGCAGCATCGGCGCGTAGCTCACGTAAACGAGGAAGGCGCCGTTGTAGAGCGCGAGGCCGATGCCGGCGAGCGAAAGGAGAACGATCTCCCGGCGCGGCAGGAAGAGGTGCGGCGGCGCCGCCGGCGCCGGCGCCGCGGCGGCGGCCGCGGGCGCGCGGTACGCGAAGCCGATCGCCGCGACCACGAGCGCGCCGAGCGCCGCGGTGGAGAGCATCACCGCCGGCCAGCCGGCGGCCCGGGCGAGCGGCGCCTGGACCGCGAGCGCGAGCCCGATGCCCAGCGGAAAGCTGCCGAAGAGCGTGCCGAGCGCGAAGCCCACCTCGCGGCCCGCGAACCAGTCGGTGAGCATCTTCACCGCCATGACGTTCATGACGATGCCGCCCAGGCCGGCGACGACGCGGCCGGCGGCGAGCATCGCGAAGCTTTCGCCGAGCGCGCAGAGCAAGCCGCCCGCCACGACGAGCATGCCGCCGGCGAGCGCCATCGGCTTGTCGCCGAAACGCTGGCCGAGCCAGCCGCCGGGCAGCGCGACCAGCACGCCCGAGGCCCAGTACAGGCCGATGAGGGTGCCCACGCCCACCTGATCGATGCCCAGCTCGCGCGAGAGCGCGGGCGCGACCGAGGCCATGGACTGGAACTGGTAGCCGAACGAGAACCGGGTCAGCGAAAGCGCGGCGAGGATCGCCCAGCGGTTCACAGGACCGCTCCGGTCGTCGCTGTCACGGCGGACGCTCGAACAGCGCGACGCTCTCCACGTGCGCGGTGTGCGGGAACATGTCGACCACGCCCGCCGCGACGAGCCGGAAGCCCTTGACGTTGGCGAGCACGCCCGCGTCGCGCGCGAGCGTCGCCGTGTCGCAGGAGACATAGACGATGCGCCGCGGCCATTCGTCGGGCAGCGAGTGCACCACGTGGATCGCGCCTTCCCGGGGGGGATCGATGAGCAGCTTTTCGAATTTCCCGAAGGAAGAAAGGCTTTGCTTGAACAGGTCCAGGACTTCAAATTGCGCCACCAGGCCGTTCGCCTTCGCGTTCTGCCGCGCGCGCTCGATCAGCCCGGCGCTGCCTTCGAAGCCGATCACCTGCGCGCCGCGCCGGGCAAGCGGCAGCGAGAAGTTGCCCAGCCCGCAGAAGAGGTCCGCGATGCGCTCGCCCGGCTGCGGGTCGAGCAGGCGCAGGGCTTGCGACACGAGCAGGCGGTTCACGGCGTGGTTGACCTGCGTGAAGTCGGTCGGCCGGAAGAAAAGGCGCACGCCGAACTCGGGCAGCTCGTACCAGAGCTCGCTCGCGGCGGGATGGAACGGGTGCGCGGTGTCCGGGCCCTTGGGCTGCAGCCATGCGTGGACGCCATGGTCGTCCGCGAATTTCTTCAGCAGCGCCTTGTCCTCGTCCGTCAACGGCAGCAGGTGCCGGAAGACGAGCGCGGTGGCGTTGTCGCCCACCGCCACCTCGATCTGCGGGAGCCGCTCGCGGATCGATAGGGTCTCGATCAATTCCCTAAGGGGGACGATCAAGTTGGAAACCCCCGAAGGCAGGACGTGGCATTCGCGCATGTCGGCGACGTGGGTGGAGCGCCGCTCGCGGAAACCGACCATCACGCCGCCCTTGCTCTGGACGCGGCGCACCGAGAGCCGCGCGCGGTGGCGGTAGCCCCAGGGCTCGCCCGCGACGGGGGGCAGCTGGCTCTCGGGCTTCACGTTGCCGATGCGCGCCAGGTTCTCCATCAGGCCGCGCTGCTTCTCCGCCGCCTGCAGCGCCGGGTCGGCGTGCTGCAGCACGCAGCCGCCGCACACTCCGAAATGCGGGCAGCGCGGCTCGACGCGGCTGGGGGAGGGCTGCAGGACGCGAATCGTTCTTGCGGAATCAAAGGATTTTTTCCGGGCAAAGACGAAAACCTCCACCCGCTCCCCCGGCAGGGCGCCCTCGACGAAGACGACCTTGCCCTCGGCGTTGCGCGCGACGCCGCGGCCCTCGGCGTCCAGCGACTCGACGCTCAGCTCTTCCAGAGCGAGAGGAACTTGCGCCAGTGCGCTTCGGGGCGCTTCTCGAGCAGGCCGCGCAGCAGGGCGCACTCGGCGGCGTAGCGCTCGGCGCTGTAGACGCAGCGCATCATCTGGAAGCGCAGGTAGAGGAGATAGGTGTTGGCGCAGTCCGCTTCGCAGTAGTCGCGGATCGCCACGATCTCGCCGCGGCCGTAGCTGTCCCACACCGCAGCGCCGCCCACGCCGAGCTTGCCGGGGAAGCCCGCGAGCCGCGAGAGCTCGTCGAGGGGCGAGCCGCGCGCGCCGCCGTAGATCGAGAGCACGTCCATCAGGTCGACGTGGCGGTCGTGGAAGCGGTTGATGTAGTTCGAGAAGCGGAACTCCTTGTTGTCCGCGCCGGTGTCCCAGAAGCAGGCGGCGGTGACGCCGTGGATGAGGCCGCGCGCCGCGAGCACCGGGATGTCGAAGCCGCGCCCGTTCCACGACACGATCTGCGGCACGTACTTGTTGATGCCTTCGAAGAAGCGCTGGATCGCCGCGCCCTCGGCGACGTCGGGCTCGCCGATCGAGAACACCTTCACGCCCTCGTCGTCGCGCAGCACGCAGGAGATCACCACCACGCGCTGCAGGTGCGGGGGCAGGAAGTCGCTCCCGGTCAGCGTGCGGCGCTTCTGGAACGCGACCTCCGCGACCTCGCGCTCGTGCAGGTCCGCCGGCAGGTCGTAGAGCGCCCGGATGCCCTCGCAGTCGGGGATCGTCTCGATGTCGAAGGCGAGGATCGGGGTCATTCAGTCAGGGAACACCCCGGTGGTGAGGTAGCGGTCGCCGCGATCGCAGACGACGGTGACGATGACCGCATTCCTGAGCTTTTCCGAGATCCTCAGCGCCACGTGCATCGCGCCGCCGCTCGAGATGCCGGCGAAGATGCCTTCTTCCCGCGCCATGCGGCGGGTCATCTCCTCGGCGTCGGCCTGGCTCACGTACTCCAGCCGGTCGACGCGCGCGCTCTCGTAGATCTTCGGCAGGTAGGCCTGCGGCCACTTGCGGATGCCGGGGATCTGCGAGCCCTCCTCGGGCTGGCAGCCGACGATCTCGATCTTCGGGTTCTTCTCCTTGAAGAAGCGCGAGCAGCCCATGATGGTGCCGGTGGTGCCCATGCTGGAGACGAAGTGGGTGATTCTCCCCTGCGTGTCGCGCCAGATCTCCGGGCCGGTGCTCTCGTAGTGCACCAGCGGGTTGTCGGGGTTGGCGAACTGGTCGAGCATGATGCCCTTCCCCTCGCGGACCATCTTCTCGGCGAGGTCGCGCGCGCCCTCCATGCCGCCCTTCTGCGGGGTGAGGACGATCTCGGCGCCGAAGGCGCGCATGGTCTGGCGCCGCTCCACCGACAGGTGCTCGGGCATGATCAGCACCATCCGGTAGCCGCGGATCGCCGCCGCCATGGCGAGCGCGATGCCGGTGTTGCCCGAGGTCGGCTCGATCAGCGTGTCGCCGGGCTTGATCTGCCGGCGCTTCTCGGCGCCGCGGATCATCGACATCGCCGGGCGGTCCTTGACCGAGCCCGCGGGGTTGTTGCCCTCCAGCTTCGCCAGGATGATGTTCGTGCTGTCCTTTCCCGGCAGCCGCTGCAGCCGCACCAGCGGCGTCTCGCCGATGAAATCCTCGATCGTTCTCTTCACTTTTTCTGCAGCTCCTTCACGTATGCAGCCGCACCCTCTTCCACCGTCATGAACTCCGCGGCGTAGCCGGCCGTGCGCAGCCGCGAGAGGTCGGCCTGCGTGAAGCTCTGGTACTTGCCCACGAGCTGGGGCGGAAACGCGACGTACTCGATCAGGCCTTTGGCGACGAGCTCGCGCACCGGCCACTGCGTGCCCTGCACCGCGTTGATCACCGCGGCGGCGAGCTGGTTGAAGGTCTGCGCGCGGCCGGTGCCGCAGTTGTAGACCCCGGAGATGTCGCGGTGCTCGAGGAACCACAGGTTGACGTCGACCACGTCGTCGACGTGGACGAAATCGCGTCGCTGCTCGCCGTCGCCGTAGCCGCCCGAGCCGACGAAGAGCTTCACCTTGCCGGCGGAGATGAGCTGCTGGTAGGCGTGGAAGGCGACCGAGGCCATGCGGCCCTTGTGCGCCTCGTTCGGGCCGTAGACGTTGAAGTAGCGGAAGCCCGCGACCTGCGAGGTCCGCGCCGGCAAGACCTTCCGCACGTACTGGTCGAACAGGAACTTCGAGTAGCCGTAGATGTTGAGCGGCGCCTCGCAGGCGCGCTCCTCGCGGAAGTCGGGCCCGGCGCCGTAGACCGAGGCCGACGAGGCATAGAGCAGCGGCACCTCCTCTTCCTGGCACCAGCGCAGGAGCTCGCGCGAGTAGGCGTAGTTGTTCTCCATCATGTAGCGCCCGTCCGACTCCATGGTGTCGGAGCAGGCGCCCTGGTGCAGCACCGCCTCCACCGCGCCCTCGAGCGCCTCCAGGCGCGCGGGGAACGCGGCCTGGTCGACGTAGTCGGCGATCTCGCAGCCGGCGAGGTTGCGGAACTTGTCGGCGTGCGCCAGGTTGTCGACGGCGATGATCTCGCTTATGCCGTGGCGGTTGAGCGCCGCGACGAGCCGCGAGCCGATGAACCCGGCGGCGCCGGTGACGACGTAGTAGGTCACTTGAAGAGCTCCCCCGGCGTGGCGACCGCCGTGCCGAGCTTGCCGACCACGATGCCGGCGGCGCGGTTGGCGATGCGCACCGCGCTTTCCAGGCCGGCGCCCGCGGCGAGCATCACGCCGAGTGCCGCGATCACCGTGTCGCCGGCGCCGGTGACATCAGCCACCTCGCGCCTTTCTGCTTTCACATTCACTACCTTTGAACTTCTGAAGAGCGTCATGCCCGCATCGCCCCGCGTCAGCAGCAGCGCCTCCAGGCCGAGCTTCGCGCGCAGCGCCTGCGCCCGGCGCACGAGGTCCTTCTCGTCCTTCCAGGTGCCCACCACGTCGCGCAGCTCGGCGAGGTTGGGCGTGATGATGCTCGCGCCCTTGTAGCGCGAGTAGTCGTCGCCCTTGGGGTCGACCAGCACGCGCTTGCCGGCGCGGCGCGCGCGCCGGATCATCTCGGTAATGTGCGTGAGGCCGCCCTTGCCGTAGTCGGAGAGGATCACCACGTCGCACTCGGCGAGCGCGCTCCTGTAGTCGGCGAGCTTCGACGCCAGCACCTCGCTCGAAGGCGGCCGCTCGAAGTCGATGCGCAGGAGCTGCTGCTTGCGGCCGATCACGCGCAGCTTCTGCGTCGTGGCGAGGCCGCGGTCGCGGTGCAGGCTCGCGTCGATGGCCATTTTGCGGTGCAGCTTCGCCAGGCGATCGCCCGGCTCGTCGCGCCCCACCACGGTGAGGAGCTTCGTGCGCGCGCCCAGCGCCTTGCAGTTCCAGGCCACGTTCGCCGCGCCGCCAAGGCGCTCGTCCTCGCTCGAGATGAGGATCACCGGCACCGGCGCCTCGGGCGAGATGCGCGAGACGTCGCCGAACCAGTAGCGGTCGAGCATCACGTCGCCCACCACGAGCACCCTGGCCTTGCCCGTATCTATGTCCGTCTCCCGATCGGGAAGTACTCGATGCCGAGCTCACGGAGCTGGGCCGGGTCGTAGAGATTGCGTCCGTCGAAGATCGCCGGCGTCTTCAGGCGCGCCTTGATCGCGGCGAAATCCGGGCTGCGGAACTCGCGCCACTCGGTGACGATGGCGAGGGCGTCCGAGCCTTCGAGCGCGGCGAGCGCGGAATCGGCCACGACGACGTTTTCCCGCTTTAAGGCCTTTCCCGCAACCGGGTCGTAGGCGCGCACCGCGGCCCCCGCGCGCACCAGGTCCTCGATCAGCGCCAGGCTCGGTGCCTCGCGCAGGTCGTCGGTGTTGGCCTTGAACGCGAGGCCCCACAGCGCGAAGGTCTTTCCCTTCACGCTCCCGAACCTTTTCTCGATTTTCTGGAACAGTACATGCTTCTGGGCCTCGTTCACCGCTTCCACAGCGGCGAGGAGCCGCAGCGGCCGGCCCGCCTCCGCGGCGCTCCTCTGCAGCGCCTTCACGTCCTTCGGGAAGCACGAGCCGCCGAAGCCGGCGCCGGCGTAGAGGAAGTCGGTGCCGATGCGCGGGTCCGAGCCGATGCCGCGGCGCACCTCCTCGATGTCGGCGCCGAGGACCTCGGCGAGGTTCGCGACCTCGTTCATGAACGAGATGCGCGCGGCGAGCATCGAGTTGGCGGCGTACTTGGTGAGCTCGGCCGAGCGCACGCCCATGACGATGACGCGCTCGCGGTTGCGCTGGAAGGGCGCGTACAGCCGCCGCAGCAGCGCGATGGCGCGCTCGTCCTCCGAGCCGATGATGATGCGGTCGGGGCGCATGAAGTCCTCCACCGCCGCGCCCTCCTTGAGGAACTCCGGATTGGAGACCACGGAAAAGCCGGTTCTCGTCAGTTCTTGAATTTCGTTCTTGATCCTGTCTGCCGTACCTACCGGCACCGTGGACTTGGTGGCGACGACCTTGTAGCCCTGCATGTGCCGGCCGATGGCGCGCGCCGCCTCGAGCACGTGCTTCATGTCGGCCGAGCCGTCCTCGCCCGGGGGCGTGCCCACCGCGATCAGCTGCACCTCGCCGTGGGCTACGCCCGCTGGGATATCGGTGGAGAACTTCAGGCGCCCCGCCTCGCGATTGCGCCGCACGATCGGCTCGAGCCCCGGCTCGAAGATGGGAATTCTGTATTCATTCAATGTTCTTATTTTTTCGCCGTCCACGTCCAGGCAAAAAACATTGTTGCCCGCGTCCGCCAGGCAGGCGCCGGTGACGAGGCCCACGTAGCCCGTGCCGATGACGGTGACGTTCATGGCGCGAGATCAAATTCTTCGGTGCGCCGGGGCGGGTAGGTCTCCCAGCCGCCGCAGCCGGGGCAGCGCCAGTGGAACTGGCGCGCCTTGAAGCCGCAGCTCTCGCAGCGGTAGCGCGCGAGACGCAGCGTGTGGCCGTGCACGAGGTTGCGGATCAGCTCGAGGTCGCGGCGGCGGTCGGGCTGCGCCGCGGCGATGATCTGCGCTTCCAGCAGGCGGTCCAGGCCGAGCAGCGTCGGGTTGCGGCGCAGCTCGTCGCGCACCAGCTTGTACGCCTCCTCGTGGCCCTTCGCCTCCAGCGTCTGGCGGAACACCGTGTCGAGGAGGTCGAGCGAGGGATAGCGCTCCAGGTAGTTGGTCAGCAGCCGCAGCCCTTCCTCGCCGCGGCCGGCGTCGCGGTGGGCATCGAGCAGCCGCTGCGCCGCTAGCGCGAGGTAGGTCGGGTCCTGCGACTCGATGCGCTTCCAGTACTCGATCGCTTTTTCCGGATGCTGATCTTTTTCCAGATCTCCCAGCTGGAGGCTGGCGCGGACACACTTGCGGTTCTCGTCCAGCGCGCGCTCGAGGTGGCGCCGCGCCGCGTCGGGGCGCGACTGCGCCGACTCGGAGGCGGCCAGCTCGCAGTAGTACTGGGCCATCGCGCGCGCGTCGGGCTCGACGTGCCGCGTCATCTCGATGGCGCGGTTCCAGTCCTTCTCCTGCTCGTAGATCTCGAGCAGGTACTTGCGGGCGAGCGGCGCCTGCGGGCTCGCCTCGAGCTTCTTGAAGGCCTCCTCGGCGCGGTCGAGGATGCCGGCCTTGAGGTAGTCCTGGCCGAGCTCGGCGAGCGCGATCACCTTCTGGTCGGCGGCGAGGCCGTCGCGGTCGAGCAGGTTCTGGTGCATGCGGATGGCGCGGTCATACTCGCCGCGGCGGCGGAAGAGGCTGCCGAGCGCGAAGTGCAGCTCGACCGTCTCGGGATCGACCTTCACCACCTCGATGAAGGCCTCGATCGCCTTGTCGGGCTGCTCGTTCAGGAGGAAGTTGAGGCCCTTGAAGTACGAGCGCGGCAGCGCGCGCGATTCCCGGACGATCTGCTGGATGTCGACGCGCGCCGCCATCCAGCCGAAGGCGAAGAAAAGCGGCAGCAGGCCGAGCAGCCACCAGTTCTCGAACTCCACGGCCTAGAGCCCCGGCGGCGGCAAGGTGGCTTCCTCCATGGGCGGCTTCTTGCGCAGGGCCGAGATCTCCCGGCGCTGGCGCAGCAGCGTGCCCAGGAGCGCGAGGATGCCGAACAGCGCCCCGGCGGCGAAGAAGCCGAACAGCACCGCCACCAGCGGCGCCTCGAGCACCATGTCGAAGTAGAAGCGCAGCTTCACCGGCTCGACGTTCTTCGCGGCGAAGGCGACCAGCAGCAGGAAGACAAGCAGGCGGACCGCCCAGGTGACGAGACGCATGACGCCGCCCCAGGCGCCCTATCGCGCGGGCTGCGAGGCGCGCTCCTGCGGCGCGGCGGCGGGCTCGGCGGCGGCCCCGTCGACCCGCTCGCGCAGCTCCTTGCCCGCCTTGAAGTGCGGCACGTACTTCTCGGGGACCTGCACTTTCTCGCCCGACTTCGGATTGCGGCCGGTGCGCGGCGGGCGGTAGTTGAGGCCGAAGCTGCCGAAGCCGCGGATCTCGATGCGATTGCCGGCGAGCAGCGCCTGGGTCATCGCATCGAGGATCATCTTCACCGCGTACTCGGCGTCCTTCGCCACGAGCTGCGGGTAGCGCTGGGCAAGCCGAGCGATCAGTTCCGACTTGGTCATGGCGACCGTTCCCCCCTTTGGCACGTTCGCTCGCGCTTATTGCTGCGGGTTGTTGCCGCTCTTGTCGGGCTTGGCCCGCAGCAGCGCGCCGAGGTTGGTCGCGCCGGCGCTGGCCGCGGCGTTCTCCGTGCGCAGCTGCTTCATCGCGTCGGTCTCCTCCGAGAGGTCCTTCGCCTTCACCGACAGGTTGATCGAGCGGTTCTTGCGGTCGACGTTGATGATCATCGCCTGCACCGTGTCGCCTTCCTTGAGCACCGTGCGCAGGTCCTCGACCCGGTCGCGCGAGAACTCGGAGGCGCGCAGGTAGCCCTCGACCTCGCCCGAGATCGTCACCACCGCGCCCTTGGCGTCGACCGACTTCACCGTGCCGGCGATGACGCTGTTCTTCTCGTGGCTGGCGATGAAATTGGTGAAGGGGTCGCCCTCGAGCTGCTTGATGCCGAGCGAAATGCGCTCGCGCTCGACGTCGATGGAAAGCACCACCGCCTCGACCTCCTCGCCCTTCTTGAAGTTCTTCACCGCCTCCTCGCCCGCCGCGGACCAGGAGAGGTCCGAGAGGTGCACCAGGCCGTCGATGCCGCCGGGGAGCCCCACGAACACGCCGAAGTCGGTGATCGACTTGATCTGCCCCTTCACCTTGTCGCTCTTCTTGTACTCGCGGGCGAAATCCTCCCACGGGTTGGGCATGCACTGCTTCATGCCGAGCGAGATGCGGCGGCGGTCCTCGTCGATCTCGAGGATCATCACCTCGACCTCGTCGCCCACCTGCACCACTTTCGAGGGATGCACGTTCTTGTTGGTCCAGTCCATCTCCGAGACGTGCACCAGGCCCTCGATGCCCGACTCCACCTCGACGAACGCGCCGTAGTCGGTGAGGTTCGTGACTTTCCCGAACAGCCTCGTGCCCTGCGGATAGCGCCGGCCGATGCCGACCCAGGGATCCTCGCCGAGCTGCTTGAGCCCGAGCGACACGCGGTTCTTCTCGGCGTCGAACTTGAGCACCTTGGCGGTGACCTCGTCGCCGACGTTCAGCACTTCCGAGGGATGCTTCACGCGCCGCCAGGCGAGGTCGGTGATGTGGAGCAGGCCGTCGATGCCGCCCAGGTCCACGAACGCGCCGTAGTCGGTGATGTTCTTGACGATGCCCTTGACGGTGGCGCCTTCCTGGAGCGAGGCGAGCAGGTGCTCGCG
>CBDDRQ010000016.1:0-25688 GCA_965233125.1 uncultured bacterium
TCGACAAGCTGATCATGGACATCGAGACCAACGGGGCGATCGAGCCGGAAGAAGCCATCCGCTACGCCGCGCGCGTGCTGGTGGACCAGCTTTCCGTCTTCGCCCAGCTCGAAGGCACGGCGATGCCGACCGAGCAGCCCAAGTCCCCGGCGGTCGATCCGATCCTGCTGCGCCCGGTCGACGACCTGGAGCTCACCGTGCGCTCGGCCAACTGCCTCAAGGCCGAGAACATCTACTACATCGGCGACCTGATCCAGCGCACCGAGACGGAGCTCCTCAAGACGCCCAACCTCGGACGCAAGTCGCTCAACGAGATCAAGGAAGTGCTCGCCTCGCGCGGCCTGACGCTCGGCATGAAGCTCGAGAACTGGCCGCCCGCCGGGCTCGAGCACCGGGCCTAGCAGACAACAACGGGAAAACTCGAATGCGCCACGGCAGCGGACTTCGCAAGCTCAACCGCACCTCCAGCCATCGCCTCGCGATGCTGCGCAACATGACCGTCTCCCTGCTGCGGCACGAGGAGATTCAGACCACGCTGCCCAAGGCGAAGGAGCTGCGGCGCGTGGTCGAGCCGATCCTCACCCTCGGCAAGAAGCCCTCGCTCGCCAACCGCCGCCTCGCCTTCAACCGGCTGCGCGACCGCGGCATGGTCGAGAAGCTCTTCGACCAACTCGGGCCGCGCTACGCCAAGCGCAACGGCGGCTACCTGCGCATCCTCAAGACCGGTTTCCGCAAGGGCGACAACGCGCCGCTTGCGCTCGTCACGCTGCTCGACCAGCCGGAGGCGCAATCCGAAGCCGCGACGCCCGAGCCGAAGAAGAAAGGCGAGAAGAAGGAAGCCGCCAAAGCCGCGTGATGGGCGGCAGGCTGGCAGGTAAGGTCGCGATCGTCACCGGCGCCGGGTCGAGCGGCCCGGAGCTCGGCAACGGCAAGGCAACCGCCATCCTTTTCGCGCGCGAGGGTGCCAGCGTGCTTTGCGCCGACGCCGTGGAGGAACGGGCGCGGGACACCGCCGAGGCGATCGTCAAGGAAGGCGGCGCCGCCTCCGCGTGGCGCGCCGACGTTTCCAGGGCAGCCGACTGCAAGGCGATGGTGGAAGCTGCCGTGGAGCGCTACGGACGCCTCGACATCCTGGACAACAACGTCGGCATCTCCGTGCGCGCCGACGTGCTCGAGGTGACCGAGGAGCAGTGGGACCTCGTCATGGCGGTGAACGTGAAGAGCATCATGCTCACGGCGAAGCACGCCATTCCGCACATGGTGCGCGGCGGGGGCGGATCGATCATCAACATCTCGTCGATTGCCGCCCTGCGCGCGAACCAGAGCACGCCGTATTCCACCTCCAAAGCCGCGGTGATCGGCATTACCCGCTCGATGGCCGGCGACCACGGGCGGCAGGGTATCCGCGTCAACTGCATCGTCCCGGGCCAGGTCTACGGGCCCATGGTGGCGCCTCGCATGGATGCGGCGGTGCGCGAGACGCGCAGGCAGGCGTCCGCGCTGGGCACCGAGGGCACCGGCTGGGACGTCGCCTGGGCGGCGGTCTTCCTCGCGAGCGACGAAGCTCGCTGGATCACCGGCGTGGCGCTGCCGGTGGATGCCGGATTCCTCCTCATGAGCCCCACCACGCACGCCCGCCTGGCGCAGCAGAAGTTCTAGCCGCCGGGCCTATTCGACGACGATCGCCCGGAAGTCGTTGACGTTGGTGCGCGTCGGCCCGGTCATCACGAGGTCGCCGAGCGCGCTGAAGAACCCGTAGCTGTCGTGCCGCGCGAGCCGGGCCTGCGGGGAAAGGTTCTTCCGGAGGGCCCGTTCCAGCGAGTCGGGCGTCCACAAGGCGCCGGCGTTGTCCTCGCTGCCGTCGATGCCATCGGTATCCGCCGCAATCCCCCACGCGTTTCTCATGCCGCCCAGCTCGATGCCGAGCGACAGCAGGAACTCGCTGCAGCGCCCGCCCCGACCGCCGTCGTCCCCGATCGTCACCGTGCATTCGCCGCCGGAGATCAGCGCCGCGGGACCCTTGGTCTTTCGCGCAAGGCGCGCCATCTCCGCGCCGACCTCGCGCGCTTCGCCGGTGATCGTGTCGCCCAGGACCTGCGGGCGGAACCCCCGCCTGCGAAACACCTCGGCGGCGGCTTCCAGCGAGCGACGCGCGGTCGCGACGACCTTGTTCTCGGCGTTGACCTTCTTCGGGCTCTCGGAGAAGGGGCCGGCGAAATCGATGCGGTACTTGGCGAGGACGGCTTTCGCGTCGTCGACCGTCGTCGGGTCCGCGGCGCACGGGCCGGAGCCGATGTGCGTCGGATCGTCGCCCACGACGTCCGAGATGATGAGCGCGTGCACGGGGGCGCGCGAGGCGGCGGCGAGGCGGCCGCCGGCGACCGCCGACAGGTGCTTGCGCACGGTGTTCATCTCGCCGATGTCGGCGCCGCTCTTCAGGAGCCGGCCTGTCAGGTCCTTGAGCTGCGCGATGCTGACGCCCGGGGCGGGAAGCGACAGCAGGCTGGAGGCGCCGCCGGAAAGCAGCGCGAGCAGCAGATCTTCGGGTCCGAGAGCTTTCACCTGCTCGAGAATCTCCGCCGCCGCGCGCTCGCCCGATTCGTCCGGCACCGGGTGCCCGGCCTCGATCACACGGATGTGCCTGGTCGGCAGCCCGTGCCCGTAGCGCGTGATCGCTATTCCTTCGACCTGTGAAGGAAATGATCTTTCCACTGCCAGGGCCATCGCCGCAGCCGCCTTGCCCGCAGCGGCGACGAACGTGCGGCCTTTCGGCGCCGGCGGCAGGTGTGCGCCGAGGATCCGCAGCGGGTCCGCCGCCGCCACGGCGGCGCGGAAGCTTTCCTCGAGCAGCGCCCGCATCAACCGGGGGTGAAGGTTTCCTTCGTCGCTGCGCTGCCGAGGCGATAGAACTTCGGATAGGCCTCGCGGAAGGTGCGCTGGATCTCCTCGACCGGCACGTCGGCGTGCACGCCGCGGTCGCGCAGGTACTCCATGTGGCGCCGGTTGTCCGCGTCGAACGGATGGAAGATCGAGTTCTCGCGGCCGTCGAACTCGAGGGGCCGCACGCGGAAGCGCGTGCACAGCGACAGGTTGAAGGCGGGCGTGGCCTTCACCCACTTCCCGTCCAGGTGCAGCTCGGTATAGCCGTGGTAGACGAAGAGGTCGCTGCCCATCGTCTCGGCCAGGCGCGGCGAGGTGAGGTGGTTCTTCACGTCGGCGAAGCCGACGCGTGCGGCGATGCCGGCTGCACGCGCGCAGGCAGCGAGAAGCGCCGCCTTGCCGACGCAGAAGCCCTGGTTCGCCTCGAGCACCGCCGAGGCCTTGTAGACGTTCGGGTCGGCGAAATCGAGGAACGGGTTGTAGGGGATGCTGTCGCGCACCGCGTAATACAGGGAGATGGCGCGTTCCCGGTCGTCTTTTCCGGAAACATGTTTCCTGGAAAAGGAAACGACCGCAGCGTGCGCGCTGTCGATGTAGCGCCCGGGCTCGAGGTACTGCCTCATTTGTCGAGCTTCATCAGCCGGCGCGCGCCCTGAAACAATGCGCTCGGCTGCTCGGCAAGGCCGTCGAGCACGGAGAAGTGGTTGCGGCCGGGCATGGCGATGTCGCCGGCGAACGCGGCGCGCCAGCGCTCGCCGAGGAGCGCGTTCTGCCGCTGAAATTCGCTCGATTCGCTCCCGCCGACGCAGGTCATCACCGGCGCGCGCGTCGCCGGCGGCAGGAACGCGGGCGAGAGCCTGAGCGCGAGCGCCTCGTCGAGGCGCAGGTCGGGCTGCAGGAAATCGACGTACTGCAGCGGCCGCAGGTCGTAGATCCCGCTCACCGCCAGGCCCCCTTTCCAGAGGTCCCTGGGCAGGCGCGCGTCGAACACCGGCCAGAGCGCGCACATCAGCATCGCGGCGAGATGGCCGCCGGCGGAATGCCCCGAGACGTAGAGGCGGTCCTGGTCCATGCCGTAGTCCTCGGCGTGCAGCCAGAGCCAGCGGCTCGCGCGTAGCATCTGCCGCACGATCTCGTCGATGCCGACTTTCGGGCAGAGGTCATAGTTGACCACGGCGAGGGACACGCCCGCGTCGACCCAGGCCGGCGCGAGGAAGGAGCAGTCTTTCTTGTCGAGCGCACGCCAGTAGCCGCCGTGGATGAACATCATGCAGGTGCCGTCGCCCTTGCGCGCCGGAAAGATGTCGATGGTCTCCCCCGGCATGTCGCCGTAGCGCCGGTCGAGATAGCAGGTCATGGTGTTGCGCGCGCGCAGCGAGGCCTCGGTCCAGCGCGCAAAGTGCTGCGGGTGGTCGGGCACCAGCTCGCGGTTGTTGTACTCGCGGCTGAGGAAGGCGTGATCGGGCGCGTTCATGTCAGCCGCGCCCCTCGCGCCACAGGCCGAGCGCTTCCTGGCAGGGCCGGTCGGAGAACGAGAAGAGCACCGTCTCCGCGGCCGCCTCAAGGCTGAGCGGCGCCCACGAGGGCACGACGAAGGTGTCGCGGGGCTCGAACTCGAATTTCTGCTCGCCGATGCGCGCCGTTCCCGCGCCTTCCACCACCGAGTACACCGTGCCGTCGGTCGAGCGGCAGGCCTGGCCGCTGAACCCTCCCGGAAGCAGCTGCAGGAATGCGGCGATCGTCGGCATCGCGTGCCCGCCGGTCAGCGGATTGATGAACTGCATCTTCCAGCCTTGGCAGGCGTCGGGCGCCTGATCCTTCGCGAGCTTCGCGAGCGCCTCGCGGCTTCGCGCGTAGGGATAGTTGAAGATCGGCGAGGTCTTGCCGAAGGGCGCGGCGGCGCCCACCGGCACCAGGTTCGCCCCGAACCGGGCCGCCGAAGCGCCTTCGCTGCGCGCCACCGGCTGCACGTCCTGCGGGAACGGCTCGTGGAACTGCGCCCCGAAGGTCTGGACGATGCGGATGTCGAGCCCGTCCAGCCACACCACCGGCTCCCGCCCGGGATTGCCGTGATCGTGCCAGGTCCAGGAAGGCGTGATGATGAAATCGCCCGGGTGCATGGTCGTGCGCTCGCCGTCCACGGCCGTGTAGGCACCCGACCCCTCGACGACGAAGCGCAGCGCCGACTGCGAATGCCGGTGGCTGGGGGCGATCTCACCGGGCAGGATGAGCTGCAGGCCGGCATACAGGCTCTGCGTGACGCACGACTCGCCGCGCATACCCGGGTTCTCGAGGATCAGCACGCGGCGGATCGCCTCCCGGGCGGTGATCAGCGTGCCCGCCTCCATCAGGTAGGGGCGCGCGTCGCGGTACTTCCACAGCGCGGCCCGGCACGGCGTCGCCGGCTGATCGGGAATCAGGCTGTGGAGCACCTCCCATAGCGGCGCGAGGTCGTGCTTGTCCATGCGGCGGTACAGGTCCTGCCGCGCCGGACTGGTCTTCGGTTGGGGAACGCTCGCCATCGGAAGGTCGATTCTACGTGCGCCCGACCGGCTTGAGCCACACCACCGGCTTGCCGAGGGTCGACCCGAGGGCCTTGCCCTCCGGATCCGCGAGGGCCGCCTCGCGCGCCTTGCGGATGGCGGTCGCCTGCTCCTGCACATCGGCGGTGGCGGGGTTCTCCACCAGCGCGTCGACGATGGCGAGGAAGTTGGCCTTGCCGCGGCGGTGAGTCTCGCCGTAGCCCTTGATCAGGTTCGCGCAGGCGGCGACCTCGAGGGCAAGGCGGACATCGCGCCGCGCCGCCTCGGCGACGTGCCCGAGCCAGCGCTCGATCAGCGCCTGCTCCTCGTGGTAGCGATGGCTGAAGGGCCGCAGCGGCCGCAGCCAGGCGAGAGCGCGGACCAGCAGGTAGCCCAGGGCGCCGGACGTCCGGATGTGCATGCCGACGTTGAAGGCGTCGAGCTTGCCGCGGCGCTCGGCCCACGCAATGATTTTCTTCCCAAGCGAATGCGGAAGAACGGACGCAAACTCCTCGACCCCGGGCTTGAGGTAGTCGATGACCACCACCGGCTCGCCGCTCTTTGCGCCTACTTCCTTGCGAATCCTTTCAAAGCGCGAGCTTCGCGTCTTCAGATCGGCGACCCGGATGAGGTCCTCGAAGCTCATCCACACCGCGAGCAGCCTCGCCACCTCCGCCGCGAGCTTCGGGTCGCCGGCGAGGAAGGGCTGCAGGCGCTCCTCGTACAGCGCTGCGTAGCGATCGCCCTGGTAGTCGCGCAGGCGCTCCTTCCCCAGGCCCAGGATGTCCTGCAGTTCCGTGGCGCGCGCCGCGGGTGGCGCCTCGGCAGGCGCCTTGCGGCTGCCTGCGGCGATTTCGTAGCCCGCCGCGAAGCCGCGCAGGCTCGCCTCCGTGCCGCGGCCGCCGCGCCGGATCGACTGCTCGCACGCGTCGCGCGAAAGCGGCAGCACGCCGCTTCCCGCCATCGCGCCGAAGAGCACTGCGTTGATCACCGTGCCGCTCTCCTGCGCCAGCTTGCGCATGTCGAACAGCACCGACTGGCGCGCGAGCTGCGCCGCGGCGCCGACGACGCGGCTCGAGTCGAAGCGGCCGTCGGCCATCTGCATCTTCTCGATCGTGGCGTAGATGCGATGCGTGGACGCGATCAGGGTGGTGCGCTCGGGGCTGACGTAGCCGTTCTGCATTGCCCGCCCGGCCTCCACCAGCTCGGAGGCGACCATGATGTCGACGTTTCCCGGGCTCGGGGTGAGCGAGAGCACGGGGTCCTTCCCCGCGAGCGCGCTCCTCACGGCGGGAAAGATCTCCAGGTAGTACGTGGTGGCGCCGGTGCGCTGCGCCACGCCGGGGATGGAAGTCGCCTGGGCCGGGTAGCCGGCCGAGGTCGCCGCCTCCATCAGCCAGTCGGCCATCACGCCGCCGCCTTCGCCGCCCAGCGCGACGATGAGAATCGTGATCGGACGCTCGGGAATGCTCATAAGAACCTGCCCACCAATCGATCCCACGCGTTCGGATTCTGGATTACCTCCGCCCGGTAGAACGAGGGGCAGAGAACCGCCGCATGCGCGTTCTCGCCGCACAGCCCGCAGCCGACGCAGCCGTCGACCACGGTGGCCACCGGGTCGCGGCGCAGCGGATCGGGGTTGTCCTTGACGGTGAGCGTCGGGCAGCCCGAGAGCCGGATGCACGAGTGGTCGCCGGTGCAGGTGTCCTCGTCCACGCCGTACTTCACGCGAACATGCCTTTCGCCATTCGATAGTTTCTTAGCAACGGCAGGCTTGAGCCGCCGCTGGCGCTCGAGCTGGCATTCGCCCTCGGCGACGATGACCTTCAGCCCCTTGTCCGCCGTGGTCATCGCCTCGCGATAGGTCTTCGACATCGCGGCGACGTCGTAGTTGTCGACCGTGCGCAGCCACTTCACGCCCAGTCCCGTCAGGGTGTTCTCGATGGTGCGGTCCGCGCCGACCGCGCTTTGCCCGATCGCCACCATGCGCGCATCCTCGGGCGGGGAGGAGAGGAGCTCCTGGGTGCCCGTGGCGGAGGCGTAGCCGTTCTTCATGATCACCAGCACGCCGTCGCCCTTGTTCATCAGGTTCGACGCCACGCCGGAAAGCAGGCCGTTGTGCCAGAAGCCGCCGTCGCCCATGATCGCGACCGGCCGGCGCGACGACATCGGCGCGACACCCGCCGCGGAGGCGAGGCTCATGCCGTAGCCGAGCAGAGTGTTGCCCTGCGAGAACGGCTCGAACGATCCGAAGCAGTGGCAGCCGACGTCCATCGACACGTGCGGCCGCCCGATGTCCTGCGCCACCAGCTTCATCGCCGAGAAGACCGGGCGCTCCGGGCAGCCGGTGCAGAACGTCGGCGGCCGCACCGGCAGCGCGCCGAGCAGCTGATTCGCCTTCTCCCTGGAATCGCTCACCGATTCGAGCCAGCGGGCGCCCGGGGCCGTATCGAGGTGCGGGGCGTGCTGCGCGAGGAACTTGGCGAGGCCGCGCACCAGCGCCTCGACGTTGTAGTCGCCGGCCATATGCATGCAGTCCTTGCCGTGCAGCTTCCCGGGTACGTCGGCGCGGCGCAGGATCGTGGCGATCTCCTGCTCGATGAACTCGGGTTGCCCTTCCTCGAGGATGAGAACAGCCTTTTTGGAAGAACAGAAGGCCGTTATTTCCTCCGGTACGAGCGGGTAGACGACGTTCAGCGCGAGGATCGGGATGCGGCTCGCGCCAAACGCGTCTGCGAGGCCGAGCGTCTTGAGCGCGAACGTCAGCCCGTTGTAGAGGCCGCCCTGCACGACGATGCCGAGGTCTTTCTCGGCGCCGTCGAAGTGCTCGTTCAGCCTCTTCTCCATGATGAAGCGGCGCGCCGCGGGCAGGCGCACGTCGTTCTTGAGCTTCTCCTGCCGGAAGGTCGCCGGCGGATGCGCGAGCCGGTCGTAGATGAACTCCTTCGGCGGGCCATCGAGCTTTTCTCTGGTCGAGACCGCGGGTGAAATGTTCTTCTTGGTCGGGAAAGAGCCCCGTACATGGCAGGCGCGGATGCGCAGCTCCATCATCACCGGCGTGTTCGAGGTCTCCGAGAGCTCGAAGCCGCGCTCGACCATCTCGACGATCTTCGGCAGGTTGGGACGCGGGTCGAGCAGCCACATGAGCGACTTGAGCGCGAAGGCGTGGCTGCGCTCCTGGGCCACCACGCCGCCCTCGCCGTAGTCCTCGCCGAGCACGATCAGCGTGCCGCCCATGACGCCGGCGCTCGCCAGGTAGGAGAGGGCGTCGGCCGCGACGTTGGTCCCGACGATCGACTTCCAGGTCACCGCGCCGCGCGCCGGGTAGTTGATCGAGGCGCCGAGCATCGCCGCGGCGGAAGCCTCGCTGGTGCAGGCCTCGACGTGCACGCCGAGCTCGTCGAGGTACTCGCGCGCCTGCACCATCACGTCGAGCAGGTGCGACACCGGCGCGCCCTGGTAGCCGCCGACATAGGACACGCCCGACTGCAGCAGCGCCTTGGTGACCGCGAGGATGCCTTCGCCGTGGAAGGTCTCGCCGTCCCCCAGCCGAAGCGACTCTATTTCCTTAGTGAATTGCCGTTCCACAGCTTGTCCCACCAGGTCGGGTTCTGGATGACTTCCGCGCGATAGAAGGAAGGGCAAAGCACCGCGGCGTGCGCGTTCTCGCCGCACAGCCCGCAGCCGACGCAGCCGTCGATCACGGTCGCGACCGGAACGCGGCGCAGCGGGTCGGGGTTGTCCTTGATGGTCAGGGTCGGGCAGCCCGAGAGCCGGATGCAGGAGTGGTCGCCGGTGCAGGTGTCCTCATCCACGCCGTATTTCACCCGCACCGTTCTTTTGCCTTCGGATAATTGTTTCGAAACCACCGGTCGCAGCTTGCGCTGGCGCTCGAGCTGGCACTCGCCCTCGGCGATGATCACCTTGAGGCCCGCGTATTCCGTGCGCATCGCCTCCTTGAGCGTAGCGGCGACCTCGCCCACGCGGTAGTTGTCCACCGTCTTCACCCACCCCACGCCGATGCCGGCGAGCGCCCGCTCCATGCTCATGTCGGTGGCCTTGGCTTCGCTGTGCTGCGGCGAGGACGGCAGCTCCTGCGTCCCGGTGGCGGAGCTGTAGCCGTTCTTCATGATCACCAGGATGCCGTCGTTCTTGTTGAACACCGCGTTGGCGATGCCCGAGGTGAGGCCGTTGTGCCAGAAGCCGCCGTCGCCCATCATGGTCACGGTGCGTCGCTCGAGCGCCGGATGCACTGCCGAGTTCGACGCGAGCCCCAGCCCGTAGCCGAGCACGGTGTTGCCGATGTTGAACGGCGGCAGGGTCGAGAAGAGATGGCAGCCGATGTCGGCGGAGAGGTGGAACTTGCCCGCCGCCTGCTCGATCAGCTTCATCGCCGAGAACACCGGGCGCTCCGGGCAGCCGACGCAGAACCCGGGCGGGCGCTGCGGCAGGCCGCCGAGGAGCGCGGCGGCCTTCTGCTTCAGCGCCTTGATCGGCTCGATGGCGTCGGCGCGGCTCGTGAACTGGGCGATGCCGGTCAGGACCACTTCGCCGGTGTACTCGCCGGCGAGCGGCAGCACGTCCTTGCCGTGCACCTTTACGCCATTCACCTCTTCACGGCGCAGGGCGGCGAGCACCGCGTCCTCGATGTAAGCAGGTTGTCCCTCCTCGACGATCAGTATGGAAGCTTTATTTTTTGAAAAGGCAACGATCTCGTCCGGCACCAGCGGGTACGTCACGTTGAGGCAGTAGATGGGCACGCGCGAGGCGCCGAAGGCATCGGCGAGGCCCAGCGTCTGCAGCGCGCGGATCACGGCGTTGTACAGGCCGCCCTGGCAGACGATGCCGAGGTGCGACAGGTCGCCCGGAAACGATTCATTCAATTTCCTGCTCTTGATGAAGGCAACCGCGGCGGGCCAGCGCACGTCGATCTTGTGCTTCTCCTGCGCGTAGGTCGCGGGCGGCAGGCAGATGCGGCCATAGTCGAAATCGGCGCCTTCGAGGAAGTGCTTCTTCGAGAAGGCGGGGGGCTTGTTCGGCCGGGTCTGGAAGCTGCCCTGGACGTGGCAGGCGCGGATGCGCAGCTCGAGCATGACGGGCGTGCTGGAAGCCTCCGAGAGCTCGAACCCCTGCTCGACCATCTCCACGATCTTGGGCAGGTTCGGACGCGGATCGAGCAGCCAGATCTGCGACTTCATGGCGAAGGCGTGGCTGCGCTCCTGGATGATGGAAGAGCCCTCGCCGTAGTCCTCCCCCAGCACGATGAGCGCGCCGCCCTTGACGCCGGCCGAGGCGAGGTTGGAGAGCGCGTCGGAGGCGACGTTGGTGCCCACGGTCGACTTGAACGCGACCGCGCCGCGCATCGGGTAGTTGATCGAGGCGCCCAGCATCGCCGCGGCGCCCGCCTCGTTCGCGTTCGTTTCCACGTGCACGCCGAGCTCGTCGAGGATCTCGCGCGCGTCGTTCAGCACGTCCATAACGTGCGAGACCGGCGCGCCCTGGTAGCCGCCGACGTAGGCGACCCCCGACTGCAGCAGCGCCTTCGTCACGGCGAGGATGGCTTCGCCGTGGAAGGTCTCGCCCTCGCCGAGCCTGAGCTTGGCGACCTCCTCCTTGAAGGAACGCTCCACCGGCCAATGCTGGGCGGCGGCTCATCATTTGTCAAATCAATGATGATCATGATATGAATCACGGAAATGAATGTCGCTACGCTCGATCTCAACCTGCTGCGCGTCTTCGACGCGGTGCTGCAAAGCCGCAGCGTCACCGGGGCGGCCGGGCGCCTTGGACTCACCCAGCCTGCGGTCTCCAACGCCCTCGGGCGCTTGCGCCAGGCCTTTGGCGACGCGCTGTTCCTGCGTACCCCGCAGGGGATGGAGCCCACGCCCTATGCGCGCGAGCTCGCCGAGCCGGTGCGCCGCGCCCTGACGCTGCTCGAGTCGGCGCTCGCGCACGCGCCGGGTTTCGACCCCGCCACCTCCGCGCGCAGCTTCCGGTTCTACATGTCCGACCTCGGCCAGATCGAGTTCCTGCCGCCGCTGGTCGAGCGCGTGCGCCGGGTGGCGCCGGGGGTGCGCCTGGAGGTGCCGGTGCTCGAGCCCGAGCACGTCGCCGACGCGCTCGCCTCGGGCAGCCTCGACCTCGCGGTCGGCTTTCTCCCCGCGCTCGGCCCGCCGCTACGCCGCCAGGCGCTGTTCCGCGACCCGTACCTGTGCCTGATGCGCGCCGACCATGGCATTTCTCTTCTGACCCGAAAAAGATTCGTGGAAGCGTCGCACGTGCTGGTCACCTATCGCGGCGGGCATCGTGTAGTGGAAGAAGCGCTCGAGCGCGCCGGCGCGTCCCAGCGCATCGTGCTGCGCGTGCCGCACTTCACCGTGGTGCCGATGGTGCTCGAGCGCACCGACCTCATCCTCACACTGCCGGCGCGCGTCGCGCGGGTCTTCGAGCAGCGCGGCCGCCTCAAGGCGATGCCGCCGCCGGTGCCCGTGCCGCCCGCCGAGGTCGCCGTGCACTGGCACGAGCGCTCCGACGCCGACGCGGGCAACCGCTGGCTGCGCGAGCAGCTCGCGAGCCTATTTGCCGATTGAGGCGAGCACTTCGTCGGCGCTCATCACGTCGCCGAACTGCTGGATGAAGGTCTCGAGGGTGGCGAGGTGCTCGTCGTCGGAGAGCGCGGCGCAGCAGTCGGAGACCAGCACCGACTTGAAGTCGAGCATCATCGCGTCGCGCGCGGTGGAGTCGCAGCAGACGTTGGTCTTGGTGCCGGCGACCAGCACGGTGTCGACCCCCAGGTTGCGCAGCACCCGCTCGAGCGTCGAGGCGCCGTGCGCGAAGGCGCTGTAGCGGTTCTTCACCACCGTGATGTCGCCGGGCGCCACCGCGAGCTCGTGCCACACCTTCTGCCGCTCGGGCGCGAGGCTTTCCGCCATGCGCCGGCGCACCTCGGGGTTGCGCACCACGTGGTTGAAGAACACCTCCCAGTCGCTGCGGTCCTCGTGCAGGCTGTTGGCGTGCACCACCCAGACGACGGGCACGCCGAGCGCGCGCAGCCGCTCGGCGAGGCGGTTGATGCCGGGCACGATCGCGCGCGCAAGCGGCACCTCGCCCGGCGCGCCGGGCATGCAGAAGGTGTTCTGCATGTCGACCACCAGCAGCGCGCTGCTGGCCGCGTCCAGGCGGGTGAACCAGTGCACGTCGCCGCGCCGCGCGAGCACGCGCTCGACGATGTGCGGCCGGATCGAAACCTTGTGCATGGCGCATTGTAGTATGCGACCCATGGCGCTCAACGACCTCGTGGCGCACGGCCGCGTGCACCGGCGCTTCTACACCGACCCGGCGGTCTTCGAGGAGGAGCGCCGGCGCATCTTCCGGCGGGTCTGGCTGTGGCTCGGGCACGAGAGCCAGGCACGCTCGCCGGGGGACTTCTTCACCGCCCGCATGGCGGGCGAGCGGCTGATCGTCGCGCGGCACACCGACGGCACGCTGCACGCCTTTCACAACCGCTGCATGCATCGCGGCGCCGAGGTGTGCGCCGCCGCGTCCGGCAACGCGCGCAGCTTCGTGTGCCCCTACCACGCGTGGACCTACCGCACCGACGGCTCGCTCGCCTCGGTGCCGCTCGACCAGGGATACGGCGCGGCGTTCAAGGCGCGCTCGCGCGAGCTCGGGCTCGAGCCATTGGCGCGGCTCGCAAGCTACCGCGGCTTCCTCTTCGGCAGCCTTTCGGCCGCGGGCGAGGACCTCGAGGCCTACCTCGGGCCGGAGGTGCGCGCCGCGTTCGACAACTTCGTCGAGCGCGCCCCGGAGGGCACGGTCGAGCTGGCCGGCGGCAAGACCGTGCAGCGCTACCGCGGCAACTGGAAGCTGCAGATCGAGAACTCGATCGACCTCCTGCATCCGCGCATCCTGCATCGCAGCGCGATCGGCGCCGCCGACCGCGTCGACCACGGCGGCGCCCGGCCGTCGATCGAGTGGGACATCGTCAAGGCGAACGGCCTCACGCTGCGGGAATGGGACGGCCTGGGCATCGCCGCGCTGGAGCGCGGCCACTGCTGGATGGGCGGGTTCCTCACCAGGGAGATCGACGGCGAGCGCGAAGACCCGGTGCACCGCCGCTATCGCGAGGCGATGGTCGCGCGCCACGGCGAGCAGCGCGCCGGGGAGATCCTCTCCTTCAACCGGCACAACACCATCGTCTACCCGAACCTGTTCGTGAACTCGCGCCTGGCGCAGATCCGCGTCCTGCAGCCGGTGAGCGTCGACTGCACCGAGCAGCACGGCTACATCTTCCGGCTCGGCGGCGCGCCCGAAGGGATGTTCGAGGCGTCGGTGCGAATGGTGAACACCAACAACTCGCCCGCCTCGATCGTCACGAGCGACGACCACGAGATCTTCGAGCGCATCCAGGAGTCGCTCGCCACCGGCGATGCCGAGTGGGTCGACTGGTCGCGGGGCGTGGGACGGGAAGCCGATCCGGAAGGCACCAGCGAGCTGCCCATGCGCAACCAGCACCGCGCCTGGGCGCAGTACATGGGCGCATGAAGGCGGCGGGGCTCGAGCGCTGGCACGCGGTGCAGCAGTTCCTCTTTCTCGAGGCGCGGCTGCTCGACGAGCGGCGCTTCGGCGAATGGCTCGCCCTGTACGCGCCGGACGCCGAGTACTGGGTGCCCGGCGCCTGGGGGCAGCAGAGCCCGCGCGACCACGTGTCGCTCTTCTACGAGACGGTACAGCTGCTGCGCATGCGGGTCGACCGCCTCGAGAACGAGCACGCGCCCCTCGACTCCCCGCCGGCGCGGGTCAACCACTACCTGGCGAACGTCGTCGCGGAGGAGGACGGGGCAGGGCGGCTCACCGCGCGCGCCTACCTGCTCTTCGCCGAGGTCCGCCGCGGCGAAAGCCGCTGGTTCGCCGGACGCTCCGCGTGGACCCTTCGCGACAAGAGCGGAAGCTTCGAGATCGTCGCCAAGCGCGTCGACCTCCTCGATGCCGATCGCGACGGCGGCCACCTGCGCTTCGCCATCCCGTTCTGACCGATGAAGATCACCGTCCTGGGCGGCGGCAACGGCGCCTTCGCCGCCGCCGCGGACCTCACCGAGAAGGGCCACGACGTGCGCTGGTGGCGGCGCGACGCCTCCGGGCTCAGGCCGCGGCTCATCCTCAAGGATGCGGCGGGCGAGCGCGCCGTCGCCATCGCCACCTGCCCGGACATCGGCGAGGCGGTGCGCGGCGCGGAGCTCCTCTTCATGCCCGACCCGGCGTTCACGCAGGAGGAGAACGCGGCACGTCTCGCTCCTCACCTCGCTGACGATCAGTTGGTCTTTCTCGCTCCGGGAACATTCGGCTCCTATCTCATGGGCTCTGCGATCCGAAAGGGCATATTCGCGGAAACCGGAACGCTGCCCTGGCTTACGCGCAAGCACGGGCCCGAGGCCGTCGCGATCACCACGCGCGCCACCCGGCTGCCCACCGGAGTTTTCCCCGCGAGCAGGTCGAAGGAAGCGCTGGAACGGATCCGCAAGGTATTCCCCGTCGAACCCGTGGAGGACGTGCTCTCCGCGGCGCTCATGAACGCCGGGCCGATCATCCACCCGCCGCTCATCTTCATGAACGCCGGGCCCCTCGAGCACTTCGAGCGCTGGGATATCCACAAGGAAGGGACGCAGCCGGCGATCCGGCGCGTCACCGACGCGCTCGACGCCGAGCGCATCGCGGCGCGCGAGGCGCTGGGCTACCGCGCGCCGCATTTTCCCCTCGCCGACCACTACCGCACCGACGGCGAGGAGTGGATGTACGGGCGGCGGGTGCACCAGAAGCTGACCGATTCCGGCGACTGGCGCGAGCGGATCGTCCTTGCCGAGCACCGCTACATGCGCGAGGACGTCGCGCTCGGCCTCGCCTTCCTCGTATCGGCGTGCGAGTGGGCGGGGGTCGCCTGCCCGGTGGCGCGCGGGCTGCTCGCGCTGGGCTCGGCGGTGCTCGGCCGCGACCTGCGGGCGACTGGAAGGACGCTCGAGAATCTCGGTCTTGCACAGATGACGCGCGACGAGCTGCGACGGGCTCTGACATGAAGATCGTGGCGCTGGGCGCGGGGCGGATGGGCCGCGGCATCGCCCACGTGTTCGCGTACGCGGGATACCGGGTCGACGTGCTCGACTTCAAGCCGCGCACGCCGGAGGAGGGCAGGCGACTGCGCGAGGCGGCGCTCGCCGAAGTCTCGGCGAACCTCGGGCTGCTGGGCGAGCTGGGCGTGCTCACCGGCGAGCAGCAGCGGACCATCCTCGCCAGGATCCGGGTGCTGCCCGTCGAAGACGCGCCGCACGCGCTTGCCGGCGCAGACGTCATTTTCGAAGGGGTGACCGAGACGCTGGAAGCCAAGCGCGATGCGCTCGCGCGCGCCTGCGCGCACGCGCGCGAGGACGCGATCATCGCCTCCACCACCTCCTCGATGCTCGCCGATGCGCTCGCGGCGCTGGTGACGCGCCCGGAGCGCTTCATCAACGCGCATTTCCTGAACCCGGCCTATCTGATACCGCTGGTGGAGGTCAGTCCCTCGAAGCTCACGGATGAAAGAACCTTTGGGGCGATGCAGGAGCTCCTCGAGTCCGCGGGCAAGGTGGTGGTGCGCTGCGCGCCCTCGCCGGGGTTCATCGTGCCGCGGCTGCAGGCGGCGGCCATGAACGAGGCGGGGCGCCTGGTCGAGGAAGGCGTCGCCACGGCCGAGGACATCGACCGCGCGGTGCGCGCCGGGTTCGGGCCCCGCTACACGGCAATGGGGATGTGCGAGTTCATCGACTACGGCGGCCTCGACATCCTCTACTACGCGTCGAGCTCCCTGGCGCGCGCGCTCGAGGCGCCGCGCTACGAGCCGCCGGCGATCGTGCGCGCTATGATGCAGGACGGCCGGCGCGGCGCGCGCGAGGGCGAAGGCTTCCACGACTGGCGCGGGCGCGATCTCGCCGCGTACCAGCGCGAGCTCGTCGGCCGCTTCGTGGCGCTTTTCGCGCACCTGCGGCTCTTGCCGCCTCCGGGGGGCAACCGATAGACTCGCCAATCCTGAGGAGGAGGGATTTCATGAGGAAGACCATTACCGTGGCTGCGGTTGCAGCCGCCGCCGCATCGCTCGCGCCGGCCGCGCTTGGCCAGGCGAGCTTCAAGGCGGCCTCGTTCCTGCCGGTGAAGTCGGTGTTCGTGCAGCAGTTCGCCCGCGTCGTCGACGAAGTGAACAAGCGCTGCGCCGGCAAGGTCAGCATCAGCGTGGTGGGGCCCGAGGCGATCAAGTCGCTCGAGCAGTGGAACGCGCTCAAGAACGGCGTCGTCGACATGCACTACGGCCCGCCGAACTACTACGTCGGCACGATGCCCGAGGGCGACGTGATCAGCGTCGCGCGCAACGAGTCGGCCGAGCAGCGCGCGAACGGCGCCTGGGCGCTCATCAACGAGCAGCACAACAAGAAGATGAACGCCTGGTACCTCACGCACCTGACCAACGGCGTGCGCTTCTACATCTATACGACCAAGCCGGCGCAGGGCGGCAGGTTCGAGGACTTTCGCCTCCGCTCGACGCCGATCTACGACGCGTTCTTCAAGTCGCTGGGCGGCATCCCGGTGCGCATGGCGCCGCCGGAAGTGCATACGGCGCTCGAGCGCAACGCCGTCGACGGCTACGGCTGGCCGCTCTGGGGCCTCGCCGACTTCGGCTGGCACAAGTACACCAAGTACCGCTACGGGCCCGGGTTCATCAGCGCCTCGGTGGCGATCCTCGTCAACCTCGACAAGTGGAAGGGGCTGCAGGAGGACCAGCGCCAGTGCCTGACGCAGGTCGCGATGTGGGCCGAAGGCGAGTGGCCCAAGTGGCGCGCCGCGGAGGACGGCAAGCAGCAGAAGGTCCAGGACGACGCGGGCATCAAGTACGTCGACCTCGGGCCCGGCTTCGCGAAGAAGGCCGAGGACCTCTACTGGGAGACGCTGAGCAAGGGCGACCCGGCGTTCGTCCGGAAGGTCAGACCGCTCTTGGGTGGCAAGTAGGCGCTCAGCGCTCGACCTGCTGATCGACGCCCTGGCGGTCATCGCCGCGGCGCTGCTGTGCGCGCTCGTGGTGCTGATCCTCGTCGACGTCGCGGCGCGCTACCTGCGCTGGTTCTCGCTCGCGTGGGGGCTCGAGGCCACCGAGTACATGCTCTACGCGATCACCTTCCTCGGCGCGCCCTGGGTGCTGCGCGAGCGGGGCCACATCGCGATCGAGCTGGTGGTCGAGCGGCTGCCCGCGCGCCCGCGCCGTGCCACGCAGCGAGGCGCGGATGCCCTCGGCGCGCTGGTGTGCGCCCTGCTGCTGTTCTTCGCCTGCCGCGTGCTGTGGCGCTCCTACGCGTCGGGCACCATGGTGCACAAGAGCTTCGTCTTCCCGGAGTGGCTGGTGTACGCGGGCATGCCGCCGGTCTTCCTCATCCTGCTCGCCTTGTACCTGCGCTCGCTCGCGCGCCGCGCGCCGCGCTAGATGGCCTGGTACCAGATCCTCGCGCTGCTGCTGGGCATGCTGATCGTCTTCATGGCGATGGGCATGCCGGTGGTGTTCGCGTTCTTCGCCGCCAACCTGGTCGGCGCCTGGATGTTCATGGGCGGCGAGATCGGCGTCATGCAGCTGGTGCGCAACGCCGCCGACTCGGTGCAGAGCTTCGCGCTGCTGCCGATCCCGCTGTTCATCTTCATGGGCGAGGTCATGTTCCATACCGGCGTGGCGGGGCGCGCCATCGACGCCGTCGACCGGCTGATCGCGCGCGTTCCCGGCCGCCTCGCGCTGGTGGCGATCACCGGCGGCACCATCTTCTCGTCGCTGTCGGGCTCGACCATCGCCAACACCGCCATGCTCTCCTCCTCGCTGCTGCCGGAGATGTACCGGCGCGGCTACCACTCCTCGATCGCCGTCGGGCCGATCGTCGCCGTGGGCGGGCTGGCGATGCTCATCCCGCCTTCCGCCCTCGCGGTGCTGCTCGGCTCCGTGGCGCGCATCCCGATCGGCGAGCTGCTCATCGCCTCGATCATTCCGGCCCTGATCCTGTCGGCGCTGTTCTTCGCCTACGTGATCGTGCGCTGCGCGCTGCAGCCCGCGCTCGCGCCGCCCTACGACGTGGCGCGCTTTTCGCTGCGCGAGCGGCTGCTGCCGTTCGTGAAGTACGTGCTGCCGCTCATGAGCATCTTCGTGATCGTGGTGGGCAGCATCATCGGCGGCACCGCCACCCCCACGGAGTCGGCGGCGCTCGGCGCGGCCGCCGCGGTGGCCGCCGCCGCGGCCTACCGGCGGCTCGACTGGCCCTCGTTCCGGGTGTCGCTGCGCGAGACCCTGCGCCTCACGGTGATGACGCTCTTCATCATCTGCGGCTCGGTCACCTTCTCGCAGATCATGGCCTTCACCCAGGCTTCCAACGGGCTTTCCGAGCTCGTCACCGGCGCGGGCCTCTCGCCGCTCATGGTGCTGCTGGGCATGCTCGCGATCCTGTTCTTCCTGGGCTGCTTCATGGACCAGGTGAGCATGATGATGATCACCGCGCCGCTGTTCATGCCGGTCGCCGAGACCCTGGGCCTGGACATCGTGTGGTTCGGGGTGCTGATGCTGATGATCCTCGAGGTGAGCCTCGCCACCCCGCCGTTCGGCCTGCTGCTCTTCGTCGCCAAGGGCGCGGCGCCGCAGACCTCGATGCGCGAGATCATCGTCTCGGTGACGCCGTTCGTCGGCATCGTCCTGGGCGTGGTGGGCCTGCTGATCGCGTTCCCGGAGCTCACGCTCTGGCTGCCGCGGCTGATGGCGCCCTAGCCGATGGCACGGAGCGCGCGCAAGCGCTGCGCCTGGGCGCGCAACCCGCTGGCGATCGCCTACCACGACCGCGAGTGGGGCGTGCCGGTGCGCGAGGACCGCAAGCTCTTCGAGTTCCTGATCCTCGAGGGCGCGCAGGCCGGCCTTTCCTGGGACACCATCCTCGCCAAGCGCGAGAACTACCGGCGCGCCTTCGACCGCTTCGACCCGCGCAGGGTGGCGCGCTACGGCGCGGCGAAGAAGCGCCGGCTCCTCGCCGATGCCGGCATCGTGCGCCACCGCGGAAAGATCGAGGCGGCGGTGCTCAATGCGCGCGCTTTCCTCGCGGTGCAGAAGGAGTTCGGCTCGTTCGCCAAGTACGTCTGGGGCTTCAGCGAGGCCGATACGCTCTCCAGGGACCTCAAGCGCCGCGGCTTCAAGTTCGTCGGCCCGACCATCATGTACGCCTTCATGCAGGCGGTGGGCATGGTGAACGACCACAGCCGCGATTGCTTCCGCTTCAAGGCCCTTGCACGATAGCCGGGTGAAGATCCTCGTCGCAGGCGCCGGGCCCGCCGGCCTGTACTTCTCATTCCTGGTCAAGCGGCGAAAGCCGTCCTGGGAGGTCCGTGTCGTCGAGCAAAATGCCGCCGGCTCCACGTTCGGCTTCGGCGTGGTCTTCTCCGACCGGGCGCTGGAGTTCCTGCGCGCCGACGACCCGCAGACCTACGACCTGATTACCCCGGCGATGGAGACCTGGAACGACATCACCGTCGTGCACCGCGGCACGCCGGTGGTGATCGACGGCATCGGCTTCGCCGCGATCGGGCGCCTGCGGCTGCTCGAGCTCCTGCAGCAGCGCCTGGCGAGCGCTGGAATCCTTCCTGAATACGAGACGACGCTGAAAAGCGAAGAACAATTGAAACCGTACGATCTGGTCGTGGCGGCCGACGGCGTCAACTCGTTCGTGCGCGGCTGCGGCGACTTCGGCACCACGCTTGAGCACCTGACCAACAGGTTCGCCTGGTACGGCACACCCCGTATTTTCGAGACGCTCACCCAGACCTTCGTCGAGAACGAGCACGGGACGTTCAACGCGCACCACTACCGGCACTCACCGACGATGAGCACCTTCGTCGTCGAATGCGACGCCGGCACGTGGCAGCGGGCCGGTTTTGCCGCGATGGGGGAGCAGGAAACGCTCGACTACCTGGAGAAAGTCTTCGCGACGCCTTTGGTGTCGAACAAGTCGGTCTGGCGAAGCTTCCCTAACCTGCGCAACCGGAGGTGGAGCATGGGGAACATCGTTCTGATCGGCGACGCGCAGCGCACGGCGCACTTCTCGATCGGCTCCGGGACGCGCCTCGCGATGGAGGACGCCATCGCCCTCGACAAGGCCCTGGGCGAGAATCCGTCTCTGGAAGAAGCCCTTGCTTCTTTCGAAACCGCGCGCCGGCCGATCGTGGAAAAGCTTGTCGCCGCGGCCGATGCCAGCGGACAATGGTACGAGCGGTTCCCGGAGCACATGCGCCTGGCGCCGCGCGAGTTCGCCTGGAGCTATATTCAGCGCAGCGGACGCATCGACCCCGAACGGCTGCGGCGCATCGCCCCCAGGTTCGTCGACGGATGAAGAACATGCTCTTTCCCACCACGCTGGTCGGCAGCTACCCCCAGCCCGAATGGCTGATCGACCGCAAGAAGCTCGCCGGGCGCTTCCCGCCGCGCGTGCGCGCGCGGGAGCTGTGGCGGGTCGAGGAGCCCTTCCTGCGCGAAGCCCAGGACGACGCGACGCTGCTCGCCATCCAGGCGCAGGAAGAGGCCGGGCTGGACATCATCACCGACGGCGAGACCCGGCGCGAGAGCTACTCCAACCGCTTCGCCACCGCGCTCGAGGGCGTCGACATCGACAACCCAGGCAGCGCCCTCGACCGCTCCGGCCATCCCAATCCCGTGCCGCGCATCGTCGGCAGGATTCGCAGGAAGCATCCGGTCGAGCTCGAAGATCTCAGGTTCCTGAGAGCGAATACCGCAAGAACCGTGAAGATCACCGTGCCCGGCCCCTTCACGATGTCGCAGCAGGCGCAGAACGACTTCTACGAGACCGACGAGGAAGCCGCGATGGACTACGCCGCGGCGGTGAACGAGGAGATCCGCGACCTCTTCGCCGCCGGCGCCGACATCGTGCAGGTGGACGAGCCCTACATGCAGGCGCGCCCCGAGAAAGCGCGCCAGTTCGGGTTGAAGGCGCTGAATCGCGCCCTGGATGGGATTTCCGGCAGCACTGCAGTGCACATCTGCTTCGGCTACGCCGCCATCATCCACCAGCGGCCCTCGGGCTATTCTTTCCTTCCCGAGTTCGCGGGCTGTTCGTGCCAGCAGATCTCCATCGAGACGGCGCAATCCAGCCTCGATTGCGCTGTTCTCGAGAAGTTGCAAGGCAAGAAAATCATGGTGGGCTGCATCGACCTGTCCGACATGACCGTGGAGACGCCGCAGAAAGTCGTCGAAAGAATAAAGCGCGCCCTGAAGTACATGAAGCCAGAGCACGTCATCGTCGCCCCCGACTGCGGCATGAAGTACCTGCCGCGCGAGGTGGCGTTCGGCAAGATGCGCGCCATGGTCGAAGGGGCGAAGCTGCTGCGCGCGGAATACGCATAATTGGGAGCCGCAGGGGGCAACATCGCAATGGAGGCAGGCATGAAGAAACACCTCGCAGCAGGCATCGTCGTGAGCGTCGCGCTCACCGGCTGCATCTCGGACCGCGGCTTCGGGCCGGACGACCGGCAGTTCACCGGCAAGGAAAGCGGCATCCTGATCGGCGCCGCGAGCGGCATGGTGCTCGGCGCCGTGGCCTACAAGAAGAACCGCACCAAGGGCGCGCTGGTCGGCGCCATCGGCGGCGGGCTGGCCGGCGGCGTGGTCGGCACCTACATGGACAACCAGCGCCAGGACCTCGAGAAGAACCTCGCCCAGGAGGTGCAGTCCGGGGCGGCGCGCATCGAGAAGCTGCCCGGAAACGTGGTGCGCGTCACCATGACCAACCAGACGGCGTTCGAGACCGATTCCGCCGAGATCAAGCCGACCTTCCACAGCACCATGGACAAGGTCGCCGATGTCGTGTCGCGCTACAACAAGACCGCGCTGACGGTGGTCGGCCATACCGACAACACCGGCTCCAACGCGTACAACCAGAAGCTCTCCGAGCGCCGCGCCCTGTCAGTGGCGCAGTACCTTGAGATGCGCCGCGTCAACGGCATGCGCATGGCCACCGCCGGCAAGGGCGAGTCCCAGCCGGTGGCGAGCAACGCCTCCGACGGCGGCCGCCAGGCCAACCGGCGCGTCGAGATCTACGTCGAGCCGGTCGTGGAAGGCTGATGACCAAGAAGCAGGGGCTGGCGCGGGGACTCACCAACTACGGTGACGCGGGGTTCTCGCTCTACCTGCGCCGCTCCTTCGCGAAGAGCATGGGCTACTCGGGCGAGATGCTCGCGCGCCCGGTGGTCGGCATCGCCGACTCGAGGAGCGGCTTCAACAACTGCCACCGCCATTTTCCCGAGCTCGTCGAGGCGGTGAAGCGCGGCGTGCTCGCGGCGGGCGCGCTGCCGATCGAGTTCCCCACCGTGTCGCTGGGCGAAGTGTTCCTCAGCCCGACCTCGATGATGTTCCGCAACCTGATGTCGGTCGACGTCGAGGAGATGATCCGCGCCCAGCCGATGGACGCCGTGGTGCTGGTCGGCGGCTGCGACAAGACGGTGCCCGCGCAGCTCATGGGCGCTGCCTCGGCCGACGTGCCGGCGGTGCAGCTCCTTGCCGGGCCGATGATGCCGACCTCGTTCCGCGGCGAGCACCTGGGCGCCTGCACCGATTGCCGGCGCTTCTGGGCGATGCACCGCGCCGGCAAGGTGGACGAGCAGGAAATCGCCGAAGTGGAGGGAAATCTGGCGACCACCGCCGGCACCTGCGCGGTCATGGGCACGGCCTCGACCATGGCGTCGATCGCCGAGGCGCTGGGCATGGCGCTGCCGGGCACCGCGGCGATCCCCGCGGTGCACGCCGACCGGCTGCGCGCCGCCGAGGCGAGCGGCCGGCGCGCCGCGGAGCTGACTCGCTCGCCGATTCGGCCCAGCGAAGTAATTACCGAAAAATCCGTCGAGAACGCCTTGCGCGTGCTGCTCGCCATCGGCGGGTCCACCAACGCCATCGTGCACCTCACGGCAATCGCCGGACGGGCCGGCGTGGAAGTTTCATTGAAGAACCTCAACCAGCTGTCGGATTCGACGCCGGTGCTGGTCGATCTCAAGCCGACCGGGCAGCACTACATGTCGGACCTGTACGCCGCGGGCGGGGTCGGCGCGGTGATGCGGGAGCTGAAGCCGCTCCTGCATCTGGATTGCCTGACCGTCGCCGGCATCACCCTGGGCGAAGCGCTGGAGCGGCAAGCGCCCTGGGTCGACCGTGCCGTGGTCAAGACATTCAAGGAGCCTCTGGCTGCGCAAGGCGGGCTGGTCGCGCTGTTCGGCTCGCTCGCGCCCAACGGCGCCATCCTCAAGCGCTCCGCCGCCGACCCGAAGCTCTTCGAGCGCGAGGGGCGCGCGGTGGTGTTCACCTCGCTCGACGACCTCGCCGCGCGCATCGACGACCCGGGGCTCGACGTCACGGCCGACGATTTTCTCGTGCTGCAGAACGCCGGGCCGAAATCGGGCTATGCCATGCCCGAGGCGGGCTACCTGCCGATCCCGGCCAAGCTCGCGCGCGCCGGGGTGAAGGACATGGTGCGCATCTCGGACGCGCGCATGAGCGGCACCGCCTACGGCACCATCGTGCTGCACGTCTCGCCCGAGGCGGCGGTCGGCGGACCGCTCGCGCTCGTTCGCGACGGGGATCGCATCCGCCTTTCCGTCCGGGAGAGAAAGATAGAGCTCCTCGTGGAGGAAAATGAGCTGAAGAAGCGCAAGGCGGCGTGGAAGCCACCGGCCGCGGCGCCGAAGCGCGGCTACGCCAAGCTCTACATGGACCACGTCCTGCAGGCCGAGCACGGCTGTGATTTCGACTTCCTGCGGAAGGCGTGAAGGTCGATTACTCGCACGAGGTGCGCCATCACGAGTCGCGCCTGGTCCGGGGCCTCTTTCTCGGCGCCGGGCTCGCTTTCGTCGCGATCGGCGTGGTCGGCATCTTCCTGCCGGTGCTTCCCGCGACCCCCTTCCTGCTGCTTGCCGCCGCCTGCTTCGCGCGCGGCTCGGCGCGCTTCTACAACTGGCTGCTCAACAACCGCACCTTCGGCCCGACCATCCTCGAATGGCGGCGCCATCGCAGCATTCCCTGGCGCACCAAGATGTTCGCCATCGTGCTCATGTCCGGGACGCTCGCCGTCTCGATCGTGTTCTACGTCGAGGACGCCTGGCTGCAGAGGGCGCTTGGCGCCCTGGGCGTGCTTCTCGCCGCCTGGCTCTACAGCGTCCCGTCGCGCGACCGTCCGGCCAGGAAAGTTTAAAGTGTAGGCACTCGAAGGGAGGTGCAACCGTCCATGTACCACGAGGGCATGCGCGAACTGCAGGACCAGAACGACACGCGGCGGCTCGCCGACAGCCTCGCCGAGCGCCTCTCGCGCGTCGAGTTCACCGCGGAAGACCGCGCCTTCATCGAGAGCCGGCCGTTCTTCTTCCTGGCCACCGCCGACGCCCAGGGCCGGCCGGACTGCTCGTACAAGGGCGGCATGCCGGGCTTCGTGCGCGTCACCGGCCCCGGAGAGCTCGCTTTCACCGACTACGACGGCAACGGCATGTTCCGCAGCCTGGGCAACGTGCGCGTCAACCCGCACGTCGGCCTGCTTTTCATCGACTTCGAGAAGCCGGGGCGGCTGCGGGTGAACGGCACCGCCAGCCTCGCCGCGGCGGGCGCCGGCCTCGAGGTGCGGGTGCGCGCCGCGGCCATCTTCCCCAACTGCCCGCGCTACATCCACCGCATGCAGCTCGTCGAGCATTCCGTCTACGCGCCGCGACCGGGCCATACCCCGCCCGAGCCGGGCTGGAAGAAGGCCTTCAGGGACGTGCTGCCGCGCGGTTGACAGCCGCGGGCGACTTGCTTCAAGCTTCATCTATTCAGGCTTGGAGAATCCCGGCTGTGCAGGACCGTGAAACCATCGCCCGCGCGGGCGACCACCGCGCCCTGAGGATCTGGCTGCGGCTGCTCACCTGCACGCAGCTGATCGAGCGCCAGGTGCGCTCGCGCCTGCGCAGCCAGTTCGACACCACCCTGCCGCGCTTCGACCTGATGGCGCAGCTCGAGCGCCATCGCGAGGGGCTGAAGATGAACGAGCTGTCGCGGCTGCTCATGGTCACCGGCGGCAACGTCACGGCGATCGTCGACCAGCTCGAGAAGGAGGGCCTGGTCGAGCGCCTCGACGAGCCCGCCGACCGGCGCGCCTTCCGCATCCGGCTGACGAAAAGCGGCGAGCGCACCTTTATCGAGATGGCGCGCGCGCACGAGGAGTGGGTGGT
>CBDDRQ010000017.1:0-29499 GCA_965233125.1 uncultured bacterium
ACGGCGCCGGCGCGCATGCCTTCCAGAACCAAGTCCCTCATTTGAGAAATTTCATGATCGGTTGCCACCCGCTGCGTCGCCGCCTCGCCCATCACGTAGGTGCGCACCGAGGAATGGCCGACGAAGGCGGCGACGTTCACCGCCGCGCCGCGGCGCTCGAGCATGTCGAGGTACTGCGGCACCGACTCGAACTCCCAGCGGATGCCGGCGGGCAGCGCCTCGAGCGACATGCCCTCGACCTGCGTGAGGTTCGCCATCACCCGCTCGCGGTCGGCCGGCCGGCAGGGCGCGATGGTGAAGCCGCAGTTGCCGATCACCGCGGTGGTCACTCCGAGCGCGGGCGAGGGCGAGAGCCCGGGGTCCCAGGTGATCTGCGCGTCGTAGTGCGTGTGGTTGTCGATGATCCCCGGCATCAGCGCCAGGCCATCGGCGTCGATGGTCTGCATTGAAGGTGAGGTGACCTTGCCCAGTTCGGCGATCTTTCCGTCCTGAACGGCTAGGTCTCCCCGGCGAGCCGGCGAGCGCAGGCCGTCGAGCAGGAGCGCATTTCGGATCACCAAGTCGTGCATGGACGGCAAAGTATACTGAGGCCATGTTCTCCCTTGAATCGAAAACCGCCGTCGTCACCGGCGGCGCCAAGGGCATCGGCGGCGCGACGGTGAAGCTGCTGCGCGAAGCCGGCGCCGCCGTGCATTCGCTCGACATCGAGTCGGGCTGCGACGTGACCGACGAAGCGCAGGTCAAGGCGGCCTTCGAGCGCATCGGCGCGTTCGACATCCTCGTCAACAACGCCGGCCGGGCGATTCGCAGGACGGCTCTCGAGCTGAGCGAGAAGGAGTGGGACGAGGTCCAGGACCTGAACATCAAGGCGGTCTTCTTCTGCTCGCGCAACGCGGTGCCGCACATGAAGAAGCGCGGCGGCGGCGCGATCGTCAACCTCGCGTCGATCATGGGGCTCTCGGGCGGCATCTACCCGAACGCGTCCTACCAGGCCTCGAAGGGCGCGGTGGTGAACCTCACGCGCGCGCTCGCGCTCGAGTGGGCCGCGGACAACATCCGCGTCAACGCGGTCGCGCCCGGCTACGTGCGCACCGACCTGACGGTGCCGATCTTCGGCAACCCCGAGATGATGAAGACGGTGATGGCGCACACGCCGCTCGGGCGCTTCCCCGAGCCCGAGGAGATCGCCGCGGCGATCGTCTACCTGTGCAGCCCCGAGGCGCGCTGCGTCACGGGCGTGATCCTGCCGGTGGATTCTGGCTACCTCGCCCGCTAAATGGGGACGTACCCCATTTAGCTAGTACCCGGCGTCGCGGTCGACGAGGTGCAGCGGCGCCTGGCCGCGGCGCACCCGCTCGATGTTCTCCACGATCACCGGCACGGCGGTGCGCGGCTCGGTGAGCGCGGCGATATGCGGGGTGAGGGTCACCGCCGGGTGGCGCCAGAGCGGGCTCGCGGGCGGCAGCGGCTCCTCGTCGAAGACGTCGAGGTAGGCGCGCGAGAGGTGCCCGGAGTCGAGCGCCGCGATGAGGTCGGCGGTGACGACATGGGCGCCGCGCGCGAGGTTGATGACGCAGGCGCCCTGGCGCAGGCGCCTGAAGTTCGCCCCGTTGAGGATGCCGCGCGTCTGCGGCGTGAGCGGCAGCAGGCACACCAGCGCGTCGGTCTGCTCGAGGAAGAGCTGGAAGTCGGTGACGCGGCGCACGCCCGCGATCTCCTTCGGGCGGCGGCTGTAGCCCGCCACCTTGAAGCCGAGCGCAACCAGCTTGCGCGCCGCGTCGGCGCCGAGCACGCCCAGGCCGAGGATGCCGACGGTGCGGTCGGAGGCGAGCTTCTGCTCGAGCGGGCGCCAGGTGCCGTGCGCCTGGTGGTAGCGGTAGAGGAAGAGGTGGCGGTGCCAGTCGAGGACATGCGCGAGCACGATCTCCGACATCGCCGCCACCATGCCCGGGTCGACGAGCCGCGCGAGCGGCACGTGGCGGGGCAGGGCGGGGTCGGCGAGGAGGTTCTCCACGCCCATCCACAGCGACTGGATGAGCCTCGCGCCGCCGAGCTTCCCGAGCGTGCCCGGCGGCGGCTTGGCGACGAGGGCGACGTCGACGGGCGCTTCCGCTTCCAGGAGAAATTGATCCTCCGGAAGGGCGCGCCCGAGGAGCGGAAGCCAGTCCTCGGCCTTCTCGCTCTCCGAGGCGAACAGCACCTTCACCGTGCTACGTGCCCGGCTTCCACCCCGAGGCGCGGATCACCGGCCCCCACTTGTCGTAGTCGGCCTTCATGATGCGCGCGAGCTCCGCCGGCCCGTGGCCGGTCGGCTGCAGCCCGAACGTGGTCAGCTTCTGCTTCACGCCGGGGTCCTGGATCGCCGCCATCCCCGCCTTGGCGAGGCGATCGAGCACGGGCTTCGGGGTGCCCGCGGGCGCGAACAGCGCATACCAGCCCGTGCCTTCGATGTCGTAGCCCGCCTCCCGGAAAGTGGGTACTTCGGGAAAGAGCGGATCGCGCGCCGCGCCCGAGACGACCAGCGCGCGCGCCTTGCCCGACTTCACCAGCGTGTTGAAGTCCGCCGAGAGCAGGATGGCGGCGGCGATCTCGCCGCCGGCGAGCGCCTGCAGCGCCGGGGCGGTGCCCTTGTAGGGCACGTGCGTCATCTCGATGCCGGCGGCGCGCCCGAACATCACGCCGAGGAAGTGCGGCAGGCTGCCCGCCGCGGGCGAGGCGTAGTCGCCCATCTTCGGGGTGCTCTTCACCAGCGCGACGTACTCTTTCAGCGATTTCGCCGGCACGCCGGCGTTGACGCCGAAGGCGCTCTGGAAGTCGGAGAGGTGCGTCACCGGCAAGAAGTCCGTGAACGGGTCGTAGCGCAGGTTGCCGAACGAGTGCGGGAAGATGCTCATCGACGCGAACGGCGTCATGAGCAGCGTGGTGCCGTCGGGGCGCGCCGCCTTGACCGCCTCGTTGGCGACGCGCCCGCCCGCGCCGACCTTGTTCTCGACGATCACCGGCTGGTCGAGCGTCTGGCGCATGTGCTCGGCCACCAGGCGCGTCAGGATGTCGGCCGTCGCGCCGGCGGGGAAGCCGAGCACCAGGCGGATCGTGCCTTCCTGCGCGGCGGCGGCCGTGGCGCATCCGGCGAGCAGTACCGCGGCTAGCAATCGAAACATGGCTTCCTCCTCCAGAGGGTCGGTGCGCGCCGATGGTAGCATCCAGCGCGATGAAGCCGCCCTTCCGCGCCGACCACGTCGGCAGCCTGCTGCGCCCCGCGGGCTTGGCCGAGGCGAGAAGGAGAAAAGACCTCGCCTTGCAGCGCCAGGCCATCCGGGAAGCCGTAAAAAGGCAGGAAGCGATTGGCCTGCAGGCGGTCACCGACGGCGAGTTCAGCCGCGAGTGGTGGCACCTCGACTTCCTGTCGCAGCTCGAGGGCGTGGTGGCGAAGGAGAACCCGGGGCCGAAGTTCGGCGGCACCGAGGAGCAGCCGCCGATCCCGAACGTGACCGGCAAGCTGCGCTATTCGAAGCCGATCATGGTCGACGACTTTCGGTTTCTAAAGGAATCCAGTACCAGAACTGCAAAGTTCACCATCCCCTCACCCTCCATGCTGCACCTGCGCGCCGGGCGTGCCGGCATCTCGCGCGAGGCGTATCCCGACCTCGCGGAGTTCTGGAGCGACGCCGCGGCGGCGTACCGCGCCGCCATCGCCGGGTTCGCCGCGGCGGGATGCACCTACCTGCAGCTCGACGACGTCGCCTTCGCCTACCTCTGCGACCCGAAGATCCGCGAGACCTGCCGCAGAAACGGCGACGATCCCGACCGGCTGCCGCAAACCTACGCCGACACCATCACCCGCGCCGTGCAGGGCCGCCCCGCCGGCATGACCATCGCCATGCACACCTGCCGGGGCAACTTCAAGAGCGCCTGGGTCGCCGAAGGGGGCTACGAGCCGGTCGCCGAGGCGATGTTCTCGAGCGGCGTCGACGCCTTCTTCATGGAGTTCGATACCTCGCGCGCCGGCGGCTTCGAGCCGCTGCGCTTCGTGCCGAAGGGCAAGAAGGTGGTGCTGGGGATCGTCTCATCGAAAACTCCGGTTCTCGAAAGCAAAGACGAACTGAAAAGAAAAATCGAGCAGGCCGCGAAGCACATGGCGCTCGAGGACCTGTGCCTGTCGCCGCAGTGCGGCTTCTCGAGCACGCACCACGGCAACAACCTCACGCCCGAGGAGCAGTGGCGCAAGCTCGAGCGCGTGGTCGAGGTGGCGCGCGAGGTATGGGGCTAGAGCTCGACGTGAACGGCGCGCGCCGGCGCGTCTCGGCGCACCCCGATACGCCGCTGCTGTATGTGCTGCGCAACGACCTGGGCCTCACCGGCTCGCGCTACGGCTGCGGCAGCGGCCAGTGCGGCGCCTGCTTCGTGCTGGTCGACGGCCGTGCCATGGCGAGCTGCGATCTGCCGGTCTCTTTCACTGCCGGAAAGAAGATCACCACCATCGAGGGCCTCGGCGGCCGCCATCGCGTGCAGAAGGCGCTCGCCGCCGAGCAGGCGGCGCAGTGCGGCTATTGCATGAGCGGCATCGTGATGAGCGCGGTTGCCCTGCTGTCTCAGAATGCAACGCCCAGTGAAGAACAAGTAAGGCAATCCTTGGACAAGAACCTCTGCCGCTGCGGCTCGCACAACCGCGTGGTGCGAGCCGTGCTGCGCGCTGCGCATGAATAAGCAGCGCGTGCGTCCCGAGGCCGACGGCACGGTCTCGATCGCCACCGGCAAGGTCGAGCTGGGGCAGGGCATCCATACCGCACTGGCACAGATCGCAGCCGAGGAACTGGGCGTTCCCCTGGAGAAAATAAGAATCCTGCCGCCGAGCACGGAGTACTGCCCCGACGAGGGCGTGACCTCCGGCAGCCTCTCCATCCAGGACGGCGGCGGCGCGCTGCGCAAGGCGTGCGCGGAGCTCCTTGCCGCGCCGGAGAAGCCCGCCTCGCGCTACGGCATCGTCGGCACGAGCGCCCCGCGCCTCGACCTCCCCGCGAAATTCGCCGGCCGGCCGAGCTTCATCCAGGACATGACGCTGCCCGGCATGCTCCATGGCCGGGTGCTTCGGCCTTTTGCTGCTTTCTCGAAGCTGAAAGAAATTCCGGTCGATTGCGTGAGGGACGGAAACTTCATCGGCGTCCTTGCGGAGCGCGAAGAGGACGCGATTGCGGCGCTCGGGAAACTGACAGTAGAGGATACGCGGCGCGTCCCCGACGACATCCACGCGTGGCTGAAGGAGAACGTCGCCGAGGACCATGTCGCGAAGGAGAAAGTCGACGCGGCGGCGAAGGCGCGCGGCGCGAAGCGCGTGCAGGCGACCTACCGCAAGCCCTACATCGCGCACGCCTCGATCGGGCCCTCGTGCGCCATCGCGCGCTGGACGGACGGGAAGCTCGAGGTGTGGTCGCACACGCAGGGGATCTTCAACCTGCGCCGCGAGCTGGCGATGATTCTCAAGGTAGACGAGCAAAGCATTACCGTGCGCCATGTGGAAGGCGCGGGCTGCTACGGCCACAACGGCGCCGACGACGCGGCGCTCGACGCGGCGCTGCTCGCGCGCGGCGCGAGCGGGCGGCCGGTGCGCGTGCAATGGTCGCGCGAGGACGAGTTCGCCTGGGAGCCGTATGGGCCGGCGATGCTGGTGTCGCTCGAGGCGCAGCTCGACGCCGGGGGCGGCATCGTCTCCTGGCGCCACGACCTCTGGAGCAACGGCCACACGCGCCGCCCGGGCCGCGCCGGCAAGCCGGTGCTCGCCGCCGCGGCGCACCTCGCCGCGCCCTTCGAGCTCGCGCCGCCCTCCAACCCGCCGCTTCCCGCGGGCGGCGCCGACCGCAACGCGATCCCGATCTACGAGGTGCCCGACCTCCTCGTCATGAACCACTACGTGCGCGAGGCGCCGCTCAACGTCTCCTCGCTGCGCTCCCTCGGCGGCTTCGGCAACGTGTTCGCCATCGAGTCCTTCATGGACGAGCTCGCCGCCGCGGCGGGAATCGATCCGGTCGCTTTCCGGATGCAGCATCTGCGGGATGAGCGTGCAAAGGCAGTGATTGAAGAAGCAATGAAAAAAGCAGGTCCCTGGAAGAAAGCGGAGAACGCCGGCCGCGGGATCGGCTTTGCCAAATACAAGAACATCGGCGCCTACTGCGCCGTCGTGGCCGAGGTAGAGGCCGGGCGGGAGCTGCGCGTGACGCGCCTGGTCGCCGCGGTCGATGTCGGCCTGCCGGTGAACCCCGACGGCGTGGCGAACCAGGTCGAGGGCGGGTGCATCCAGGCGGCGAGCTGGACGCTGAAGGAAGCCTGGCGCCCGGGCGTGCGCGGCTGGGAGGACTATCCGATCCTGCGTTTCTCGGAAGTTCCGGCCGTCGAAGTCCTCGTATTGCAAAACCAGTTCCCATCCGTGGGTGCGGGCGAATGCTCCATGGGGCCGACCGGGGCTGCCATCGCCAATGCGCTGCACGACGCGCTCGGCGTGCGCGTGCGCGAGCTGCCGCTGACCGCCGAAAGGATCGCCGCTGCGCTCTAGGACGCAGGTCGGCATCGTGGGGGCGGGGCCCGCGGGGCTCATGCTCTCGCACCTGCTGCACCTCGAGGGCATCGAGTCGGTGGTGCTCGAGAGCCGCAGCCGCGCTCACGTGCGCGAGCGCGTGCGCGCCGGGGTGCTCGAGCAGAGCGTGGTCGAGCTCATGCAGCAGGCCGGCGTGGGCGAGCGCGTCTCGCGCCAGGGCATCCGCATGCGCGGCATCGACTTCCGCTTCGACGGCGAGCCGCACCTGGTCGAGTTCAGCGCCGCCGGGCGCTACGCTATGGTGTGGCCGCAGCACGAGCTGGTCGAGGACCTCGCCAACGCGCGGGTCGCTGCAGGCGGGGAGATTCGGTACGAATGTGAAGTCGTTTCTCTCCGGGACGTGGAAGCGAAACCCGTCGTCCGGATGAAGAACGGCGAGCTGCAATGCGACTTCGTCGCCGGGTGCGACGGGTTCCACGGCATCTCGCGCGGCGTCCTGCTTCCGTGCTGAAGGAGCACGACCACGTCTTCCCCTTCGGCTGGCTCGGCGTGCTCGCCGAGGCGCCGCCGGCCTGGCCCGACATCACCTGGGGCTGCCACCCGCGCGAGTTCGCGATGATGAGCATGCGCACGCCGACGATGACGCGCCTCTACCTGCAGTGCGCCCCCGACGACGACGCGGCGAACTGGAGCGACGAGCGGATCTGGAGCGAGCTGCACGCGCGCCTGGACCTCCCCGGCGGGACGAGGCTCAACGAGGGGCGCATCGTGCAGAAGGGCGTGGCGGCGATGCGCAGCTACGTCGCCGAGCCGATGCGCTACGGCCGGCTCTTCCTCGCCGGGGACGCCGCGCACATCGTGCCGCCGACCGGCGCCAAGGGGCTCAACGCCGCCATGGCCGACGTGCGCGTGCTCGCGAGGGCGCTCGCCGCGCACTACAAGCGCGGCGACGACGCCCTCATCGAGCGCTACTCCGAGACCTGCCTGCGGCGCATGTGGCTGGTGGAGCGCTTCTCCACGTGGCTGTGCACCACGGTGCACCGCTTTCCGGACAGCGACGCCTTCACCCGGCGCCTGCAGCTCGCCGAGCTGCAGTACATGGCGCTCACCGAGACCGGCCGGCGCTCGTTCGCGGAGAATTTCACCGGACTTCCCGTCGAAGCATGAAAACCACCGCGCCGCCCGACCCGAACACCCGCAAGCCCGCGCTCGCGCTGCCGCCGCTCGCCTGCGACGCGCACTGCCACGTCTTCGGCCCCGGCGCGAGGTTCCCCTATGCGCCGGATGCGCCCTACCTGCCGCCGGATTCGCCGTTCGAAGACCTGCAAAGGCTGCATTCCATCCTGGGAATTCAAAGAGCAATCATCGTCCACGCCTCCTGCCATGGCGCCGACATGCGCGTGACGCTCGATGCCATCGCGCGCTCGAAGGGGGCCTACCGCGGCACGGCGATCATCGACGAGAGCTATACCGAGAAGGACTTCCAGCGCATGCACGACGGCGGGATCCGCGGCGTGCGCTTCAACTTCGTAAAGCACCTCGGCGGTCGGCCCGACATGGGTTTCTTCCGGAAAACCGTTCTGAGAATAGAGCAGATGGGCTGGCACCTCATCCTGCACCTGGACGCCGCCGACCTGCTCGAGTTCGACGACCTGTTCCAGCGCGTGCCGGTGCCGATGGTGATCGACCACATGGGCCGGGTGAAGGCGGCAGCAGGGCTGGAGCAACAGCCGTTCAAGGTTCTTCTTTCTTCTCTGAAAAACGAACACGTATGGGTGAAGGTGTGCGGCGCCGAGCGCGTCTCCTCCATGGGGCCGCCCTTCACCGATGCGGTGCCGTTCGCGCAGGCGCTCATCGCCGCGGCGCCCGAGCGCATCCTGTGGGGCACCGACTGGCCGCACCCCAACGTCGGCGCGCACATGCCGAACGACGGCGACCTGGTCGACCTCTTCGCGCGGATGGCGCCGGACCCGGCGATGCAGCGCAGGATCCTGGTCGACAATCCCGCCCGGCTCTACGGGTTCTGAGCGCCCAGGAGGAAGCGCAGGAAGCGCCCGGCGGGCGCTTCCAGGGCGCCGTCGTTGAGGAGCTCCAGCGCGGGCGCCGGCACCGCCGGGTCGCGGCGCAGGCGCCGACGGATGGCGCTCCCGGGCTCGCGGCGGCGCAAGGCGAGCCGCCGCGCGAGCACCGGCGCCGGCGCGGTGAGGTGCACCACCTCGAGGCCGGGCCAGGCGCGCCTCGCTTGCGGCATGTAGGCGCGCGAGCCGTTGACCACGACGGTGATGCCGGCCTCGAGCTGGTCGAGGATCTCGCGCCCGATCCCGTAGCGGTGGCCGTTCGCCTCCCAGTGCATCGCGAAGTCCCCGCGTGAGAGGCGCGCCTCGAACTCCGCGGCGCTCACGGGCTCGTGCAGCTCGCCGCCGGCGCAAGCCGGCCGCGTGATGACGCGCCGCGCGAAGGCGAGCGCGCTCTCCTGCGGCAGCCGCTCGCGCGCCCAGGCGAGCAGGCTGTCCTTGCCCGCGCCCGAGGGGCCGACGAGGTAGACGAGGCGCCCGCGCCGGCGCAGCGGCGCGCGGTGCACTTCCCGGAAGGCGGCCGCGGGCGCCGGCTCCTCGAACACGCTGATCGCGTCGAAGCAGAATGGCGCGCCGGCGAGCTCCGCCACCGCGGCGCGCGCCGCTTGCGCCAGGCGCGCGGATGCCTCGCCGGTCTCGTGCGCTCCGGTGAGAGAGAAGTGGAAGCGGAAGTCCTCGAGCACCCAGGGATAGCCCCAGCGCGCGAGGTTGGCTTCCTCGCGCTGCGTGAGGATGCGGCTGCGGCGGCGCCGGATCTCGTCGTCGGACAGGGGCGCGCGCCAGCGGTCGAACCGCTGCACGCAATCGGCGGCGATCGCGCCGAGGCGCGCGTCGCCCTGCACCGGCACGACGGCGAGGAAATCGCGCAGCGCCCGCACTTCCATCGCGGGAAGCTCGAACGCGGTGTGCGCCGCGCAGAAGCGATCGAGCGCCGCGGTCAGCTCGCCAAGGCGCGACGCGCCGGCGAGCCGGAAGGGCGCCTTCAGCGTGGCATGGAAGCCGTAGCGGCGCGCCGCTCGCACGAGCTCGCTCTCGCGCGAAAGCCACGCGCGGCCGAAGCGGCCCCAGGCGCTGTCGGGCGCCGGGGAGAAGTAGATCGCATAGCGCGGACCCATGCGGGTCGCGAGCATGCGCCCGAAATGTTGCAGGCTGCTTACCTGCGCGGTCATGAAACCTACATCTCGGACTTCTAGCATCCGGCTCGCATGCTGCAACTGGTCGGAAGCGAGAACCCCGAGCGTCGCGAATGGATGGGCATCCTCGCGCGCGCGCCGCTCGAGCTGCTGGAGCGCTGGCACGCCGGCGCGGGCCCGCCCGCGCACCGCTGGCTGCGCCGGCCGGAGACGGGCCTCGTCATGGTGCGCGGCCGCGCCGGCGGCAGTGGCGAGCAGTTCAACCTCGGCGAGATGACCGTCACGCGCTGCGCGCTGCGCCTCGAGAGCGGCGAGAGCGGCGTCGCCTACGTGCAGGGGCGCAGCCATCGCAAGGCCGCGCTCGCGGCATTGGCGGACGCGCTGCTGCAGTCCGCAAGCGGGGAGTCGGTTCTCAGGAATCTCCTTTCTCCAGTCAGGGCCGTCCTGGAGGAAGAGCGTGCAACCATGCAGCGCAAGGCGCAGGCGACGCGCGTGGAGTTCTTTACCCTGGCGCGCGAGGCGGCGGAGTGAGCGGGGTCGACCTGGGCTCGGTGCTTCCCGGGTTCGACGATCCCGCGTTCGGGAGCCAGGCGGCGTTCCGCGCCGCGCTGCAGGCGCTCTCGCGCCCCGGGACCGTCGTCGAGTGCGAGCGCGCGGCGTACTCGCTGTGCCTCGCGCTGCTCGACCAGGACACGCGTCTGTGGCTCTCGCCCGCGGCGCAGGCCTTCGGCCCCAGCCTGCGCTTTCATACCGGTTGTCACCTCGCAGGGGATGCGGCCGAGGCGGATTTCGTTTTCGCGGGGAAGGCGCAAGAGCTTCCCCCGCTCGAGTCTCTCGCCGCGGGCAGCGACGAAGCGCCGCATCGCTCCGCCACGGTGATCCTGGAGCTCGAGGGGCTCGCGGCGGGCGGCGGCTGGAAGCTCGCCGGCCCCGGCATCTCCGACGAGGCGCGCCTGCGCGTTCCCGCGCTCGGCGCCGCGTTCCTCGAGGAGTGGCGGGCGAGCCAGCGGCGCTTTCCGCGCGGCGTCGACCTCTTCCTCTGCAGCGGCGCGCGGGTCTGCGGCCTGCCGCGGACCACGCGCGTCGAGGCGGTCTGATGTACGTCGCGGCGAAAGGCGGCGAGCGCGCGATCCGCAACGCCCAGGCGCTGCTCGCCGAGGCGCGCCGCGGCGACCCCGCCGTTCCCGAGCTCTCGCTCGAGCAGATCCGGCAGCAGCTGCGCCTCGCGGTCGACCGCGTGATGAACGAAGGCTCGGTCTACGACGCCGACCTCGCCGCGCTCGCGCTCCGGCAGGCCTCGGGCGACATGCTCGAGGCGATCTTCCTGCTGCGCGCCTACCGCGCCACGCTGCCGCGCCTGGGCTACAGCGCGCCGCTCGACACCGGCCGCATGCGCCTCTGGCGGCGCGTCTCGGCGACCTTCAAGGACCTTCCCGGCGGGCAGGTGCTCGGCCCGACCTACGACTACACCCAGCGGCTGCTCGATTTTTCACAAGAACAAAAGATCGAAGTTTCAGAAGGGGAACCGGCGCATGAAGCGATGCCCCGTGTCGTGGACCTGCTGGGAAACGAAGGCCTGATCGAGCCGCAGGATCCGCCGCCGGGCGACCCCGAGCCTTACGACCTCACGAGGGAGCCGCTGTCGTTCCCGGCCTCGCGCGCGGCGCGGCTGCAGAACCTCGCGCGCGGCGACGAGGGCTTCCTGCTCGCCATGGGCTACTCGACGCAGCGCGGCTACGCGCATTCGCATCCCTTCGCGGGCGAGATCCGCTACGGGATGGTGGAGGTGGAGCTCGTGCCCGAGGAGCTCGGCTTCCCGGTCGTGGTCGGCGAGATCGCGCTCACCGAGTGCCAGATGGTGAACCAGTTCCATGGCTCGAAGTCGCAGCCGCCGCAGTTCACGCGCGGCTACGGCCTCGCCTTCGGCCACAGCGAGCGCAAGTCCATGGCCATGGCGCTCGTCGACCGCGCGCTGCGCGCCGAGGAGCTCGGCGAGCCGGTCAGCGCGCCCGCGCAGCAGCAGGAGTTCGTGCTCTCTCACTCCGACTGCCTCGAGGCCTCGGGCTTCGTGCAGCACCTGAAGCTGCCGCATTACGTGGATTTCCAGGCCGAGCTCGAGCTGTTGCGAAAGATGCGGTGAGAGACACCAACTACAACTTCGGCTACCTCGACGAGCGCACCAAGCGCATGATCCGCCGCGCCATCCTCAAGGCGGTGGCGATCCCGGGGTTCCAGGTGCCCTTCGGCTCGCGCGAGATGCCGCTGCCCTACGGCTGGGGCACGGGCGGGGTGCAGGTCACGGCCTCGATCATCGGGCCGCGCGATGTGCTGAAGGTGATCGACCAGGGCGCCGACGACACGGTGAACGCGGTGAACATCCGCGCCTTCTTCGCGCGCACCACGGGCGTGGCGACGACCACGCGCACCGCCGAGGCGACGATCCTCCAGACCCGCCACCGCATCCCGGAGACGCCGCTCGCCGAGGGCCAGATCCTCGTCTACCAGGTGCCGGTGCCCGAGCCGATGCAGCGCCTGGAGCCGCGCGAGGCCGAGACGCGCCGCATGCACGCGCTCGCCGACTACGGGCTGATGCACGTGAAGCTCTACGAGGACATCGCGCGCTACGGTCACGTCGCCACCACCTACGACTACCCGGTGATGGTCGAGGGACGCTACCTCATGGCGCCTTCGCCGATCCCGAAGTTCGACAACCCGAAGATGCACAGGAGCCCGGCGCTGCAGCTCTTCGGCGCCGGGCGCGAGAAGCGCATCTACGCGCTGCCGCCCTACACGCGGGTCGAGAGCCTCGCCTTCGAGGACCACCCCTTCCAGGTGCAGCGCTGGTCGCAGCCCTGCGCGCTGTGCGGCGCGCGCGACAGCTACCTCGACGAGATGCTCACCGATGACCGCGGCGGGCGCATGTTCGTATGCTCGGACACCGACTACTGCTCGCAGCGGCGCGACCGCCAGGAGGCGGCGTGATCGTGCGGGAAGCCGTGCCCGAGGACCTGCGCGTCGTGCTCGAACTCTACGCGCAGCCCGACCTCGACGCCGGGCAGAGCCTCGCGCTCGAGGATGCCGAGGCGCTCTTCGACCAGATGCGCGCCTATCCGCACTACCGTCTGTACGTGGCGGAGCTGCAGGGCAGGGTGGTCGGCACGTTCACGCTCCTCATCGCGCGCAACCTCTCGCACCTCGGTGCGCCCTCGGCGGTGGTCGAGTCGGTGGCGGTCGACCCAGCCATGCAGGGCAAGGGCATCGGCCGGCGCATGATGGACTTCGCCCGCGACCTGTGCCGCCGCGCCGGCTGCTACAAGGTCGCGCTGTCCTCGAACCTGCGCCGCGGCCGTGCGCACGATTTCTACGAGAAGCTCGGCTTCGAGCGCCACGGCTATTCCTTCCAGGTGTCCCCGTGACGCCGCTTCTCCGGATCTTCGGTGCGGAGAAGCGTTATGGCGACAGGGTCGCGATACAGGATATTTCCTTCGACCTGTGGCCCGGGGAAATCCTTGCCATCGTCGGCGAGTCGGGCTCGGGCAAGACGACGCTGCTGAACTGCATCTCGGGGCGGCTCGCGCCGGACGCGGGCCGGGTCGAGTACCTGACGCGCCACGAGGGCGCGAAGGACGTGTGGCGCCTGAGCGAAGCGGAGCGGCGCATGCTTGCGCGCACCGACTGGGGCTACGTCCATCAGAGCCCGGAGCAGGGGCTGCGCATGGGCGTCTCTGCCGGCGCCAATGTCGGGGAGCGGCTGATGGCCCTGGGCGCGCGCCACTACGGGCGCATCCGCGGGGAGGCGGCGGAATGGCTCGCCCGCGTCGAGATGGATCCCTTGCGCATCGACGAGTCGCCGCTCGCCTTCTCCGGCGGCATGCGCCAGCGCCTGCAGATCGCGCGCAATCTCGTCACCCGCCCGCGCCTGGTGTTCATGGACGAGCCCACCTCGGGGCTCGACGTGTCGGTGCAGGCGAGGCTCCTCGACCTGCTGCGCTCGCTCACGCGCGAGCTCGAGCTCGCCGCGGTCATCGTCACGCACGACCTCGCGGTGGCGAGGCTGCTCGCGCACCGCATGCTGGTGATGAAGGAAGGCCGCGCCGTGGAGAGCGGGCTCACCGACCAGGTGCTCGACGATCCCCAGCACCCCTACACGCAGCTCCTCGTCTCGTCCGTTCTTCAGCCATGATCCGCGTCGAGCGCCTGTCCAAGACCTTCGTGCTGCACAACCAGGGCGGGGTGGAGCTGCCGGTCCTGAAAGACGTGAGCCTGGAGGTGCGCTCGGGCGAGTGCGTGGCCCTGCACGGCGCCTCCGGCATCGGCAAGAGCACGCTGCTCAAGTGCCTGTACGGCAACTACCGCATCTCGGCCGGCGCCGCGCACGTCGCCGGCGTCGACGTGAGCGCCGCCTCGCCGCGGGAGCTGCTCGCGCTGCGGCGCCGGCACGTGGCCTACGTGAGCCAGTTCCTGCGCGCCATCCCGCGGGTCTCCGCCCTCGACGTGGTGCTCGACGGGCGCGACCTGCGCGCCGAGGGCGAGCACCTGCTGCTGCGGCTGCGCATCCCGATGCGCCTGTGGAGCGTGCCGCCCGCCACCTTCTCCGGCGGCGAGCAGCAGCGAATCAACATCGCGCGCAGCTTCCTGCGCCCGCGCCCGGTGCTGCTGCTCGACGAGCCCACCGCGTCCCTCGATGCGGAGAACCGCACCACCGTGGTCGGGCTCATCAACGCGGCGCGCGAGTCCGGCGCGGCCATCGTCGGCATCTTCCACGACCAGAAAGTGCGCGATGCCGTCGCGACGCGCGTCCACGAGCTCCACTGACATGGAAACCGTCTTCCGCAACGCGCGCGTGGTCCTCGCCGACGAGGTGATCCAGGGATCCATCGCTGTGCGAGGGGGATGCATTTGCGCTCTTCATCAAGGACTTTCCCATGTTGGTGAGGATCTCGAAGGCGACTATCTCGTCCCGGGGCTGGTCGAGCTGCATACCGACAATTTCGAGCGCCACCTGATGCCGCGGCCCAAGGTGCGCTGGCCCGACCTGCCGGCGCTGCTCGGCCACGATGCGGAGATCGCCGCCGCCGGCATCACCACGGTCTACGACGCGCTCGGCCTGGGCGACATGGGCCTCGACGGCGGCATGCGCAGCCAGGACATGCGCTCGGTGATCGAGTCGATGCAGGGCGCGGCGGCCGGCGGGCTGCTGCGCGCGGAGCACCGCCTGCACGTGCGCTGCGAGCTCCCGGCGCCGAACCTGCTGCCGCTCTTCGAGCCCTTCCGCGAGCACCCGCTGGTCGGGCTCATCTCGGTGATGGACCACACGCCCGGCCAGCGGCAGTGGGAGAACCTCGACCACGCGAAGGTCTACTACTGCGGCAAGAAGGGCTGGTCCGACGCGGCGTTCATGGCGTCGATCGCCGGGGCGCGCGAGAACCAGGAGCGCTACGCCGTGCCGCACCGGCGCTACTTCGTCGAGCACGCGCGCATGCGCGGCATCCCGCTCGCGAGCCACGACGACACGCTGCCCGAGCACGTCGAGCAGGCCGGGCGCGAGGGCGTCGCGATCTCGGAGTTTCCCACCCGGGCGGACGCCGCCCGCAAGGCAAAGGAGAAGGGCATGAGCGTGGTGATGGGCGCCCCCAACGTGGTGCGCGGCGGCTCGCATTCGGGCAACGTGGCGGCGGCCGAGCTCGCGCGCCTCGGGCTGCTCGACGTGCTCTCCTCGGACTACGTGCCCTCGAGCCTGATGATGGCCGCGTTCCGCCTCACGCGCGATGCGGACTTCAGCGTGCCGCAGGCGCTCGCCACGGTGAGCCGCAACCCGGCGCGCGCGGTGGGCCTCGCCGACCGCGGCGAGATCGCCATCGGCCTGCGCGCCGATGTCGCGCGGGTGAAGTGGACGAAGGAAGGCCCGGTGGTGCGCGCCGTGTGGCGCGAGGGGCGGAGGGTCGCATGAACGCCGCGATCCGCATTGCCGGCCTGCGCAAGGTCTACGGCAAGCGCGCCGCGCTCGACGGCGTGCACCTGGAGGTGCTGCCCGGCGAGATGGTGGCGCTGATCGGCGCCTCGGGCTCCGGCAAGTCGACGCTGCTGCGCCTGGTCGCGGGCCTCGTGCGCGGCGAGGCGGGCGACGTGACGGTGCACGGCGAGCCGGTGCAGAAGGGCGGGCGGCTCTCGCCCGAGGTGCGGCGCATCCGCGCCGGCGTCGGCTTCATCTTCCAGCAGTTCAACCTGGTCGGCCGCCTGCCGCTCATCCTCAACGTGATGACCGGGATGCTGCATCGCATGCCGGCGTGGCGCAGCCTGCTGCGGCTCTTTTCCCGCCGCGAGCTCTCGGTCGGCATGGAGGCGCTCGCGCGCGTGGGGATCGACGCCCATGCGGCGCAGCGCGCCTCGACGCTCTCCGGCGGCCAGCAGCAGCGCGCGGCGATCGCGCGCGCGCTGGTGCAGGGCGCGCGCGTCGTGCTCGCTGACGAGCCGATCGCCTCGCTCGACCCCGAGTCGTCGCGCCGCGTGATGGAGATCCTCGCCGCGATCAACCGCGAGGACCGCTGCACCGTGGTGGTGTCGCTCCACCAGGTGAACGTGGCGCTCAAGTACTGCCCGCGCACCGTCGCGCTGCGCGAGGGCCGCGTGGTCTACGACGGCCCTTCCGCCGGGCTCTCGCCGCACCTCCTGCGCGAGCTCTACGGCGCGGAGGCCGACGAGATCCTCTCCCTGCCCGACCACATTTCCGTGCTTCGCGAACCGCCCATCGAATCCACAAGGAGGCTACACCATGCTTAGGAAACTGCTGCTCGCAGGAACGACGCTCGCCGCGCTCGCGGCGGCCCCGCTCGGCAACGCCGCGAACGAGCTCAACTTCGGCATCATCTCCACCGAATCGTCGCAGAACCTGCGCCAGGACTGGGGCGTGCTGCTCGCCGACATGGAGAAGCACGTCGGCGTGAAGGTGAACGCCTTCTTCGCGCCCGACTACGGCGGCGTGATCGAGGGCATGCGCTTCAACAAGGTGCACATCGCCTGGTTCGGCAACAAGTCGGGCATGGAGGCGGTCGACCGCGCGAGCGGCGAGATCTTCGCCCAGCAGATCGCCCAGGACGGCTCGCCGGGCTACTGGTCGTTCCTCATCGTGCACCAGTCGAGCCCGCTCAACTCGATCGAGGACGTGAAGAAGCACTCGAAGAGCCTCGCGCTCGGCTACGGCGACCCGAACTCGACCTCCGGGTTCCTGGTGCCGAGCTACTACGCGATGGCGCTGCACGACATGGACCCGAAGACCTCGTTCAGGGTGATGCGCACCGCGAACCACGAGACCAACCTCATGGCGGTGGCGACAAAGCAGGTCGACGTGGCGACCAACAACAACGAGAGCTTCGAGAAGTTCGCGCGCCGCCAGCCCGAGCGGGCGAAGGAGATCAAGGTGATCTGGAAGTCGCCGCTCATTCCCTCCGATCCCATGATCTGGCGCAAGGACCTCGATCCCCGGCTCAAGGCGAAGATCAAGGCGTTCTTCGTCGCCTACGGCAAGGACGAGCGCGAGAAGGCCGCGCTGCACAAGATCGGCATCGGCGGCTTCCAGGCCTCCGACAACAACCAGCTGCTGCCGATCCGCCAGCTCGAGCTGTTCAAGCAGAAGCTCGCGATCGAGAGGAACGAGCGCATGGACGCCGCCGAGAAGCAGGCGAAGCTCGCCGAGATCCAGCGCCAGCTCGCCGAGCTCAACACGCAGATGGCGGCGCTGAAGAAGTAGATGCAGCACGTCCTGCACCATCCGGCACCGCCGCGCCGCGACCTGGGAACCCTCCTCGCCTGGGCCGCGGTGCTGGCGGTGCTCGCCGCCTCGTGGAAGGGCGCCGACATGCGCCCCCTCGACCTGGTGCGCGACTCGGGCAACATGGCGAAGTACCTCGGCGGCTTCTTCCCGCCCAACTTCGCCGAGTGGCGGCTCTACCTGCGCGAGATGCTGGTCACGCTGGAGATCGCGGCCTGGGGCACCGCCCTCGCCATCGCGCTCGCCGTGCCCTTCGGGCTCGCCGCCGCGGCCAACATCTCCCCCTGGTGGGTGCACCAGCCGGTCCGCCGGGTGCTCGACGCCTTCCGCGCGATCAACGAGATGGTGTTCGCGATGCTGTTCGTGGTCGCGGTCGGCCTCGGGCCCTTCGCCGGGGTGCTCGCGCTGTGGGTGCATACCACCGGCACGCTCGCCAAGCTCTTCTCGGAGGCGGTCGAGGCGATCGACCCGCAGCCGGTGGAAGGCATCCGCGCCACGGGCGCCGGCAAGCTCGAGGAGATCGTCTACGGCGTCATCCCGCAGGTGATGCCGCTCTGGATCTCCTACTCGCTGTACCGCTTCGAGGCCAACGTGCGCTCCGCTTCGGTGGTCGGCATGGTCGGGGCGGGCGGCGTCGGCGTGCTGCTGTGGGAGTACATTCGCGGCTTCTACTACGGGGAGACCGCCGCGGTGCTGCTCATCATCATCGTGACCGTCAGCCTGGTGGACCTGGGCTCGGCGCAGATCAGGAAGCGATTCATATGATCGAGGACATCGTCAGGCTTTACGCCGAGAAGGCGGGCACGCAGTACGGCGGCGAGGCCGTCAGCCAGCTCGAGCACGCGCTGCAGTGCGCCGGGCTCGGGCTCGCCGAGGGCGCGGACGCCGAGCTCGCCGCGGCGGCGTTCCTGCACGACATCGGCCACCTTGTCGCGCCGCGCCCGCACGAGGTCGGCCGCGAGGCGGACGACGTCCATCAGTACCTGGCGCTGCCATTCCTGCGCGGCGCGTTCGGCGCCGCGGTGCTCGAGCCGATCAAGCTCCACGTCGACGCCAAGCGCTACCTGTGCCATGCGGAGCCGGGCTACTGGGAGCGCCTGTCGCCCGCGAGCAAGCACAGCCTGGCCCTGCAGGGGGGCGTCTACGATTCGCTGGCAGCGGCGGCGTTCATCGTGCAGCCGTTTGCCGCCGACGCGGTGCGCCTGCGCCGCTGGGACGACCTCGCCAAGGTGCCGGGCGCGCCGGCGCCCGATCTAGGCGAGGTCGCGCGGATCCTGCGCGACGCGTTCGAGCGGCACGGCGCCGCCATCGCCGGCGCGTAGCGCTTCCAGCAGTGCGCGGATCTCCTCCAGCAGGCGCGTCTGGCGCCGCGACTGGCTGAGCAGGTCCTCGAGCAGGCGGTGGGCTTCCATCGGCCGATTCTCGCGGCCGCATGTGACCGTCACGTGACGGAAATCTCTTAGAATTTCCGCATGGCAAGCATCCTGGGCGGCATCGGCACGTCGCATGTGCCGACGATCGGCATCGCCCACGACCGGGGCAGGCAGCAGGACCCCGACTGGGCGCCGCTCTTCAAGGGCTACGAGCCGGTGGCGAAGTGGCTGGCGGAGAAGAAGCCCGACGTGCTCTTCTTCTGCTTCAACGACCACGCCACCACGTTCCTGTTCGACCTCTACCCGACCTTCGCGCTCGGGGTAAGCGAGGAATACCGCATCGCCGACGAGGGAACGGGGATACGACCCATTCCCCGTCTGAGGGGCCATGCGAAGCTCGCCCGCCACATCGCGCGCTCGCTCGTCGCCGACGAATTCGACCTCACGATCTTCCAGGACCTGCCGCTCGACCACGGCCTGCACTCGCCGCTCACCATGATGTGGCCGACCTCGCCCGACTGGCCCGGCGCGGTGATCCCGCTGGTGGTGAACGTGCTGCAGCATCCCTTGCCATCACCTCGACGTTGTTTTTCCTTAGGTAAAGCCCTCAGAAGAGCGATCCTGTCCTATCCCGAGAACCTCAAGGTCGCCATCGTCGGCACCGGCGGGCTTTCGCACCAGATGATCGGCGAGCGCGCCGGCTTCAACAACGAGAAGTGGGACCTCGAGTTCCTCGAGCTCATCGAGCGCGACCCGGAGCGCCTCGCGCGCATGCCGATCGAGGAGTTCATGGAGCTCGGCGGCAACGAGGGCGCGGAGGTGATCATGTGGCTCATCATGCGCGGCGCCCTCGCCGAGGGCGCGCGCAAGGTGCACCAGAGCTACTACCTGCCCATGACCACGGCCATGGCCGTGGCGCTGTTCGAATGAAGTACGTCTTCGATCTGGAGCGAAGCGCGAAAGGCCTGCGTTTGAACCGGTTCTTGCACGGCCTCACCGTTCCTGAGAAAAGGAAGCTCTTCCAGGAGGACGCGGAGAAGGCGATGCAGGCCTTGAGCGACGAGGAGAAGGACATGGTGCGCCGGCTCGACTGGCGCGCGCTGCAGGACTACGGCGCGAGCTTTTTCTGCCTGGAGAAGCTCGCGCGCGCGAAGGGCGTCTCGAACCCGGAGATGGTGGCGCACTTCCGCGGCGAGACGCTGGAGCAGTTCCTCAAGACCCGCAGGGTTCCCGGAGCACGCTGACATGATGGCAACCGTCGTCCGCAACATCCGCCGCGCGGACAGCTCGGCGCTCGAGGCGCTGGAGAAGCTCGGCGTCGCGACCGTGCACGAGGCGCAGGGGCGCACCGGCCTGATGGCGCCCTATATGCGCCCGCTGTGGCGCGGCGCGCGCATCGCCGGCAGCGCGGTCACCGCGCTCTGCGCGCCGGGGGACAACTGGATGATCCACGTCGCCGCCGAGGTGCTGAAGCCCGGCGACATCCTGGTGGTCGGCTGCATGAGCGAGAACACCGACGGCGCCTTCGGCGAGCTCCTCGCCACCTCGCTCAAGGCGCGCGGCGCGAAGGGCGTGGTGCTCGACATGGGCTGCCGCGACGCCGCCGAGATCAGCGAGATGCGCTTCCCGGTCTGGTCGCGCGCCGTCTCCGCGCGCGGCACGGTGAAGGCGACGCTCGGCTCGGTGAACGTGCCGGTGGTCTGCGCCGGGCTGCAGGTCACCCCCGGCGACGTGGTCGTCGCCGACGACGACGGCGTGGTCGTCGTCGACAGGGCCCAGGCGACTGAAATCGCACGGCTGGGTGCAGAACGGGAAAGGAAGGAAGCCGCCACCCGCGCGCGCCTGCAGAAGGGCGAGCTCGGCCTGGACATCTACGGCATGAGGAAGGCGCTGGAAGACAAGGGCCTCAAGTACATCGACGGGCCGCTGGAAGACTGAAGAACGGAAAAGGGGTCAGAGCAATTTTCGAGCTAATCGCCATCGCGTTATTCCTGGAGTCCGGAAAATTGCTCTGACCCCTTTTAAGGCGCTTCTCGGCGACTACCCGGTCACGAGGCTCTTCAAGCAGAAGGCCGGCCTCGACTTCGCGGACGTGAAGGTGCCCAACACCGCCTTCAAGCGCGTGGTGCGCGACCTCGAGTTCGATCTCGCCGAGCTCGCGATCGTCACCTACCTTCTGGCGAAGGCGCACGGCAAGCCGCTGCGGCTCCTTCCCGCCGTGCTGACCGCGCGCTTTCAGCATCCGATGCTGATCTGCCGTTCAAGAGATCCCGTCTCGGTTGGTGACTTGGAAAACCGCCTGGTCGGCCAGCGGTCCTATTCCGTCACGACCGCCACGTGGGTGCGCGGCATCCTCGCGCAGGACTACGGCGTCGACCTCGGCAAGGTGCGCTGGGTGACCTTCGAGGACCCGCATGTCGCCGAATTCCGCGACCCGCCCAACGCCGAGCGCGCGCCCGCGGGCAAGGACATCACCGCGATGCTCCTCGCGGGCGAGCTCGACGCCGCGATCGTCGGCGAGGTGCCGAAGGACGAGCGCCTCAGGCCCGTGATCGCCGACCCCGCCGCGGCGGCCGAGGCCTGGCGCCGCAAGCACGGCGCCATCCAGATCAACCACATGGTGGTGGTCAGGCGGGGTGTCGACCCAAAGCCCTTTTTCGACCTGCTCGTTGAAAGTCGAAAAGCGGCGGGCAACCCGGAGATGAGCCCCTTCGGCATCGAGGAGAATCGCCGCAACCTCGAGGCCGCGATCGATTGCGTCTACCGCCAGAACATGGTCCCGCGGCGCTACACGGTGGAGGAGCTGTTCGAATGATCGTCGACGTCCACGGCCACTACACCACCGCGCCGCAGTCGCTGTGGGACTGGCGGAAGCTGCAAGCCGCGGGAAAGCGGCCGGGCGCGCTGAAGATTTCCGACGACCAGATCCGCGAGAGCCTCGAGGGCGCGCAGCTCAGGCTGCAGCGCGAGCGGGGCACCGACGTCACCTTCTTCTCGCCGCGCGCGAGCACCATGGAGCACCACGTCGGCACCCCCGAGATCAGCCTGGAATGGACGCGCCTCTCGAACGACCTCATCCACCGCTGCTGCTCGCTCTACCCGAACAACTTCGTGCCGGTGTGCCAGCTGCCGCAGTCCCCCGGGGTTGCACCAAAAGAATCCGTCGGGGAGCTCGAGCGCTGCGTGAACGAGCTCGGCTTCGTCGGGCTGAACCTCAACCCCGACCCCTCGGGCGGCCACTGGAGGGACCCGCCGCTCACCGACCGCTGGTGGTACCCGGTCTACGAGAAGATGGTCGAGCTCGACGTGCCGGCGATGGTGCACGTGAGCTCCTCGTGCAACCCGAACTTCCACGCCACCGGCGCCCACTACATCAACGCCGATACCACCGCGTTCATGCAGTTCCTGACCTCCGACCTCTTCAAGGACTTCCCGGCGCTGCGCTTCGTGATCCCCCACGGCGGCGGCGGCGTCCCCTACCACTGGGGCCGCTACCGCGGGCTCGCGCAGGACATGAAGCGGCCGCTGCTGAAGGAGCTGCTGCTGAAGAACGTCTTCTTCGACACCTGCGTCTACCACCAGCCGGGGATCGACCTGATGCTGAAGGTCATCCCGGCCGAGAACATCCTCTTCGCCTCCGAGATGGTCGGCGCCGTGCGCGGCATCGACCCCGAGACCGGGCAGTACTACGACGACACCAAGCGCTACATCGAGGCCGCCGCGATCAGCGCCGCCGACCGGCAGAAGATCTTCGAAGGCAACGCCCGCCGCGTCTACCCGCGCTGGAGGCCGGCCTGAGGTCATTTCCAAATGGGTACGATCGTACCCATTTTGGCCTTTCCGGCTTTTTCCCCCATGGCCGGTAGGTAATGCAGGACGACCCCGCCATGCTCAAACTCCACGTCCTCGACCAGCTCTACCGCCATTCATCGAACGTCGCCCACGGGGTGGAGGTGCCGGCCGGCGCGCGGCTCCTCTTCACCAACGGCCAGGTCGGCACGCGGCCCGACGGCGTCACGCCCGGCACGACGGCGGAGCAGGCGGAGGTGGCGTTCGAAAGGCTCGGTGCGGTGCTGCGGGCGGCGCGCATGGGCTTCGCCGACGTCGTGCGCTTCGACGTCTATTTCACCGACCGGGCGGACGTGCCGGCGTTCGTTGCCATCCGCGACCGCGTCATGGGCGCGCACAAGCCGGGCGCGACCTTTATCGTCGTCCAGGGGCTCGCCCGGCCGGAGCTGAAGATCGAGATCGAGGCGGTGGCGGCGAAGGTCGATTGACGCCGGGAGACGGGCGAACCGGCGCTACTTCAGGTTCTTCGCCAGGAACTCCATCGTGCGCTTCCAGGCGAGCTCGGCCGCCTGAGGGTTGTACTCGAGCGGCGGCAGGTTCTTCTCGTTCGCCGTCTCGTTGGCGAAGGCGTGCTTGGCGGGGTAGCGGAAGAAGTCGAAGCTGACGTTGGCCGCCTTCAGCTTCGCCTCCAGCTCCTCCACCTTGGCGATCGGGAAGAACTCGTCGCTGATCGCGAAGTGGCCCATCATCGGCGCCTTGACCTTGGAAGCGTCGACGTACTCGAGCGGCGGAAAGCCGTACCAGACCACCGTCGCGTCCGCCTCGGGGACGTTGACCGCCGAGAGGACGGTGAGCGCGCCGCCCATGCAGAAGCCGGTGACCCCGACCTTGGCGCTGCCGGTGCTCTTCAGGTGCTGCACCGCGCCGCGGATGTCCTGGCCGGCGGCGTCGCCGAAGTTGAGGCCGGTCATGAGGTGCTCCGCCTCCTTCGCGTCGACGGCGCTCTTTCCGCGGTAGAGATCCGGCACCAATGCGCGGTAGCCCGCGGCGGCGAGGTTGCCGGCGACGCCGCGGATCTGGTCGTTCAGGCCCCACCACTCCTGGATGACCACCACGCCCGGGGCCTCGTCGCCGCCCGTGGGCTCGGCGAGATAGCCGTTGACGCTTTTGCCGTCGGGACGCTTGTAGCTGATCGTCTTGGCCTGCATGTCGCCTCCTCTCCAGAGGAGGGCTATGTTAGGGCAACCACTCGAGCCGGGTGAAGCCCTGCTCGCTCTCCCAGGGGACCGCCGCACGCGAGAGGTAGGCGGTTTCCCAGGGATGGCCCATCACCGGGGTGATGCGCGGCCGCTCGGCGCGCAGCCCGGCGTGGAAGAGCGCCATGTGGCGCGCCTCGGTGGCGTCGAGCTGCAGGCTGAAGCCGAGGCCCGTGCCGCCGTCCTCGCGCAGCACGCGCGTCACCAGCGCCTCGTGCCCGGAGCCGAGGCGAAGCGAGTTGGTGTGGATGAACTTCGCCTGCACCCGGGCGATTGTAGGGTCAACTCCTCCAGGGCAGGGCCATCGCCTCCCCGCCGGGCGCGAAGGTTCCGACCGGCGTGGCCGAGAAGGCGGCGACCGTCTTCAGCGGCACGGTGCCGGTATTGAAGATCTGGTGCGGCACCTCCGGCGGCAGCACCAGCGTGGTGTCGGGGCCGAATGGCAGCACCTTGCCGTCGATGTGGACTTCGCCGCTGCCTTCGATCACCAGCACCACCTCCTCGCAGTCGTGGCGGTGCGGCGGCGTGGCGCAGCCCGGCGCCATGCTCTGGCGCCACACCGAGAGGCGCGACAGTCCCTGCTCGCCGCCGGCGAGGGTGAGGTGCTCGATGCCGGGCAGCTCGGCGCGCTCGCGCCCGGGGTTGCTGATCACGTTCTGCATGGCGAATCTCCAGGATGGGACGAGGTCGAGGGCGCCAGTATCCGATCGCTGGACTGGCGAGAGAAGAGCTACAACAATCACGACATGGCGGACAAAAAGTCGGCAATCGCCGGATCGAGCGTGCGCCTGCTGCAGGCCTTCGCGGAGGCGGCGCGGCAGCGCAGCTTCGCGCGCGCGGCGCGCGAGCTCGGGCTGTCGCCCTCGGCGGTGGCGAAGAGCGTGCTGCGCCTGGAGCAGCAGCTGCGGCTGCGCCTGTTCCAGCGCACCACGCGCCGCGTCACGCTGACCCAGGAAGGCGAGGAGTATTACGCGCGCTGCAGGCGCGTGCTGGACGAGCTGGCGGAGCTCTCGCTCGTCGCGGCGGAAGCGGTGCGCGCGCCCGCCGGCACGCTGCGCATCGACGCGCCGGTCACCTACGGCAAGAAAGTGATCGTGCCGCTCGCGGCGCGGCTGGTCGCGCGCCACCCGCAGCTGCGCCTGGACCTGCGCCTGTCCGACCAGTTCACCGACATCATCGGCTCGGGGGTCGACGCGGTGGTGCGCGTCGGGGCGATCGCGGACCGGCGGCTGGTGGCGCGGCGCATCGGCGAGCAGCAGCTCGCCGTCTACGGCGCGCCGCAGTACCTCGAGCGCCGCGGCACGCCGCGCAAGCCGAAGGACCTGCGGGGGCACGACTGCGTGGTGTTCCAGATGCCGACGAGCGGCCGCTACCGCCCGTGGGAGTTCCGGGTGAAGCGCCGGCCGCTCGTGCTGCATCCGGCGCCGCGGCACGTGGTGAACGACGGCGAGGGGCTGGTAAGCGCCGCTTGCGCCGGGCTGGGCCTGGTGCAGCTGCCCGATCTCATCGCAGAGTCCGCGGTGCGCGAAGGGGCCCTCGAAGAAGTGCTCGCGGCCTATCGGCCCGCGCCGATGCCGATCTCCGTGGTCTTCGCCACCAGCCGCCACATGCCGCCGCGGCTGCGGGCGTTCATCGACGCGCTAGCAGGGGATTCAGTCCGCTCCGCGTGACGCGGCCGTGCAGCTCGCGCCCCAGCGCCTGCTCGCAGAGCTCCGCGGTGGCGAGCAGGCCGTCGAGGTCGATGCCGGTGGCGATGCCCATCGACTCGAAGAGGTTGACGAGGTCTTCCGTGCAGACGTTGCCGGTGAAGCCGCCGCCGTACTTCACCTTCGCCGGGTGTCCGCCGACCCCGCCGAAGGAGCAGTCGAAGTAGCGCACCCCCGCCTCGTAGGCGGCGACGTAGTTCACCAGCCCGGTGCCCCGCGTGTCGTGGAAGTGGGCGATCGGGGTTACGCTTTTCAGGTTTTCGAACATCGTCCTGACGGAAGAAGGCGTCGCCGCGCCGATGGTGTCCCCGAGGGCCACGTGCGTGACGCCCAGGGAAGCGAACTTCTCGGCATCCGCGGCAACTACGCCGGCATCGACCTTGCCCTCGAACGGGCAGCCGAAGGCGACCGAGACGGTGCCGACCAGCCGGAAGCGTCCCTTGGCCGCGGCGGCCATCTCGGCGATGTTCCGCCACTGCGCCTCGCGCGAGCGGTTGAGGTTCTTCCGCGAGTGCGACTCGGTGGCGGAGACGAGCAGGCTGATCTCGCCGGCGCCGTGGCCGGCGTCGAGGTCCGCGAGCGCGCGCTCGACGGCCCGGAGGTTGGCGCAGGTCGCCTTGTAGAAGGTGCGGGGCTGCCTCTTTAAATTCTTAAGTAATTCAGAAGCATCGGCGAATTGCGGCACCACCTTGGGGTTGGAGTACGAGGTCGCCTCGACGCGACGGAAGCCCACCGCGGCGAAGCGCTCGACCAGCGCCCGCTTGGTGGCGGTCGGGACGAAGGCCGGCTCGTGCTGCAGCCCGTCGCGCGCGAAGCATTCGCAGAGCGTCACCGCGTCCATCGTTGACAGTATCAACGATCTGGATTTATAAGGTCAAGCCATGGCCATCGACATCGTCCCCATCAACGGCTTCATCGGGGCGGAGATCCGCGGCGCCGACCTGGCGCGGCTGGACGACGCCATGTTCCGGGAGCTGCACGACGCCCTGGTGAAATACGAGGTGATCGTCCTGCGCCGGCAGGACATCACGCTCGAGCAGCAGATGGCGTTCGGCGCGCGCTTCGGCGAGCTGTCGGTGCACCCGTTCTCGCCCAACCTCGAGGACAAGCCCGAAGTGATCGTGCTCGACTACTCGGCGGACCACCCGGCGGCGCGCACCGATATCTGGCACGCCGACGAGACGTTCCGCGCCAATCCGCCCATGGCCACCATGCTGCGCGCGCGCGCCGTTCCGGATCGCGGCGGCGACACCTGCTTCGCCAGCATGACCGCGGCGTACCGCGGCCTGTCGGAGCGCATGCAGCGGCACATCCACGGGCTCGAGGCGTTGCACGACTTCAAGCCGTTCCGCTCGCTCTTCAACGACACGCCGGAGCACCGGCGCAAGCTGCGGCAGATCGAGGACGAGTTCCCCAATCCCTGGCACCCGGTAGTGCGCGTGCATCCGGTTTCCGGGCGGCGCGCCATCTACGTCAACCCGCAGTTCACGCTGCGCATCCGGGGCCTGAAGGAGGACGAGAGCCGCGCGATTCTCGATTTTCTCTACGCGCAGGCGAGCGTGCCGGAGTACCAGCTGCGCGTGAAGTGGGAAGTCGACACAGTCGTGATGTGGGACAACCGCTCGGTGCAGCACTACGCGCCGCACGACTACTACCCGCAGCGCCGCACCATGGAGCGCGTCACCATCACCGGCGACGTCCCGGTCGGGGTCACGGGCGACTACACGCCCGAGAAAGCGGAGGGGCTCGGCCAGGTCAACCCGACCGAGGCGCCGCGCAAGCCGCCGGTGCGGCAGTTCGAGCGCACGTCGTGATCGCCATCGAGCCGCGCGACCCGCGCACCCAGTCGCAGGGCGTCGAGCCGGGCTACGAGCAGACCGGCAAGCGCTGGCCGTCGCAGGCGTTGTGCCGCCGCCCGCAGACCGCCGCGGAGCTCGCCGGGCCGGTCGCGGTCGAGCGGCGCCTGGAGCCGGTGCGCGGCGACCTCGCCGGCCACGGCGCGAAGCGCGCCATCGGCCAGCTCATCCACCTGCGCACGCGCGTGGTGGACGAGGACGGCGCGCCGGTCGCGGGCGCGGTGGTCGAGGTCTGGCACTGCAACGCCGCCGGCAAGTACATCCATCCGAACGACACGCACGACGCGCCGCCCGACCCCAATTTCTACGGCGCGGCGCGCCTCGTCGCCAACGGCGAGGGCCTGGTCGAGCTGCGCACCATCAAGCCCGGCGCCTACCCGGTGCCCGACGCGGGCGGCTGGTGGCGCCCGCCGCACGTGCATTTCTCGGTGTGGGGCAGGGTATGGCTCTCGCGCCTGGTGACGCAGATGTTCTTCCCCGGCGAGCCGCTCAACGACAAGGACGCGATCCTCAACGCCATCCGCGACCCGCAGGCGCGCAGCCGCTGCATCGCGCGCCTCGCGACGGCCGGCAACTACCTCATCTACGACTACCAGCTCGTCGTGCGCGGCCGCAAGGGCGCGCCCGCCATGCCGTGAAGCGCCTCGTCCCCACCGGCGAAATGACGCTCGGGCCGTTCTTCCCGCGCGAATTCGCGCAGGGCGCGAACGACCTCACCAGCGTCGAGGGGAAGAAGGCGGCGGGCGAGGTGATCGAGATCACCGGCAAGGTGACGCAGGCCGACGGCCGGGCGCTCGACAACGTCGTGCTCGAGATCTGGCAGGCCGACGCGCAGGGGCGCTTCGACAACCCGGGCTTCTTCGGCTGGGGCCGCGCGGCCACGGATCAGAATGGGATGTACTCCTTCAAAACCATAAAGCCGGGTGCCTGCGAGGGCCGCGCGCCGCACGTCAACTTCCTCGTCCTCTACTCGGGCCTGATGCGCGCGCTGCACACGGCGATGTTCTTCGACGACTCGAAGGATCCGGTGCTCGACGCGGTGTCGGGAGACCGGAAGAGGCTTTTGATAGGAAAGAAAATCTCTTCCGGCTATCGGTTCGACCTCCGCCTGCGCGGCGAAGGCGAGACGCCGTTCTTCGACGACTGACGTGACCGCGATCCGCGATCTGCTTTCCTACCGGCTGCACGTGGTCGCGAACCTGCTCTCCCGCGGCGCGGAGCTGCGCTACCGGCGCGAGTTCGGCGTCAGCCTGTGGGAATGGCGCACCATCGCGCTGCTCGGAGCGGTCACCGAGCCGCTCAGCTTCAACCACCTCGCGCACGCCGCCGGCGTGCACAAGAGCCAGATGAGCCGCGTCGTGTCCGGGCTGGTGAAGCGCCGGCTGGTGGTGCGCGCCGCCGACCCGGGCGACGCGCGCGGCCTGCGCCTCGCGCTCAGCAGGTCCGGGCGCAAGCTCTACGAAGGCTTGATCGAGGCGGCGGCCGAGCGCGACGAAGCCTTTAACAACTGTCTTTCTAACAATGAAAAGCAAGTGTTGGAGCGCGCCCTCGCGAAGCTCGCCGGGCAGGCGCGCGAGTTCATCGCGCAGGAGAAGAAATGAAGACGCGCATTACCGAGCTGCTCGGCATCGAGGTCCCGATCTTCCAGGCGGCGATGAGCTGGGCATCCTCCAGCTCGGCGCTGGTCGTGGCGGTGTCGAACGCCGGCGGCATGGGCGTGCTGGGCGCGGGGCCGCTGCGGCCGGAGGATTTCAAGAGAATCCTCGGTGAAATTTTGCGAGGGACAAAAAAGCCATTCGGCGTGAACATTCCGCTCAACAGCGCCAGGGCACCCGAGCTCCTCGATATCGCCTTCGAGCAGAAGATTCCCGTCATGGTCGCCTCGCAGGGCGGGCCGCGCGCGCAGCTCGCGCGCTTCCGCGCCATCGGCACGAAGTGGCTGCACGTCGTCGCCTCGGTCGAGCACGCGCTGAAGGCGCAGGACGCGGGCGTCGACGCGCTGGTGGTCGACGGC
>CBDDRQ010000018.1:0-18633 GCA_965233125.1 uncultured bacterium
TCCCGGAAGCGATCGAACGGCGTGCGGCCGCTGAGGAGCGTTTCCTGGTAGGCGGCGAGCGCCTTGCCCGCGTCGACCAGCACCTCTTCATGGTTCGCCGGGGGATCGCGGCCGAAGGCGGCCTTGTAACCCTCGGTAAACAGTCCTCTCACCACGTTCGCCACGTGCTCGGCGTCCGCGTTCATCTCGCGTGGATCGAGCAGGGGCCGGATGCTCTGCGACCAGAGGCTGTCGTTCCCGCCGTCCCAGCCGTACCAGCGGTACAGGCCGACGTTGAAGAGGCTGGGCGTGTTGCGCTCGACTTCCTTCAGGCCGAAGCCCCGCGCCCGGCCATCCTGGAAGGCGCGAAAGGGCACATGGCAGCTCGCGCAGAGGATCGAGCCGCCGCCCGACAGGCGCGGCTCGAAGAAGAGCCGCTCGCCGAGCGCGATCGCTGCGGGCCTGCCCGAGACGCGGTTGCTCGGGTCGCGCCGCGCCGGCGGCGGCCAGGGCCCGTGCGCGAGGATTCTTTGCTTTTCCGGTTCTGAAAACCGTACGCCTTCGGAAACCTGCAACGCGTGCGCCATGCGCTCGCCGTCGACGACGAAGACGAACTCCCACTTGCCGGGCATGTGCAGCATCAGCCCCTCGGCGCGCCAGCGGCCGGCGGCGAGCGTCGTCACCTTGGGCGCGTAGTTCATGCCGTGCCGGTGCTCCGGCATGTGCGCGTCGACCTTCAGCGACTTCGGCGCCGGACCGGTCTTGGCGCACGCCGCGATTTCCATCGTGAAATGACTTGCTACGGGAAGGTCGGAGGCCTTGTAGACCAGCACGTACCGGGAGGACTCCAGGCGAGTGCCTTCCAGCGCGGGCGTGCACGCCCACGCCGGGAGCGCAGCCGCTAGTCCTGCGAGGCAGCCGAACCGAAGAGCTCTTCGCCGTTCTTCCATGCGATGCGCTCGGCGACTTCGCGCGGCAGGCTCTCGAGCCAGGCGCGCGACCACTCGGCGTGCCCGGGCACGTAGTGCCAGCGCTCGGGCGTGAAGGTGTCGGTGCCGACCATGAAGCGGTCCGGGAAGCGCAGGAACACGCCGCGCCAGGCCTCGTCGACCTTGCCGCTCGAGCCGTGGTCGGTGCGGAAGGCGAGGTCCGCCCACAGGTTGCGGTGCTTGCGCATCATCTCGGCCACGACCTCCGGCTGCTCGAAGCCCGCGTGCGCCCAGAGGATGCGCGCCTGCGGCCACTGGCGGAAGAGCCGCTCGACGGCGTCGGCATCGGAGTGCGCGTGCAGGAAGAGCTTGTGCTTGCGCGCGAGCTCGACCATGCGCCGCGGCACCGGCAGGTCGGCGTCGGCGCCGTACAGATGGAATTCGCCGATAGCAACGTACTTATGGCGGGCGAGTCTCTGTTCCAGGTAAGGGATGACCGATTCATCCCTGAACCAGGTGCCGATCTCGCCGCGCCTCCGGTACGGCCGCAGCTCCGGGATGATGAGATCCGGCGCCGCGGCGTAGAGGCGCTGCTGGCCGTCGTCGCCCGAGCTCGACACCAGCGCGCGGCGCACCCCGGCCTTGCGCAGGATCGCGATCACGTCGGCGACCGGCACCGACTCCCATGCGTCGTGGCTGTAGTGCAGGTGCGCGTCGAAGATCGGCAAAGGCTGCGCGCTTGCAGTTCCAAGAAAAAACATCGCGAAGGCGATGAGGGCGCGCATTCGACGGTATATTCCCACAAAAGAATGCCCGTCACGCCTCCCCGGACGCTCACCGAGCTGTTCCTCGGCTTCCTCTCGATCGGCGCGCGCTCCTTCGGCGGGGTGCTGCCCTGGGCGCACCGCGTCATGGTCGAGGAGCGGCGCTGGCTCGCGCCGGCGGACTTCGCGGAGACCATCGGCCTTTGCCAGTTCCTGCCCGGCCCGAACGTCGGCAATGCCTCGATCGTGCTCGGCAAGCGCTGGTTCGGCGTGCGTGGCGCGCTGGTCGCCTTCCTCGGACTGGTGGCGCTGCCCTTCGTCTGGGTGCTCGCGCTCGGCGCGATCTACGCCGACTTCGCCGAGGTCCCGATGGTGAAAGGCGTCGTCACGGGCGTCGGCGCCGCGGGGGCGGGGCTGTTCATCGGCACCGCCGTCAAGCTCGGCAGGGTGCTGGTGAGGAAGCCTGTCGCGCTCGCGCTGGTCGCCGCCTGCTTCATCGCGGTGGCGCTCGGCCGCGTGTCGCTCCTCTACGTTCTGCCGGTCGCGCTGGTGCTCGCGATCCTCGCGTCGAGGAAAGCGTGGCTCTGATCCTGCTCGAGCTCGCGCTCTACTTCGGGCTGTTGTCCGTGGTCGCCTTCGGCGGCATGCCGGCGGTGATGCCGGAGATGCAGCGCATCGTGGTCGAGGTGAAGGAATGGACGAGCCCGGTCGAGTTCGTCCAGCTCTTCGCCGTGGCGCAGGCGGCGCCCGGCCCGAACGTGCTGATCGCCGCCCTCATCGGCTGGAAGGTGGCGGGCCTCGCCGGCGCCCTGGTCGCCCTCGGCGCCGTGTGCGGCCCGGCCGCGGTGATCGCGTGGTGGGTCGCCGACCTCTGGGAGCGCTTCAAGGACTCGCCCTGGCGCCTCGCCGTCCAGCGCGCGATCGCGCCCATCGTCGTCGCGCTCGTGCTCTCCGGCGGCTACGTCATCGCCACGCCGGGCGGAATTCCCGACTGGCGCCTGTGGCTCATCGCCGCGGTCTCCGCGGCTGCCGTGCTGGCGACGCGGCTCAATCCCCTGTGGATGATCGCCGGCGGCGCGCTCCTCGGCGGCCTGCTTCTATCCTAGGCGCGTTTCCAGATGGACCTCTCGCGGGAGGCGAGCAGCGGCACGGCCTCGGCGAGGTACTTCTTGAAGTGCGGCGTCTGCTGGTGCGCTTCGAAGGCCTTTTCGTCGTCGTAGACCTCGAACAGCATCACCCTGGTCCGATCCTGCGGATCGACCAGCACCTCGAACTGCCGGCAGCCCGGCTCCTTGCGCGCGCTGGCCGCGTTCTCGAGCACGCCTTTCATGAAGGCATCCACGTTCTCCGGCTTGACGCGAATCGTCACCGCCAGTACGAAGCTCATTTCGACCACCCCCTTTGCTATAATCCACGCCCTTCGCGCCCGTAGCTCAGTTGGATAGAGTACCTGGCTACGAACCAGGGGGTCGTGGGTTCAAATCCTGCCGGGCGCGCCAGCATTCCCGCGGTAGACCAAAGCGGCTGGAGAGGCTTGTGAGGAGCGGATTGCTTTTAGAGAAACCGGGATGGGCCGCAACGACCCGGGAGGGAGCTGGAAAACGAAACAGCGTCAGAGGGTTGCGGGCGAAGAGCCGAGGCCGGAGCCGCGGCCCTGTGCGCCGGTTGCTTTTAGAGTGAAAGGCCCCGAAAAGGGGGTGCGCCGGTTGCTTTTAGAGTGGGAAAGCCCGACGTGGCGCCACTTGGTTTGAGAGCCACAAAAAGGGGCCACCGCCCCCCCTTCAGCCAGCCGCGGCGCGCCGCTGGCGATCGATCTCGAGGACCCCGATGAGCGTGTGGAGCTGCGCGGCCGTGAGCCACTCCAGCTGCTCGACCTTGAACATCCGCTTCGCGATTGAGGACGCGTAGCCCCAGGGCAGCTGGCGCGCCGAGAGAAGCGCCTCTACCTTGTTGATCATGGCGAGCCGGTCGACCGGCACTGAGGGCTTTCTCCCTTGCGGAGCTTCGCGGCTCGCGCCCGGCGCGCGCTCGAAGCCAAGCTTGCGCATACGCTCGATCACGGCCTGGCGACCGACGTCGTCGAGGTCTGCAGCAGACCGAACGCCAGCTGCGCTCCAGAGCAGATCTCGATAGGCGGCGTCGTCCAATCCGAGCTTCTGCCGGCCCACGTGTATTGCGGCGAGCTCTCGCCGGCGGCGGTTGTCGTTCATCGTGTGGCCTCCAGGACGATGTGACCAGTGTTCGCGTCCATGACGCTCTTGTCTCGGCAAACGAGCGGTGCGCGCGGCCCCGTGTTCCTGACGAGGCGATAGCGAGCCTGCTTTCCTGGTTTGGACGGTGAGACAACGCCCAAATAGCCTGCGCGGCACAGGAACTTGATGTAAGTCGCAGCGGCCTGAGAGCTAATGCGGCGTCGCGTACCGTGCTGCGCGGCCTCGGCGACCTCCGCTCTCGTGAACACGCGAAGCGCCTTCATCGCGAGCCACATCAGCTGGTTCGACTCGCCTATTTGCGTTGGTTCACCGGCCGCGCTCACGCCCGGAGCTGTGACGCCAACGTCGCGCGTCAGGATGTACCGAAAGCACTCGCGACGCCGGGCAGCTGGGCGTCTGGCCACGAGCACGACGTATGGCGGCCGGGCGTTGCATAGACCGCGGAAGTAGGTACAGACCGTATCGACGTGCAGAGCGGTGAGCGTCATGACCTCGGCCGGAGAGAAGTCGGGCCGCTCAACGCATGCAGCGAGAGCGCGAATGGCTTGCCAGATGCGATCCCTGGGTGTGAGCGCGCCGACGCGCTCCAGACGGGCGGGCTTACGCGCCACGAGCCGCGTCTCGTATAGCGGGTCCAGCGAGCGCACCGCTGCGGCCGCCATTGATGCGCTCCAGCTTCGGCATCGGCGCCTCGCCGGTGTAGAAGCCCTTCGAGCCCCAGGTCTTCAGGTCGATCGCCCGGCTGCCGGCCTTCTTCGCCTCCTGGCGCACGTTCTCGACGTTGACGGCGATGCGCCGCGCCACGCCGCGCGACACTTCGAGGATGCGGGCGATGAGGTCGTCGCGGATCTCGACGTCGGGGGAGTAGAGCTTGGCGAGCTTGCGCGTGTCCTCGAGGTCGGCGAGCTCCGCCGGCGTCCACTCGAGCACGCGATCGTAGAAGCGCTCCGAGGCCCGCTTCAGGTTCGCCGGGAAGCGCTCCTCGCCCACGAGCAGGATGGCGGCGCCCGAGCCCTCGTAAATGTCCCTTACGAGCTCGATGAGGCTGCGGTGCACCAGGTAGTCGCCCTCGTCCAGGATGAGCGGCCGGCGCGAGAGCATCAGCTCCTGGCAGATCTGGTCGACCATTTCGCTCGTCGTGCGCTCGGGCTTGATGCCCATCTCGGCGAGGATCGCGAGCAGGAACGACTTCTTCGTGTGGTGGCTGCGTGTCTCGATGTAGACGCCCCGGAAGCCCACGGCGGCGGCGGAGCAGGCGTTGGACTTCCCGAGACCCGCCTGGCCGTAGAAGACGCCGATGCCCGGCAGGTTGGCGCTGCGCTTGACCAGGTGCTCCATCGAGCGCTTGAGGAGCATCACGTTGCGCAGCGGCGCGATGTTCGGCATGCGCACGGTTTGCAGGGCGGCGGCGGACATCTTCATCCTCCTCGTGAAGCGGTTGATTGCGAGCGCCCGGCGGGGCGCGGTTTAGTTATCGATTCGCCATGCGGCGCTCGAACTCGAGCTCCATTTCCAGCCACTCAAGGCCGGTCTCGGCGTAACCGGCATAGAACTGGGCCATGCGTCCGTCGATCTGCTCTCCGGCTTCCTTGCGCTTGTGCAGGCTCTTCCAGAGCGCGTAGCGCTCACTGTCCCCCATGAGCTCGATGGGCTTCTCCTCCTGCGGCGGCTCGAGCGTGAACTCGCGCTCGAACTGCGCCATCTCCTCGGCCGAAATCCCGGGCGCTGTCGTCGTGCTGCCGCGGCGCTCGGCCTCGACCCCGGCGAGCTTTGCTTCCAGGCGCGCGCGCTGGCGCGCCGCGCGCTCCTCGCGCAGACGCTCGATGAAGGGCAGCGGCATGTAGGAGCTGCTGTTCCCGCCCAGCTCCGCCCTGCAGATGAACTCGCCCGAGGCTTTGCGGACGAGAACGTACGAGACGTGGTGGATGTCGTAGCAGACGCGCACCCGCTCGCCATCCACGAGCATCAGGTCGGGGTGGAAATAGATGCCGTTCCAGAGCCTCACCTCGCCGCGCGCAGCGAGGCGCATGACGGAGGGCATGAACAGCGCCTGCAGCTCCGCCGGCGGTGGCACTTGCACCTCCGTGCCGGCTAGCCGCGCAGCGCGGTACTCGGCCGGTGTGGCGTGGTTGACGCCGTCCAGCTTCGGCAGCGATCGATGACGGTGCGTGCGGTTATAAGCCTCGACATCGTCCTCGAGGGCATCGAGGAACTCTTGCCATGTCGGCAGGCGCTTCGGCAGCGCGGTGACATCGCCTCTCTTTGCGGCCCGCAACCCCCGGTCGATCTCGCGCGCCACGCTGCGCAGGGTGTCGCGATCGGCGCCTCGCCCCTGGAACGTGGCGAAGCGACGCGCGAGCGGAATGGTCGCTGAGGGCCAGAGCCGCTCGATCGCGCCGCGGCCTTGGGCATTTCCAGGGATACCGGTTTCGTGGTGGATGCCCAGGCCGCCCAGGATGCCGGTCACCGGTGCGTCGAGCATCTTGTTCTTCTGCCCGCCGCCGTTGTCGGAGTAGTACACGAGCGGGATGCCATGCCGCGAGACGCCGTGGCGCAGCGCGTCGCTCACCGCGAGGCAGTTCTCCGAGAGCGAGACACTCCAGCCCACGATGTAGCGCGTGGCCACATCCAGGATCATGGTGACCTCCGGGACGAACGGGTTACCCGTGTCAGGGTGCGCGATCCGCAGCTTCGCGCTGTGACCGTCGCCGCTCCACACATCATTCGGCGCCAGCGCAAGAAAGTCACGCCGGCGGAAGGGCTGAAGCGCCTTGAGCGCAGCGCCGGTGTTTCGCCCTACGTAAAAGACCGGCTTGGGCAGCTTGGCGATTTGGCGCCGGGCGCTCGAGTAAAGGGAATCAAGGTTGCAGCCGCGCTCATTTGCCACCTGTGCAACACACCAGCGCAGCGAAGGCTTGTTCGGGCTGCGGTACTTGGCCAGCACCGCGGCAAGATCCTGGTCCAGACCCCATTTCTTGCCTGCGCCGTCTGGCGCAAGACGCGTCAGCCGCTCCGCTGGCGTAACCGCACCGGCGGCAAGCGCCCGCCATCCATACAGCGTCGATTTGCAGAGCGGTCGTTCGCCGGTGCGCCGCCGTGCATTCGCTTGGCGCAAGGCTTCCACGATCTCGGGGCGCACAGCGCCCTTCCCCACCAGCTCGACGAACGCCCGGAGGCCCTTGTCGACGCCGAGCTGCTCGCACAGGAGTTCCGCCTCTGCGAGGACAATCGAGCGCGCCGCGGCAATACGGAGCTGCCACTCGGCAAGGTCGCCCACGGCGCAAGGAACTACGGCGTTAGGCGAAACTTCAATCTCCGGCGGGACGCTTGGTCCAACCTGTGGCTGGATACGCCGGCCTTGACGATTCATCCGCGATCTCCTTTTTCTTGTTGTTGTTCTGCCCGCGCGCTAAGCAGGCGCTGACGGTGCGCCCATAGCGCGCTAGGCGAGATGTGATGACCAAAGCGCCGGCGCAGCTCCGCCGACAGCTTCCGGTAGCTCTCGAAATCGCCGGCGAGCAGCCGCTCTTCGACCCGCGTCCGGTGCTCGTCGCTCAAGCGACGGAGACGCGGGACTTTCACGGCGAGGCTCGCCTGGTGCGGTTGCCGCGCGCCCTCGCGAGGTCGCCCAGCACTACTGCGAGCAGCGCGACTTCGAGGGGAAGGCGACCAGGCCGCGCAGCCACCTGCAGAAACCGCGCGCGCCGTAGAAGGAGGGCCTCGGCCTCAAACCCGCTGAGCGCGCGGTGCAGGGAGGAAGAGCTGACCGAATAGCCGTGCGCCGCTAGCCAGCGCTCGAGCCCCTTGTAATTGCCCAGGCCGCGCAGCGCGACGCGTGCGAGGATCTGCCGGAGAATCCCGGCGGGGAGCCTGAATGCGGCGTGTCCTCTCACCGAGAGATTCCTTTGCTGCGCCTCGCGCGCGGCTCGCCAACCTTCAAGCCCAAGCTAACCGCGACGGCGTGCGATTTCCCGCGTAGGGCCCTGCGACGACCGGTCATCACCGCGTAAACAAGACTGATGGGAAAGCCGTGCGCCCTCGCCCATTCGGCAAACGAGACGCCCCGACGGTGGAACTCCTCACGAACCTGGTCACTTGTTTTAGCCATCCTCCGCCCTTACAATTCCACGCAGATGGATAACAGTCTAGTCCATATTTCTGGATTTTCCAACTAGTGGGAAAACGGCCTGCTCCCGCGTCGTTCAACGCTGTGATGCTGCGGCTTCGCGAGGCGCTCGGGGTCGGCGAAGACAACAAGGCGCTCATGGCTGCGCTGAAGATGAAGCGGAGCGCCTTCTACAACCGCATCGGCTCCGGATCGGTGCCTCTCGAGGAAGTGGTAGCTCTTGCGAAAGAGCGAGGCATTAGCTGCGATTGGCTCTTGTTTGGCGTTGGCACCACAGACCTTGCCGGCAAGAAAGAGCCGTCCGCTCGCGCCGGCATAGATATTGATGAGCTCGCCCAAATATACGTTGCGTTGGAGCGCGCCCTAAAAGAAGTGGGCGTAGAGGAAACGAAGCTCTCGGCCACGGTGGCGATTATGCTCGTAGGCGGGATTTACAACGAGGTTTCCCTCGTCAAGCCAGGCGCCGGACGGAGATCAGCGATCACAACCGCGGCAACAACGACGGCACATGCGCTGAAGATTAGCGACCTCGTTACTGCTGCAACGAAAACGCGCGGGGCTCGCCGCGAATAATCACTGAAAGTCTAGAGCGTCCCTATGCCGCGCGACTGGCACGAGGATCGAGTCATCCACGAGCGCATCATGGGTGCGTGCGGGCACCGGCGTTGGTCTACATTGCGCTCGGAAGGAAGGCGCCGCCGGCGCGGCCTCGATTACGAGTGGGTCGAGATCGAGATCCAATGTGCCGCATGCCCGAGAAAGGCGACCTGGCGAGACACCAATGACCCATACGACGTACGCGAGGTACCCGACGACGACGATCGATATCTCGCGCCGGAGAAACCTCGTGCACTGCGCGAACCGACGAACGCTGAGCTAGATGAGCGTCTATGCGCGGCAATTCCGTATTACACGACCAACGAGATCACCGTAAAGGGAACGGTGTTCCGGCGACTTGCGGCGCTCGGTTGGAATCCGCGAGTCGTCTCCAAGAACAAGGCGCAGGGCTGCGTGCTTGAGAAGTCGGGACGGCGCTTCGAGAGCCCGCAGTTCAGTGATGCAACGGCTGCGATCGTGTCCGCCACCAGAATGCTGCTCGCCTCTGGCTGCCGTATCTAGCTTCCCCCTCGATCCTAACGGTGCTCACACTGCTTAAGAGCAAAAGCGTGCAACGAGTAGCACTGACGCTCCCGCTCTTTCGGGAGCTCGATCACATGGCCCGCACCGAGTACGGCTGCGTCATCGTGGTCCGTGAGGCGGCGTCGATGCCCGGGACGTTCGGGCAGTACTCGCCCTGGCGCGTGGGAGTCTACAAGGACGCCGAGGTTAGAGATGCGCCGGGGTGCTGCGCAGAGGTACCTGGAATCACCATCGCAAATGAGATCGACGAAGCGGCGTTTGCAACATGCGAGCGTCCAGAAATGGATTGGGCTGCGATACCGCGCGCCGACATCTATCGCTTTGTGTTCCTCCACGAAGCGGGCCACCGCGTCAACAACCTTTCCCCTGCGGCCATGCTGCTAAACGACGAGTTTCGCTCGTCTGCAAAGCGGGCCGCCCTGTATCGGGTGAATGAAGCGCTCGCCGATCGCTTCGCGTGGTCGCACCTCTATCCGCGCCGCCGCTTTCCGCGAGCTCGTTTGCCGCGCTCCTATTTCAAGCGCCTGGACCAGGAGATGGACGAGCTGCAGCGCGCTTTGCCGCTCACCAACCCGCGCGTTCGCACACTGCCCTGTAAGCCTGGCGCATATATCCCGCGCGAGCACGTTGAGGCCGGCATTCCCTTCCGGAAAGACGAGGCCACCAGCCAAGGAGCACCTAAAGATGAATCGCGATGTGATTGTCCATAACCTGGTCGCGCTCGACGCGCAGCTCCGTCGCCTGCGCCGACTCGCCGACGCGATCGGCGACGGCGCCGAGCTCAAGGCACGCCTGCCGGCGCTGATCGCGGAGACCTGCGGGTCGATGCAGCGGCTGATGAGCGCTGTCGGTCAGCAGGAAGGCTGGCAGGCCGGGCCTGGAGGACCCCGAACCGACTAGCTGGTCCACGTGGAACCGCGCCGGTGCCGGCCCGGCGCGGGGGGCTCTTACCCCCCCCCTCCTTTGCTCAAAAATCGGCTCCGACCGATCGCCGCCATCGCACGTGGCGCGCTGGGGTGGCCCCTACCCCACGCACTTTCGCCCAGACCCCTGTTAAGACCCCTTTAAATCCAATCGTCGAGCCTTCTAGAGGGGATGCGCACGGGACCTGAGGTCGCCCGAAAAGCCCGTTTTCAGCTTTCGGGGCCGCATCCCCCCCCCTGATCTTCTTAGTTCTGGCTGGCCCTGACCGCCGTCAGCGTTGATTACTACGCTGCCGGCGGCCAGCCTAGACACATCCGATGGGGAGTGTTCGCACATCTCCACACCTGAGGGGGCAGCGCAAAAGGGGATGGACCTAGAGAACATCGATGGGATCGCGTTTGCTCGATTCGCGCCAAAGCTGTTTAAGGAACTCGCACACAGCGTTCCCGTGCCAGCGCTCCTGTTGCTGGCTAAGCACTTCGGCGGAACAAGAATCCGGGTCCCGCGGACTCCACAAGAAGGAGGGAAACTCACCGCGGCGCTCGGTGATGCATCGGCGGTCGCGGCGCTATGCAAACTCTGCGGCGGCGAGGAGCTAGTAGTGCCTCGAGCGCACGCGCTGCTCCGCGCCGCTCGTAACGAAGGGATCCGCTCGATGCTCGCCTCTGGGCAAGCAGCGGGCGCAACGGCCAGAGCTTTCGATACCACAGAACGTCACGTGTGGCGCATCAAAGCTGAGGCAGCTATCAGCACATCTCTTTCGAGCCCGGCGCGCGCCAGCACAACCGAACCGACTTCCTTCGGGGTTCGGGGGGCCGCGCGCGTTCGGGCTCGTCTTTTCCAACTTCAAACAGCGCGCACGGTCAAGAGATCAACGCGATGAGAACCAACCGAAAGAGGCGGCCAGCGTGAACAATGTGTCGGGAACCATCGAGTCGACCGGCGGCGCGCCGGGAAAATCCTCCGTGCTGGGGCGCTTGTCGAAGCTCTTCGCCGGCTCCGGCGACGCGCGTTCCGAGGCGACGCTTCAGAAAAGCGACCTCATCAAGCGGCTCGAGCAGCTCACCACCGAGCGCGACCGCCTCCGCGACCTCATCGCCGCCGAAAACGAACGGGTATCTACGCTCGGTGAGCAGCTGCGCGATAAAGAGGTCGCACGCATCAATGCTCTCGCCGATGCGCGGCTCAATGGAAGCGAGCCCGACCGCCAGCGCGCCGAGTCGCTGCTTGTCGATGCAACGGTAGCGCGCCGCCAGATCGAAGAATCATCCGCGGTCGCCGGCCGGCTTCGCGAGCGGTTGGACGCCCTCAACGCCGAGCTCGAGACCTTGCGAGCGGCCTATCGGCGGGAGCTCGCGGCGTTCCTCGAGGCCCTCTACGCCTCGGCGATGGAGAAGTACAACGCCGTCGCACCCGAGGTCGCTCAGACTGTAATAGAGGTTGCGGCCATTCGGCGCGTGATGATGGCCTGCCGGTTGGGGAACACCAATTGCGGTTGGGACGGCGCGATTCTTCTTCCAGGCATGCGCCCTGGAGAAGGCAGGCACGTTCCTCCGATCCTCGATGGCGGAGGGGCGGTGTACGCCGCTGCCGCTGATGCCAGGGCGGGCGCCGTCGCACAAGTGCTGCGGGAGGCGGGCTTCGTGTACGGCTTGGAAAAATCAAACCACAAAGAAGGGTAAAGCGAAATGACCAACCGCCAGTTTCGTCTGCCGTCTGTACCAGGGCACATCCGGACATTCGTCCCAGCCGCGCGCGGCGCGAATGGAATCTTTTTCCCCGACCCCGGAGCCGGCTTCGCGTGCTTTGGCGAAGAGCTGATTTATCGCTTCCTCACCTCGCCAAAGGCAATGTCATTTCGCGAGTGCTACGAGCGCATCACCGGCGACGAGCGCATGACCGGACGGCTGGCGAACTGCAACCAGATGCGGATGCGAGAGGCGCTGGACACCGGCTCCTGGACAGAGGTTTTCGGGTCCGCAGTGAGGCGGGCGATGGTCGCTGAGTACCGTAGGGGCGACCGGTGGAACGTGTGGCGCAAGCTCGTAAAGATCGGCGACAGCGTGCCCGACTTTCGCAACCAGCAGCGCGTGCGCTTCGGCGGCTACGGCGATCTGCCGACCGTGAATGAGGGCTCGTCCTACCAGGCACTTCAATCGCCCGCCGACGAGAGCGCATCGTTCTCGCTGCAGAAGCACGGCGGCACCGAGGTATTCACCCTCGAGATGGTGAAAAACGATGACATCCAGGCAATTCGACGCATACCCAAGCGCCTAGCCGAGGCGGCCCTGCGCACTATCGCGCACTTCGTGCTCGACTTTCTGAGAACCAATCCAGTCATATACGACGGCGTCGCGTTGTTCCACGCGACCCGAAACAACCTCGACAGCGCCGCACTGTCCGCCGCGGCGCTCAATGCGGCGCGCGCCGCGATGATGCGCCAGACAGAACCTGACTCCGGCGACCCTATCGGCGCGCAGCCGGCACGCCTGGCTGTGCCTTTCGAGTTGGAGGAAACGGCGGTCAATCTCTTCCGTCGCGGCGAGAATCAGGACCGGTCGTTCGTCCAGAGCCTGCCGATCGAGGTGCTGCCGATCTGGTACTGGACCGACACCAACGACTGGTGCGTCGTTGCCGATCCTGCCGTGCTTCCGTGCATCGAGATCGGATTCCTCGATGGCAACGATGAGCCCGAGCTCTTTGTGCAGGACCAGCCGAGCGTAGGCAGCCTGTTCGCGAACGATCAGATCACGGTCAAGATCCGCCACATCTACGGCGGCGCCGTGATCGATTATCGCGGGCTGTATAAATCGGCGCCGTGACGAACGGGCATGGAGAAGGGGCCTCGCATCGCGTCCTACACCGGGGCCCGCCCCGCGCCGACGCTCTGCGCCCTGGCCGCACCCCTCGAGTCGCGCGGCCGTTGTGGGGCGATGCTGCGATTAGCCCCTTCTCCATGCGCTGACCGGAAGACAGCCCCCGTTTTCGCGTTGTCACCACCCAGTGCAGTCACCCCTCCTAGAGGAGATCTTTCTTTATGCTGATGCGCCCCGGAATTGAGATACCTGCCGCGGAGGCCGTCAAGGCGTTCAAGCGCAAGCCGCTCGTTCAAACCGCGACGCCGACCCGTCTTCCCTATAAAAGCGATGTAGGCAAGGGGAAGGTGCGAGATGCCTTCATCGTCAAGGACGAGGAGCTGACCGCGGCGCACGTCTTAGCGGCGAAACGCTACGACGACCGCGTGGTCATCGTGACGATCGACGGCAAAAGACACGAAGCGCCGCTGCGAGCCTCGGGCCGAGTAGGGGCCCCGGTTTGTTTCTGAGGCCCATCGGACGTGGCTGAGAGCCAGCACACCGCCGGCATCAAGATCGGCGGCGACGCCTCGGGCGTCGTCGACGCGGCGAAGGACGCCGAGGGGGCGCTCCGCAAGACGCGCGAGGAAGGTCGGCGCGGTAGCGAGCAGGCGAAACGCAACGCGGACGAATCGCGCCGCTTCGTCGAGCGGCTACGCGACGAGGCGAGCACCGTCGGCAAGAGCCGCGTCGAGCTCGAGCGGTATCGGGCGAGCCAGCTTCAGCTCACCGACGCCCAGAAGAAGAGCGTCGATTCCTCATTGCGGCAGATCCAGGCGTACGACAAAAAGGCACAGGCCGTTCGCTCTTTAGCCCTTGCATGGACAGCCGGCGTTGCAGCGCTGGTCGGATATACGACCGCCGTCGCCCGAGCTACACAGCAAGACGAGGAGGCGCAAAACCGCCTCCTGGCGGTACTGCGCGCGACAGGCTATCAGGCGGGGCTGACGAAGCGCGAGCTGCAAGAGCTTGCCGCGACGACGCAAGCGGGCCTCGGTTTCGACGACGCGCAGGTCATGAACGCCCAGGCGGGGCTGCTGAAGTTCGGCAACATCCACGGCCAGGTGTTTCGCGAAGCCATGCGCGTGTCGGCGGACCTGGCCGCTTTCATGGGAACGGAGATCACATCAGCCGCGGAGATGGTCGGCAAGACCCTCCAATCGCCCACCGAAGGGCTGATGATGATGGAGCGCAATTTTGGTCGACTGACCGAGGCGGAGGAGCATCACATCCAAACGCTCGTCGCCCAGGGGCGGGCTCTGGAAGCGCAGAACGCCGTGCTCGAGATATGGCGGCAAAGAATCGGCGGCGTAGCCGCTGAGATGAACACTGGCATTACCCGCTCGACCAAGGACCTCAACAACGCGTGGGGTGACCTGCTCGAGACGGTTGGTAAGACCGAAACCGTAGGCGGATACATTCAGCGTGGCTTTAGTGGCGCGGCTGAGATCCTCAAAGACGTGCAACGCGAGATCGAGGGCACGCGCACGCACCTCCGTGGCTTCTTCATGGAGTTCCCGGCTGACTTCCTCGCAAAGCTGCCGGGCGGAATGGGGATTCTCGGTCGCATCGGCCTTACGATGGCAGCACGCGAGCGCGCGAATGTTGAGAGCGCGCCGCAACGCCGTCCTGCGATCACCGTCAACGATTGGATGGAGCCAAGCCCGCCGTCGAACGTAGTACTCGGCGGACGAGTCGACCCGACAACGGAGGCCGCTCGCCGCGCCGCCCAGAAGGCGCACCAGGCGGAGCTGCTCAAGATCCGCGAGACGGTCGCCCTGCTCGATCAGCGCGGCCTGGACTGGGCCGAGCAGGCGCTGTCGGTGGAGGTCGACCACGCGAAGGTGGAAGCCGCGCGGCTGCAGTACGCCACCGAGCAGCGCCGCACGCAGGTCGAGCTCGATACCACGCTCAACCAGCTCCGCACCGACGGCGTGAACTGGGCCGAGGAAGCGCTGTCGGTCGCCGAGGACCACACGATGGTCGTGCGCCAGCAGATCGCCGCGCAGGAGCAGGCGCGCGAGAGCTATGCCCGCGCCCAGGCCGAGACGACGCAGATCCTCGCCGAGCAGGCGCGCACCGCCGAGCGCGAGTGGCAGCGCACCTCCGACAACATCGAGCGCTCGCTCACCGATGCCATCATGCGCGGCGGCCAGAGCGGGCTCGAGTACCTGAAGGCCGCGTTCCGCACCGCGATCCTCACGCCGATCATCTCGCCCATCGTGCGGCCGTTCGCCCAGGGCATGTCGAGCCTGATGGGCGGGGTGACCAACTCGATCTTCGGCGGCGGCTTCGGCGGCGGCGGCGGGTTCTTCAGCGGCGCCGGCGGCGCGGCCGGCGCCGGCCTCTGGGCCACCTCCGGAGGGGCGGCGCTCGCGAGCGAGGCCGCGGCGCTCGGGATCGTCGAGACGGGCGCGGGCGGCCTCATCGGCGGCGCCGGCATGGGCATCGGCGCGGCGCTCCCCTGGATCGGCGGCGGCCTGCTCGCCGCGAACGCGCTCGGGCTCTTCGACGGCGACGGCGCGGCGATGCGCCGCGGCGGCGTCTCCGCGCCCTTCGGCCAGCAGGGCGCCTGGCGCAACGACGCCTGGTTCGGCAACGACATGATCCCCTCGCTCAACGCCTTTACCGGGGGCCTCGCGACCCGCGAGCAAAACATCATCCGCAACCTCGGCCTCTCCTCCGGCGAGATCTCGCGCGTCAACGCCTCGCTCGCCCCGGTGAACGCGCGCCAGTACGCCTTCGGCATGGAGCACACCGACTGGACGCAGTCGATGGCCGACGAGCAGATCGCCGCCGACCGGCTGCAAGCCATCTCGCAGGCGCTCGGCCGCTCGATCGAGGAGCTCACCGGCGTCATGGCGATGAGCGCCGAGCAGTGGGAGGCGTACATCGAATCGGGCCGGCAGGCGATCGGCAACCTCGTGCGCACCCTGCCGCAGCAGCTGGGCATCTCCGGGCTGGAGAGCTTCCAGACGAGCCTCGGCGTGTCGGACGTGAACGCGCCCCTCGACCGCGTCGCTGCGGCGCGCGGCGCCTACAGCGACGTCCTGGCGCGCTCCAGGGCCGGCGATCTCGACGCCGTGCGCGCCTTCCCCGGCGTCGCCCAGCAGCTCCTGGACGTGGGGCGCGACACCTACGCCTCCGGAGGCGGCTTCCAGGAGCTCTTCAGCGAGGTCAAGAGTTCGCTCACCTCCGTTCTTGACCAGCAGCGCAGCCTTGAGATCGACCTGCTGAGAGACCTGCCCGCCAGCATCCTGGAGTCGTCGAGGGATCAGATCCAAGAGCTGCGCACGCAAACAAAGCAACTCCTCGGCGCCCTGCAGGGCGTGATCAGAGAACTGCACAACGTGCGGGAAGCCGTCTCGTGAGTGCATCGGACGAAGCGCTTGATGCGGCCGACAAGGAAGCATTAGATACGTGCATCGCTGTGGCCCGCGAGGCGCTAGAGCTTCTCCCACCGATGGACCTTAAGCGCGCTGAACGATTGATGCTCGCTAGATACAGGGTTGGCGTTAAAGCTCCGGCCACAATGACGCTGGGTTACGAGGTCTTAAACCTGTACTTCGGGATCGTGTCATCCGCGATCGAGCTTCACCGGATGAAGACTCAGGGGGGCCCCTGTAAATGACCTTCAAGACCGACGACCGCGTCTTCGAGACGAGCGAAACAACCGGCAACGGCGAGTACACGCTTGCCGGCGCGCAGGTTGGGTTTCAGTCCTTCAGCGTCATGGGCGCGGGGAACCTGTGCCCGTACGCCGCCACCGACGATGTCGATTGGGAAACCGGCATCGGGACGATCCTCGCGGCCCCGGCGCGGCTCGCGCGCACGACGGTCCTCAGCTCCTCGAACGGCGGTGCGGCGATCGTGTGGGGCGTGGGCACGAAGAAGATCCGCTGCAGCCCGCTCGCTGGCCTGGCGGTGCCTCGCACGCTCTCGAAGGACGTCGCCGGCGGCGCCGGCACGACCGTCCTCACCCAGGACGAGCAGCGCCGGCAGATCCTCATCTTCACCGGCGCTCTAACGGGAAACCGCGTCATCGAGGTCGACCAGACCCCTTGGAGTTGGGAGGTCGTCAACGACACCACCGGCAACTTCACGCTGGTGTTAAAGGTCGCGGGCCAGCCCGGCGCCGAGTTCTACCAGGGCCGCGCCACGCGCGCCGCCTGCACCGGGGTCGACGTGCGGAAGGTGAGCGACGATCCGCCGCCGGGCATCATCCTCGAGTACGCGGCCGACGCCGTGATCGCCGGCTACGCCGTGGCGTGCGACGGCGCGAACATCTCACGCACCGGCGCCAACTCAGCGCTCTTCAACAAGATCGGCACCACCTGGGGTGTGGGCGACGGCGCGACCACCTTCGGCACGCCCGACTCGCGCCGGCGCACCGCGGTCGGCAAGGGCGGCGCCGGCACCGGCACGCTCGGCAACGCGGTGGGCAACGTCGGCGGCGCCGAGACACACGCGCTGTCGATCGCCGAGCTCGCGGCGCACACGCACACCACCGATTCGCAAGGCGCCCACACGCACGGCATCAATGCTGAATACAACGCAAGCAACGGCGGGCAAACGAACGAACTGCCGCATAGCGCAAACAACGGGATTGATGCGGACATTAGTACTTCGTCCGATGGGGCACATACGCACACCGCGCAATCGACAGGCAGCGGCACGGCGCACAACATCGTGCAGCCGTCCTACGTCGTGACGAAGATGATCAAGCTTTGAGAGGACCGATGTGATGCTCAAGATCCTGAGGACCAGGCTCCCCACCGACGAGGCCACGCTGCGCGCCGCGCTCGCGAAATACCAGGCCGCGCTCGCCGGGCACGCGAAGACCGTCAACGTGCCCGCACCCTGGCCGGACTTCGAGATCCTGTTATACATCGTGCGCGCGGGCGTCGACTTCCTGGTGGTCGAGGACGAGGAGATCGAGAAGCAGCCGATGACGAAAGAGCAGGCGCTCGCCGAGGTCGACCGGCGCGCCGGCCAGGCGCGGCGGCGCTACATCGGCGCCGAGCCCGGCCAGGAGACCGTCTACCTCCTGAAGCGCGAGGAGGCTCGAGCCTTCGCCGACGACGGCTACGCAGGGGGCAGCATCCCCCCCTTCGTCCAGGCCGAGCTCGACGCCGCGGCTGGTGCCGCCCAGGACGGCGCACCGGGCGCGCTGACGGCCAAGCAGGCGGCAGAGCTGATCCTAGACCAGGCAGCCTCGTGGGGAGCGGCGGCCGCGTCGATCGAGGCCGTGCGCCGCAAGTGGAAGATCAGGATCGCAAACGCAGCGGCGCCATACGAGGATCTCGTCGGCGGCGCGGCGGTGGAGCTGGACGCGCTTCTGACCGGGGGCGCGGGAGATATGACGATCCTCAACACTCAGAGGGGGAAAACATGAAAGCGCTCCTTCTTCCCTTGCTCTGCTGTCTCGCGCTGTCGGCGTGCTCGCTCGAGCGTTTCGATTGCCCGGAGTATCCGATGTTCACCGAGTCGAAGCGCGTTCCACCGTACTACCCGCATTGCTTCCTGCCAGAAGGTTCTGGGGGCGGCGACGGCGAGTAGCAGGGGGGGGGGGGGGGGGGGGGGGGGAATGGCGGTTTTTTTCCGCTTTTCTTCCTTTTTCTCAAAAAAAAAGGGGGCCCGCCCCTTATTTTAAAAAAGGGGGGGATTAATCCTAAAAGCAATCCCCCCCTTTCCAGCTTCTCC